>DASYKE010000094.1:0-4375 GCA_035995725.1 Burkholderiaceae bacterium | reverse complement strand
ATCGTGGGAGAATCATTGGCCTTGCTGTCGGCCTGCTGCTTTGCCGCTGCCAACGTGACTATCGTGCGCGGCGCCAAGAGCCAGGACAACGGCGCCTTCCTGTCGATCCTGATGACTGCTGTCATCGCCGGCGCGGCCTGGATTTATGGCGGGCTGCGTGAAGGCTGGCCGCAAGTCAATGCCGTCGGCATGCTGTGGTTTGCCGCTGCCGGCGTGCTGACGATTTTCATCGGACGCGTGTTCCTGTTTGCATCGGTGCAGCATTTGGGCGCGGTGCAGGCTTCGGCCGTCAAGCGGCTCAACCCGTTTTTCTCGGTGCTGCTCGGCGTGCTGGTGCTGGGGGAGCCGTTCGATTCCATTATGATGATCGGCATGCTGCTGATATTTTCAAGCTTCGGTGTGCTGCTGAAGCAATCCATGGCGCCGACCAGCGGGAGTGCAACGCCGACCAACGGAAGTGCAACGCCACGCTCGTCCGGCAGCGAATCGGCCGCACGGTCATGGGCGGCAAAGCTGACCAACCTGGGGTTTTTTTATGGCCCGGTGTCGGCTCTCGCTTATGCTACCGGCTATGTTGCACGCAAGCAAGGTCTGATCGCGCTGCCCGATCCCGCATTCGGCACCATGCTGGGTTCGGTGATCGGTGCCGTTTTCTTTGTGCTGGCCGCCCAATTCGTCGACAGCTACCGGCATGCGGTGCGCAACGCGCTGACGACATTCAGTCCGTGGCTGTTCGCGACCGGAGTGTTGAGCTCGATGGGGCAGCTGCTGTATTTCATGGCACTGAGTCACAGCACCATTTCGCGAGTAGCGTTGATTTCATCGATGGAGGTGTTCGTCACCATTTTCCTGACCGTGGTGATCTTCCGCTCACGCGAACAGTTGAGCGTACCGGTTTTGCTGGCGGCCGGCCTTGGGGTGGCCGGTACCGCGTTCATCGTGTTGCACGGCGGTTGAAGCCTGCGGCAACTGCCATGCGTTGCATCCGCCGCACGACGATGTCAGGATCCCTTGGAAGACAGCTTGGGGCAACCTGGGGCTTGCGTCAGCGCGGGCTGGTCGGGGTCGATATAGATCTTGCCGTCCACCGCATGCACCGCATAGGTCCGCAGCGGAATCATGCACGGTGGAGTGACCACTTCGCCGGTACGGATGTTGAACGCACCATTGTGAAAATCGCATTCGATCACATCGCCCTCGATAAAGCCTTCGGACAGGGATCCGGGGCCGTGAGTACAGGCATCGTCGGTCACGTAAAACTGGTTTTCAATGTTGAACACGGCCAGCGTCAGGCCGTCTTTTTCAACCTTGGTGGCGCAGCCGGCAGTTACGTCGGCCGTTGCGCACAGTTCGAGCAGATGCAGCAGATGAAGATCTTTTGTTTCACTCATGATGGTAGTGGTCGTAATACGTTATCGATGATCGCCGGCAAATTTTACCGCGTACGCGCAGTGCCTGCCATTGACACCGCGACGCCAAGAATGATATCGTAAAAGCCGTTAAAGGAACAGCATTCCGCATATAAGAACGCTGTGCGGAATGAATGGTCCGATCGCACGGACGAATGTCGCATCGGCGCTGGATTTGCTTGGCTATTGCTCTACTGGAGGAAATTTGAAATGACAAAACGCGAACAAAACGAACTGCTGACGCAAACCAGCCCGGGCACGCCGATGGGGGACCTGTTTCGCCGTTACTGGATACCGGCGCTGATGTCGGAAGAATTGCCGGAACCGGATTGCCCGCCGGTGCGCGTGAAGCTGCTGTCCGAGCGCATGATTGCGTTTCGCGATACCGAAGGGCGTCTCGGCCTGATCGATGAATTCTGCGCGCACCGCGGCGTGTCGCTGTGGTTCGGCCGCAATGAAGAAAGCGGCCTGCGCTGTCCGTACCACGGCTGGAAATACGACATCACCGGCCAGTGCGTCGAGGTACCGTCGGAGCCGGTGGAAAGCGGTTACTGTAACAAGATCAAGCTCAAATCCTATCCGCTGGTCGAACGCGGCGGCATCTTGTGGACATATATGGGCCCGCCTGAATTGCAGCCGCCGGTACCAGAATTCGAATTTGCCATGGTAACGCCGCAACGGCGTTTCATTTCCAAGCGTCTGCAGGAATGTAATTACTTGCAGGCGATGGAAGGCGGCATCGATTCGAGCCATGTATCGTTCCTGCACAGCGGTGCGCTGGAAAAAGACCCGCTGTTCAAAGGTGCGAAGGGCAATCAATACAACCTGCAGGACTTCCAGGTCAAGTTCGAAGTGGTGGAGTCGGAAGGCGGCTTGCTGATCGGCGCGCGCCGCAATGCCGAAAACGGCAATTATTACTGGCGCATCACACAATGGGTGATGCCTTGCTTTACCGCGATTCCGCCGCGCGGCGACCACCCGATCCACGGCCACTTCTGGGTCCCGATCGACGACGAACATTGCTGGTCCTGGAGCTATGACTACCATCCGATGCGCGATCTGACCGAGAGGGAAGTGCAGGCAATGAAAGATGGCCACGGCATCCACGTCAAACTGATTCCGGGCACCTTTATTCCGGTGCAGAACAAGGACAACGACTACCTGATGGACCGTGCGTCGCAGAAGGCCAAAATCACCTACAGCGGCATCGAAGGGATCGCAATCCAGGATTCGTCGCTGCAAGAAAGCATGGGCCCGATCGCGGATCGCAGCAAGGAGAATCTGGTGTCCACCGACAATGGCATCATCATGGCGCGCCACCGGTTGCGCAAGGCGGCTCAGGCACTGCAAAAAGGTTCGCCGCCGCCAGGGTTGGATCCCGTCACGCACCGCGTGCGTTCGGCGTCGATCGTGTTGCCGCCCAACGTAGCTTTCAAGGATGCTGCCAAGGAAGCATTGATTGCCAAAGAAGGCGTTCCGCTCACGTCGGTGTAAAGCTTGGCGCGGCCCGTGGCCGCATCCAGCGAGTGGATCGCCGTCCGCTCCGTTTCAGCAGAAGGATTTTGCATGACCAATACGATCCTGGCAGCGGTTGCCGTCGACACCCAGCGCACCGAGGTGCGCGAGTTCGCCCGGCCGATGCCGCCGGCCGACGGCGGCATGCTGAAAGTCGAAGTCAGCGGCGTCTGCGGCAGCGACTGGCCTTATTATCAGAACTGGCCCAAGCGCATGGGGCCGCTGATCCTGGGCCATGAAACCGTCGGATTCGTGTCGGAACTCGGCTCGGCAGCCGCCGCACGTTGGGGTCTGAAGGAAGGCGACCGGGTCGCGCTGGAAGAGTACCTGCCATGCGGCCGCTGCGACTATTGCTACAGCGGCGACTTCAGGCTATGCGAAAAAACCGATACGCGGCTCGGCGGCATACGTTACGGCTCCACGCCGATCAGCATGGCGCCATCGCTGTACGGCGGCTATAGCCAGTATCAGTATCTGCATCCCAATGCGGTATTTCACAAGGTGCCGGCCCATGTGCCGGCGGTGCAAGCCGCATTGGCGCTGCCGCTAGGCAATGGCATCGAATGGGCTTACCTGCAAGGCGGCGCCGGTATCGGGCAGACGGTAGTAGTCCAGGGCCCGGGCCAGCAGGGACTGGCGTGCGTGATAGCGGCCAAGGTAGCCGGCGCAGCGTGCGTCATTCTGACCGGCCTTTCGAGCGACCGGCGGCGCCTGGAACTGGCACGGAAACTCGGCGCCGACCATACGATCGATATCGAACAGCAGGATCTGCTGGAGACGGTGGCCGACATTACCGGTGGTACGATGGCGGACCTGGTGATCGATTGCGCATCGGGTGGGCCTGCGACCGTGGTGTCGGCGATTCAGCTGGCGCGCAAGCGCGGGCGTGTGATTCTCGGCGGCTGGAAGCGGCGTCCGATTCCGGAATTCGACAGCGATCTGCTGATTTCCAAACGACTGACAATAAAAGGCTTGCTCGGGCACAGCTTTGAATCGGTGGAAATGGCGTTGCAGATTATTGCATCGGGCCGTTATCCGCTGGCCGAGATGTGCACGCATCTGTTCGGCCTGAACCAGGTCGACGAGGCGCTACGCACCGTAGGCGGAGAGGGCAGGCCGGACGCTATTCACTGCAGCGTGGATCCATGGAAATAAGTAATCCGATAAGCAACTCGCGGGCTGCTACCGATGTGCGGCACCGCATCAATGTGCCGAATTCAGCGCCGCGTTCCATCAAGCTGGTCGGCATCGGAGAAGGCGGAACGAAGATGGCTGCCAGGGTGGCGCAACAGCGCTTGCGCAATGTCGAGGTAGTTACGCTCGCCGGCGGTGCACTTCCTTCGGTCGCAAGTCGTTCGGATTTCCCCGAGACTTCTTCAGGCCTGTCTTCATCTGGCGTGTTGCAGGCGATAGCGGCCGAGAATAATGACATTGCGAAGGCGCTGCAAGGC
>DASYKE010000093.1:0-7434 GCA_035995725.1 Burkholderiaceae bacterium | reverse complement strand
CAGCATGTTGAGGACAGTGGTCTTGCCTGCGCCGTTCGGACCGATCAGGCCGGTGACCGCTGCAGGCAGCACCTCGAAGCTCAGATCGCTCACCGCCCGCACGCCGCCGAAGACCATGCTGAGCGATTCGGCGCGCAGGGGGCGGCGCGGACGGCGGGAAAGCGCGACATCCGTGGCAACCGCAGGCGCCGCAAGAGGGCGTTCCGGTACGTGCCGGCGTTTCAGGATGCCGCGTAGCGAACCGACCACGCCTTCCGGTGCGATCCACAGCACGACGAGCAGCAATGCGCCGAAGAACAGCAGGCGATATTGCGCCAGCCCTGACAGCAGCTCGGGCAGTAGGCCGACGATCACGGCGCCGACCAGCGGCCCGGCAACCGAGCCTGCTCCGCCGACCACCACTACCAGCACAAACAGGATCGATTGCATGAAGCCGAAACTGTCCGGTGTCACGAATGCCGATAGCGGCGCAAACAGTCCACCCGCCAATCCGGCCAGCAGTGCCGATACCGCAAATGCAGCCGTCTTGATGGTGAGCGGATTGAGGCCGACCGATTCCGATGCGGTTTCACTGTCCTTCACTGCCCGCATTGCCGCACCCCAGGTGCCATGCGACAGCCGGGAAAAAACGGTGAACAGTACCGTTGCGGTTGCCAGCGCCAGCAGCGCGATGCCCTGCTCTGCGGGGATGCTGCCGAAGGAAGGCGCCGCAATTCCCATGATTCCGTTCTGTCCGCCGGTCAGGCCGCGCATCTCGACAATGGCGTGCTGCACGATAAAGCTAAAGGCAATCGTGATCATCGCCAGATACGGCCCCTTCACCCGCAATGCAGGCAGCGCGAGCAGCACGCCGAACGCACCGGCCACCAGTGCCGCAACCGGCCACGCCAGCCAAAAGCTCCAGCCCAAGGTCGTGGTGAGGATCGCGACCACATAGGCACCGATCGCATAGAAGCCGACGTGTCCGAACGATACCTGTCCGGCGAGTCCCAGCAGTACATTCAGGCCGATGCCGACGATCGCGGTCAGCACGACGCTGGTCAGTACGAAAACGTAGTAGCCGTTCAAGCTGAGCGCCAACCCGCAGGCTGCGGCAAGGATGACAGCCGCAACCGCAAGCTGGGACGGCGTGCCCAGTCCGAGCAGGCGGCGCCCCGGTGCGGAAGCAGGCGGTCCTGTGCCAGCAACCGTCAATGGAATGGATGGGTTCTTCATACTTTCTTCACCTCTTTCCCTCCGAACAGGCCATTGGGGCGAATTGCAAGCACTACGATGACTAGAGCAAATGTAATTATCTGGGTGTAGCCCGAACCGAGCGAGGTCGTCACAAGCGCTTCGGCGATGCCGAACAGCAGGCCGGCGAGCATGACGCCCCATGCGCTCGTGATGCCGCCCAGGATGGCGACGGCGAATGCCTTCAGGCCGAACAGCGTTCCCATGTCGGCATTCACGTTGAACAGCGGCGCAATCAACACGCCGGCGACGCCGGCGAGCAGCGTCGACAACGCGAACGCGGCGGCGATGGCGCGCTTGATCGGAATTCCCATCAGCTGCGCGGCCTGGCGGTTTTGCACCACCGCCAGCATGGCGATACCCCAGCGGGTGCGGCGCGATACCGCATTCAGCGCAGCGGCCAACGCAAGGCCGAGCAGCGGGATCAGCAAATGCAACGGATATACGCCCAGGCCGACGCCGCCGACTTCAATCGGCGTCAGCGCCAGCGACGAAGGGAGGCTGCGCGGCTCCTTGCCGAAAGTATGCATCACCACATTGTCCAGCACGATGCCCAGCGCCACCGTGGAAATCAGCCAGGCGTTGGAGCCGCGGCTGGCAAACGGGCGCACCGCCAGAAATTCGACCAGCAGGCCGTAGACTGCGCATAGCGCCAGCGCCAGCAAGACAGCCAACCACATGGGCCAGCCGAACGTCTGCGCAAAGCAAAAGCACAATACGGCGCCAAGCATCATGGAGCTGCCCTGGGCAAAATTGACTGTGCCGGAGACAGCGTAAGTGATGTAGAAACCCAGCGCCATCAACCCGTACATGCTTCCCAGGCTGAAGCCGCTAATCAGCGCAGATAACAGCATTGTTCAGCCTCCCGATCTCGACAGCGGCATCTCGAGCCCGCCGAACATTGCCGTGACTTTCTCCCCGCAAGCCAGTTTGCGTGCGGTGGTCACGCCTCCGAGGTTGATTTCATCAATCGCTGTGCCTGCCCGGGCGGATTGTCCCAACAAGACTGTGGGCAGACCGGTCTTGATAGATATGGCTGCGTAAGCGCCCGGCATCAAAGCAATGCCTGCAACAGCCGCACAGATAACTGTAAAAGCGCGGCGGATAAAACGAGTCATGACGGTTCCTCAAGTTGAGAGATCAAATGAGGAAAAACTCCCCGGCACGAGTTATGCAAAGGCTATGCCACCGCAACAAAGAAAGATACGTTTTGTCGGCAATCACAAGTCTCCATTCGCAACAATCGTATTGTTGAAGAGACCGGAACATGCAGCATACGCACAAGAAATGTGCAACTACGGGAGAAAATGATGCGCAACGCACCTTCATCGAACATCAATACGACAACAGCTCCTGCAGCGAATACTTCCGCAGGCGTGAATGAATATCGCAGGCTGCCGGAGATTACTGATCCGGCAAACCACTCCACCGGCCACTCGGCTGTGCTCGCGCACGCCGGCATTGCCACTGTCTAAACGTCGACCATTCACCTGATCATGAGCGCACGCGATTTCGAACCATTGCCCATACACGGCCGCTTTCCCTACTCCGCCATCACCAGGCGGCCGCACTACCGCTGGCCCAACGGCACCGGACTGGCTGTCTATCTCGGCTTCAATATCGAGCATTTTGCCTTTGGCGAAGGAATGGGTGCGAAGCTCGGCCCAGCCTGCCCGGAACCGGATGTACTGAACTATGCGTGGCGTGAATACGGCAACCGCGTAGGCGCGTGGCGCTGCCTGGAACTGTTCGAAGCGCTCGGCCTGCCGGCAGGCGTGCTGGCTAACACCGCTCTTTACGACCACTGCCCCGATCTGATTGCCGCCTGCGTCGCACGGGGCGACGAACTGATCGGTCATGGACATACCAACGCGCGCCAGCAGGGATCGCTGCCCGAGCCCCAGGAGCGGGTGCTGCTTGAGCATTGCCGCAATCGAATGCAGGTGCAAAGCGGCCAGGCGCCCGCCGGCTGGCTCTCGCCATGGATATCGGAGAGTTCCGTAACCCCGGATCTGCTCGCCGAGACCGGCTATCGCTACACGCTGAACTGGGCCCACGACGACCAACCGGTGCGTATGCAGACGCGAAGTGGAAAATCGCTGTGGTCGATTCCGTATCCGCAGGAAGTCAACGACATCCCCATGATCATTGCCCGTCAAATGGACGGGAAGGATTTCGCCCAGATGATCATCGACAATTTCGATGAAATGCTGGAACAGTCCCGGCAGCAGCCACTGGTCATGGGCATCGCACTGCACCCGTATCTGGTCGGCCAACCCTATCGCCTGCGCCACCTACGGCGCGCCTTGGCGCATTTGTCCCGCGCGCGCGACCGCAACGAGATCTGGTTTGCCACTCCCGGGGCCATCTGCGATTATGTCGAGGCGCTCGACGCACTCAAGACAACCGCAAATCAATAATGTCTGATACTTCGGTGAGTTGAAAGATGACGAAATCGCCACCCCGCATCCCGGCCACCGTTGCCGAACACGACCGCGCCGATACCGGAGGCGCCCTGACACACCGTATTTACCAGACGATCTTTGATAGCGTGATGGGCCAGCGTCTGGCGCCGGGCACGAAGCTGCCAGAAGCCGCGCTGTGCGAGCTGTTCAATGTCGGACGGACCACGGTCCAGAAGGCGCTGCAAAGGCTGGCGCACGACCACATCGTCGAGCTGCGTCCGAACCGCGGGGCCATTGTCGCGATGCCTACGCCGGAAGAAATGCATCAGATATTTCAGGCCCGCCAAGCGCTGGAAACGGCAATTCTTTCGCTCGCGGTAAGCAATGCGACCAAAGCTGATCTTGCGAAGCTCCGCCGTCATCTCGACGACGAACACGCGGTCATGCATACCTACAAGCAGACCGATTGGGCGCGATTGGCTAGCAACTTCCATTTGCGCGTCGCCGAGTTGTCGCATAACTCGATATTGCAACGCTATCTGGGAGAACTCCTGTCGCGGTGCTCACTGATCGTCGCTTTGCACGAGCCCGGTGGGCACGCATCCTGCGAGCACGACGAGCATACCAGCATTGTCGAATGCATCGAAAAGGGCGATGCCGACGGTGCCATTCGCACCATGCAAGCGCACCTTTCAGTGCTGGAACAGCGGATTCACCTTGTCAGTGAAAAGTCCGGCAAAAATCTGGCCCGCATGCTGGGAATGGCGTAAGGGACAGCGCTGTTACACGTGTCACGTAGCCGGAAGCAACCGGAGCAACTATGGAGCTAACGAGATGGTTGAAGCCGTCGGTTACGCAACATGCAAGTTACCATACGCAGCGATTCAGTATGGTCAGGAATCAAGAAGACCGCAAAGGCCAAGGAACTGGAACTGTCGTTCGAGGTGGTCAAGCAGGTTGGAAAAGATGTTCTGGAGCATGTCATCTCGAGCAATCCGATACCGAATTTCCATTGAAACCGTCTTGCAGAAGAGCAGTTAGCATCAAAGCTAGCGCATAAAACGGTTCGCGAGAGAACTGGTACGCAAAGAGGCGGTTCGCACGGAAATGAGGGCAACGATTGCCTATTGAAATGTATAGTGTCGCTGCTCGCGATGCTGATTACCCTGCGTCTTCCACGCAGGCCCGCTCGGCAATCCCTTTGAGCAAAAAGCGTTCGTGCAATAGCGCCGGAATCGCCTTTGCCGGCAGCGGTTTTGAAACGACATAGCCCTGGATTTCGTCACAGGAGAGGGTTTGCAGTATCTGCACCTGCTCCTCGGTCTCAACGCCTTCCGCGACGACGCGCATATCCAGCGCTTTCGCCATCCACACGATGGCCTTGAAGAAAATTTCCCCCTGCTTGTTTTGGCCGAGCTGCGACGTAAACGAACGGTCCACCTTCAGCACATCGATGTCGAGCGTACGCAAGAGCGACAGCGATGAATAGCCGGTACCAAAATCATCGATATGGATCTTGATACCCAACGCACTGATGGCGGCCACTTCCAGCTGAATGCTCTTCACATCGCCCATCATGGCGGACTCCGTCAGCTCGATTTCAATCAGCTCAGGCGGAATACCGTGGGTGGCAAGGCATGATGAAATCAGGTTTTTCACATTGCCTTCATTAAATTGCTTGACCGATACATTGACCGAAACAGGCACTACCGCAATCTCCTGCTGTTGCCACAATGCGAGCTGCGCGCATACCTTGAGCATCACCAGTTCGCCCAGCGGGATAATGAGTCCGGTTGTTTCCGCAAAGGGGATGAAGGTATCCGGCGGCACCATGCCGCGTTCCGGATGCCACCAGCGCACCAGCGCTTCCAGGCCAACCAGTTCCCCCGTCATCGTGTCGACGCGCGGCTGATAGTGCATTTCGAACTGGTCCTCCTCGATCGCGCGCAGCAGCTGCTGCTTGGTATCGATCTCGGCTTTCAGGCCTTCATAGAACTCCGGCCGATAGAAACGATGGCGGCCCTTGCCGGCGACTTTGGCGGCATACATCGCCATATCCGCATTCTTCAGCAAGGTTTCCGGATCGTCTCCGTCTTGAGGGTACAGGCTGATGCCAATGGAGGTGCTGACCGTGTGCCGGCCGCGGGATAGTTCGAAGGACTGCAGAAATGCTACCGCAATGCGTGCTGCCACGCGCGCTGCTCCATCTGCATCTGCGACAGGCTCCAGAATGACGATGAACTCATCACCGCCAAAGCGCACGACATTGTCGGTGGGGCGAAGGGCAGATTTCAACCGCTGCGCCACCGCCTGCAGCAACTCGTCCCCGGCCGAATGCCCGAGCGTATCGTTGACGTTTTTAAAACCGTCAAGGTCAATGAACAGAACGCCCACCATGCCGTCCTGCTTTTTTGTGCGCTCCATCGCTACCGGCAGGAACTCCATCAGCCAGTGCCGGTTCGGCAGGCCCGTCAAGTCATCCTCATTGCCGAGCCGTACAAGTTCCTGCTCAAGTGCCTTGGCTGCACTGATATCCCGTAGCGTCACCGCCACGCCGTCATTGGTTCGCACGAGCTTCCGGTATATCCATTCCATCTTCAACGTGCTTTCGGGCGGTATCCGATATTCTTCTTCATAGAGGCCGGATTTCATGGCCTTGTCGCAGATTTGGACTATCTGATGGAAATAAGGCTGCTGGGTCAGCGATGAAAGCGTCATTCCCAACATCTGGGACTTTGGGAGCCCGAAGAAGGCCGCCCCGCGTTCGTTACAATCGACAACCTCGAAATCAACGCTCGCGCCTTCCCGGTCACGCAGCGCGCGCCACATGTAAAATCCTTCACTGCCGCCGTCGGTCGCAACCCAGTAGGCTTCCCGCGCTTGCTCTGCCTGATGCTTTCGCCAGACCAGGCGCGCCGAAAGGAGCGTCGCGACTAGCGCAACCAGGAACAGGACGATGCTGCCGAGGACAGCGTTGTTACGATACGACATCCACGTCTTTTCATGGTCAGCAATGAGTTCCCTTTTGGCGAGTCCGACCACCGCAATAAAGGGATAAGACCGCAACGTTTCCCATGCGACAAAGTGCGCTTCGTCGTCGCCTGACCACGGCACATCCGTCATCAGAGCGGCACCTTTGTCTGACTCAAATGCAGGAATGCTGTTCAGGGCCATGTCCGTTGCCGTGCGGATACTGTCGCCTGTTTTTGCCATGCGTAACACCCGGTCCTTGCCTACTACTGCCATCGTTCCGGCACCTCCCAGCATCGTGTTGTCATAAAAGACGGCGAAATAGCTGGGCTTGACCGCTATTGCCACCACCCCATCGAATGTGCCGTCTACCGCATTCAGGCGGCGAGTGAATAGAATGAGGGTGTTGCCTGTACTGCGTCCGATGATGGGTTCGCTGATGTGAAGGCCATTCGACTGCACGCGCTGATGGTAAATAAAGTAATCCCGGTCTGCCACGTTGACGCCCAGTGGACTGTTGTGGCTGCGAGACACTGGCGTGCCGCCGCGGTTGATGATGCTGACCGATAGATGGTGGAAAGAGAGGTTTAGTCCATGACTGAACATCGTCTCAAGATTCATCTTCCCTTTCGACTGTTCCCATTCCTGCTTGACAATCAGCGTGATCTGGTCCGCCTGTTCGAACGCTTTCGACAACTGTTGCGCAAACACCCGTGCGTGCTTAGCGGTGTCGGTCAGAGCGTCTTTTTCAAACCCTGTCTTCTGCTGTTTGATCTCTGACAAGGTTATGCCCGAGAGCAGTGCCGCCAGGACGATGCAGATCGCC
>DASYKE010000092.1:0-4262 GCA_035995725.1 Burkholderiaceae bacterium | reverse complement strand
CGGTTCCGCAGCGCAGATTCGCCAGTTGGCCGGTATGCGGGGCCTGATGGCCAAGCCGGACGGTTCGATCATCGAAACGCCGATTACCGCGAACTTCCGCGAAGGCTTGAACGTGCTGCAGTACTTCATTTCGACGCACGGCGCACGCAAGGGCCTGGCCGATACCGCGCTGAAGACCGCCAACTCCGGTTACCTGACACGCCGCCTGGTAGACGTCACGCAGGATCTGGTTGTGATCGAAGACGATTGCGGTACCGCCAACGGCGCTTCGATGAAAGCATTGGTCGAGGGCGGTGAAGTGATCGAGGCACTGCGTGACCGTATTCTCGGTCGCGTCGCCGCCAACGACATCATCGATCCTGAAACGCAAGCCACGCTGTATGAAGCCGGTACGCTGCTGGATGAAGATGCAGTCGAAGAGATCGAACGTCTGGGCATCGACGAAGTCAAGGTGCGTACACCGCTGACCTGTGATACGCGCTACGGCTTGTGCGGCATGTGCTATGGGCGCGACCTCGGCCGCGGTGTGCTGGTCAATGCCGGCGAAGCAGTCGGCGTGATCGCCGCGCAATCGATCGGCGAGCCGGGCACGCAGCTGACCATGCGCACCTTCCACATCGGCGGGGCGGCATCGCGTGCGGCGGTGGCTTCTTCGGTTGAAGCCAAGTCCAACGGCACGGTTCGTTTTACCGCGACGATGCGTTATGTCACCAACGGCAAGGGCGGCCAGATCGTCATTTCCCGTTCCGGCGAAGTGCTGATCACCGACGATCACGGCCGCGAGCGCGAGCGCCACAAGGTGCCATACGGTGCAACCCTGCTCGTCAAGGATGGCATGCCTATCAAGGCGGGCACTGCGCTGGCGACCTGGGATCCGCTGACCCGCCCGATCATTACCGAATACACCGGTACGGTGAAATTCGAGAACGTCGAAGAGGGCGTTACGGTTGCCAAGCAGATCGACGAAGTCACCGGTCTGTCGACCCTGGTGGTCATCGATGCAAAACGCCGCGGTTCGGTCGCCAAAACCCTGCGTCCGCAGGTCAAACTGCTGAACGAGCAGGGCGAGGAAGTCAAAATCGCCGGTACCGAACATGCGGTGACCATCGGCTTCCAGGTCGGTGCGCTGATCACGGTGAAGGACGGTCAGCAAGTGACAGTCGGCGAAGTGCTGGCACGTATCCCGACCGAATCGCAGAAGACGCGCGACATTACCGGCGGTCTGCCGCGTGTGGCCGAGTTGTTCGAAGCGCGTTCGCCGAAAGACGCCGGCATGCTTGCCGAAGTCACCGGTACGGTTGCGTTCGGCAAGGAAACCAAAGGCAAGCAGCGTCTCGAAATTACCGACATGGACGGCAACAAGCACGAGTTCCTGATCACCAAGGACAAGCAAGTGCTGGTGCATGATGGCCAGGTGGTGAACAAGGGCGAGATGATTGTGGACGGCCCGGCCGATCCGCAGGACATCCTGCGCTTGCTGGGTATCGAGGCATTGGCGCGGTATATCGTCGATGAAGTGCAGGACGTGTATCGCTTGCAAGGCGTGAAGATCAACGACAAGCATATCGAAGTGATCGTGCGTCAGATGTTGCGTCGCGTGCAAGTGGTCGATCCGGGCGATGCCAATTACATCACCGGCGAGCAAGTCGAGCGCTCGGAGCTGCTGGATGAAAACGATCGTGTCATTGCCGAAGGCAAGGTGCCGGCCACTTACGAAAACGTGCTGCTCGGTATCACCAAGGCATCGCTGTCGACCGACTCGTTCATTTCCGCTGCATCGTTCCAGGAAACCACGCGCGTACTGACCGAAGCTGCAATCATGGGCAAACGCGACGGCTTGCGCGGCTTGAAGGAAAACGTCATTGTCGGTCGCCTGATTCCGGCCGGTACCGGTCTTGCATTCCACCGCGCCCGCAAGGAAAAAGAATCGTGGGAAGCCGAAGAGCGTACTGCGCTGCTGCAATCCGAAAGGGTGGCGCGTGCCGCAGAAGCAGAAGCGGAAATCGCGGCAACGACGGGGACGCCGGATAGCGAAGCCTGACGAACTAGCGTTGTTTGTACGAAATGGTGCTGGGAGATTTCTCCCAGCACCATTTTTTTACCCCAGCGAGTAACGATGATGCACGCAAGGCTGATACGAGCGCACCTGCTTTCGATAAAGAAAGATCGGCGTCCCTAGCTTGATAATGTTGTGGCGACTACTGACACTACTGACAAAAGACAGTCATTCGATTATTTCCTTGCCGGTGATTCGGCAATCGCGCTGGTAGTGGAGCGCCAGAAAATGTCGCTATCGTATTTTCCAAATGCAAGTGCGCAGCCTATCTTCGTGCATATTAAACTCCAACTTATTGATATACTTTCAGTGGGACAACAAATTAATAAAAAGCACTTGTTTTTATCGAAATATGGGTCAAATTCCCATTTATCGCAAACATAACAAGGGCGCTCTAATATGTTGCAAAAGAATTAATGGATCCACCTATCTCAGCGGGTCCCCTCACCAAAGGAGAGCAAGTGCTTGAACAGACGGCACGCGTTCTTCAGCCGCTCGTGCACCTGTTGCTCGAGCATGGGGTCACCTATCCGCAATTGGCCGAGACCCTGAAAAGGGTCTTCATAGCAATGGCAGAGAAAGAAGGCGCCCGGCCTGGCAGGTACGTTACGGACAGCAGGCTGGCGATCACGACCGGGATACAGCGCAAAGACATTAAACGCTTGCGCGACGCCGCCGATCAGCCGACGGCGCACACGCGGGAGGAGCCACGACAATCGATTGCCGCGGTCGTATTTACGCATTGGCTCACCGACAGGAACTATTGCGACCAGGATGGCCAGCCGCTGCCGCTGCCGCGGCAGGGCAGCGAGCGCAGTTTCGAGACGCTGGTAAGAAGCATTTCAAAAGATGTTCACCCGCGAACCGTTCTCAATGAACTGACGCGGCTGCAGATGGCCCAGGTGGAAGACGATCAAGTCCGTCTCAACGCCGACGCCTTTGTCCCCAACCCGGACTTTGAGCAGATGCTAAGTTATCTGGGCGCCAATTTGCACGACCATGCAGCCGCAGCAACGCATAACGTGCTGGGCGGAGCGCCGCCGTACCTGGAGCAAAGCATTTACAGCGACGCAGTCGACGCAGCCGCAATCGGCGACCTGATAGCAATGGCGCGGGGTGAATGGGGACGTGTTTTAAAGACGGTAGTGCCGGAAATTGCGCGGCACGAACTGATCGATCCCGAACCGGCACCACCCGGCCCGGATGGAAAATCCGGCGTGCATGGCGTACGTATACGGCTGGGCATGTACTTTTTCGCGGAACCGGAAAGCCCGCCGGTAAAAACAGCTGCATCCAAATCGATCATCAGCAACAGAAGGAAAGCATCATGACCGACTCTCGATTACAACGGCAAGCGTTGCGCAGATGGTTATCCTGGCTGAGCGCAATAGCAAGCGCCACCCTGTTGCTGATTGCCTGCGGCGGCGGTGTTGTTGTCGGCAGCGCTGGCGTGGGCAGCGGCGGCACCGGCGCAGCCCTCGGCCCGGTTACCGGATTCGGCAGCGTGTTCGTCAACGGCGTGCGTTTCGACGACAGCAGCGCATCCATCTTTATCGACGATGTACAGCGACAATCGAAAGATTTACGCTTGGGCATGATGGTCGAAATCGACAGCACCTTCGATCCGTCGCTGACGACCGGCATCGCGAAATCCATTACCACTTTCAGTTATGCAAAAGGCCCGATCAGCAGCATGAGCACTAATTCGTTCACGGTACTCGGGTTAACCATCGCAGTAACGCCGGGCACTGCATTCGAAGGCGTCCGGGATCTGGCAGGGCTTCAGGTCAATAATGTAGTCAAAGTTCACGGCGTACCCGATGGACAGGGCGGATTGAAAGCGACTTATATCAAGTTAGCGTCCGACCCCGACTCCGACCATGTGCGCCTCGTCGGTCCAGTCAAAAATCTGGATCCCAACGCACACACCTTTACGTTGTACGGCTCAAAAATTAAGTACCGTCCGGAGACCGGGTTTGCCGGCTTGGCCAACGATGTCCTAGTGCGAGTGAAAGGCACTCTTGCTTCGACCGCGCCAATTACCATTGCTGCCTCCACAGTCCGTGCTGTGACAGTCAATTCCCTCTCGAACCAAGGTGAGCATGTGGAGGTATATGGCATCGTGACCGACTTTGTTTCCCTAGACAATTTCAAGGTCAGCGGATTGAAGGTCAATGCAGCCAGTGCAATACGGGAAATTGTGCCT
>DASYKE010000091.1:0-38487 GCA_035995725.1 Burkholderiaceae bacterium | reverse complement strand
CCGTGCGTCGAAATGAAGTACTGCAGCACGTTCAAGCCTTCGCGGAAGTTCGCGGTAATCGGCGTTTCGATGATCGAACCGTCCGGCTTGGCCATCAGGCCCCGCATACCGGCCAACTGGCGAATCTGCGCTGCGGAACCGCGGGCGCCGGAGTCGGCCATCATGTAAATCGCGTTGAACGATTCCTGGGTCGATTTGGTGCCGTCGCGCTTGACGACATCTTCCACCTTGAGCTGGTCCATCATGGCCTTGCCGACTTCATCGCCGGCCTTGCCCCAGATATCGACCACCTTGTTATAGCGCTCGCCGGCAGTAACCAGACCGGATGAATACTGCTGCTCGATCTGTTTCACTTCGTGTTCGGCAGTGGCAATGATGGTCGCCTTTTGCGGCGGCACCAGCATGTCATCCACGCAAATCGAAATGCCGGCGCGCGTTGCGAGACGGAAGCCCGATTGCATCAACTGGTCGGCAAATACGACCGTGGCGCGCAGGCCGCATTTGCGGAACGATGTATTGATCAGCCTCGAGATCTCTTTCTTCTTCAAGGCGCGATTGAGCACGGTGAACGGCAAACCCTTCGGCAGAATTTCCGACAGGATTGCACGGCCTACCGTGGTTTCATAGCGGTTGACGGTCCTGACGAATTCGCCGGTTGCCGGATCTTTCGGATATTCCGTGATGCGTACCGTGATGCGGCTCGACAGCTCGACTTCCTTGTTGTCGTAGGCGCGGATCACTTCGGACACATCGGGGAACATCATGCCTTCGCCCTTGGCGTTGATCTTCTCGCGGGTAGCGTAATACAGACCCAGCACGATATCCTGCGACGGCACGATCGACGGTTCGCCGTTGGACGGGAACAGGATGTTGTTGGATGCCAGCATCAGCGTGCGGGCTTCCATCTGCGCCTCGATCGATAGCGGCACGTGAACTGCCATCTGGTCGCCGTCGAAGTCGGCGTTGAACGCGGCGCAAACCAGCGGATGCAGCTGGATCGCCTTGCCTTCGATCAGTACCGGCTCGAATGCCTGGATGCCCAGACGGTGCAGCGTCGGCGCGCGATTGAGCATGACCGGATGTTCGCGGATCACGTCTTCGAGGATGTCCCACACTACCGGCTCTTGAATCTCGACCAGCTTTTTGGCGGCCTTGATCGTGGTCGCCAGGCCCATCAGTTCGAGCTTGTTGAAAATGAAGGGCTTGAACAATTCCAGCGCCATCAATTTCGGCAAACCGCATTGATGCAGTTTCAGTTGCGGACCGACCACGATGACGGAACGACCGGAGTAGTCGACACGTTTGCCGAGCAGGTTTTGACGGAAACGTCCGCCCTTGCCCTTGATCATCTCGGCCAGCGATTTGAGCGGACGCTTGTTGGCACCGGTCATCGCTTTGCCGCGACGGCCGTTATCCAGCAATGAATCGACTGCTTCCTGCAGCATCCGCTTTTCATTGCGGGTGATGATTTCCGGCGCGCGCAGTTCCATCAGGCGCTTCAAGCGATTGTTACGGTTGATCACGCGGCGATACAGATCGTTCAGATCGGAAGTCGCAAAGCGGCCGCCATCCAGCGGCACCAGCGGACGCAGTTCCGGCGGCAGCACCGGCAGCACTTCCATGATCATCCAGTCCGGCTTGATGCCGGAACGCTGGAACGCTTCGAGCACTTTCAGGCGCTTTGCGTATTTCTTGATCTTGGCTTCCGACTTGGAATCCTTCAATTCCTGGCGCAGCATCTCGGCATCGCGGTCGATGTCGATCGAGCGCAGCAATTCGCGGATGCCTTCGGCACCCATGAATGCGGTGAAGTCGTCACCGAACTCTTCGTACTTGGCGGCGTAGTCGTCTTCCGACATGATCTGGCACTTCTTCAGCGGAGTCATGCCCGGATCGGTCACGACGTAGGCTTCGAAATACAGTACGCGTTCGATATCGCGCAGCGTCATGTCGAGCACCATGCCCAGACGGGAAGGCAGCGACTTCAGGAACCAGATATGCGCGGTCGGCGAGGCCAGCTCGATGTGGCCCATGCGCTCGCGGCGCACTTTGGCCAATGTCACTTCAACGCCGCATTTTTCGCAGATGACGCCGCGGTGTTTCAGGCGCTTGTACTTGCCGCACAAGCACTCGTAGTCCTTGATGGGGCCAAAGATCTTGGCGCAGAACAAGCCATCGCGCTCCGGCTTGAAGGTGCGATAGTTGATGGTTTCCGGCTTTTTGACTTCGCCGTAAGACCACGAACGGATTTTTTCGGGCGACGCAAGACCAATCTTGATCGCGTCGAACTGTTCATTTTGCTGAACTTGCTTGAATAAATCGAGCAGTGCTTTCATGTATCACTCCAGGTTGGCGTGAAAAAAAATTATCTTTTTGCTGATCAAACAGGGAGTCGAATATTCGATCTCGCCTTCCAATCAGTTGGGGACAGAGTAATTCGGCGCGCTGCGGCGCCTCTTAAACTCTGTCCCGCAAGCGCGCTAGTCGCGCTCAAGGTCAATATCTATACCCAGCGAACGGATTTCCTTCACCAGTACGTTGAACGATTCCGGCATGCCGGCATCGATCACGTGATCGCCCTTGACCAGGTTTTCGTACACTTTGGTCCGGCCGTTCACGTCGTCCGACTTCACCGTCAGCATCTCTTGCAGCACATACGATGCACCATAAGCTTCCAGGGCCCAGACTTCCATCTCGCCGAAACGCTGTCCACCGAACTGCGCCTTGCCGCCCAGCGGCTGCTGGGTAACCAGAGAGTACGGACCGGTCGAGCGGGCATGCATCTTGTCGTCGACCAGGTGATGCAGCTTCAGCACGTGCATGTAACCGACCGTGACGGAACGTTCGAATGCTTCGCCGGTACGGCCGTCATACATCGTGACCTGATTCTTGGACGGTGTCATGCCGAGCTTCTTGGCGATGTCGTCCGGATAGGCGAGATCGAGCATCCGATGAATTTCGCTTTCATGCGCACCATCGAACACCGGTGTCGCAAACGGTACGCCATACTTCAGGTTGTCGGCCAATTCCAGGATGTCTCCATCGGAGAAATTGTCGAGGTCTTCTGTTTTTCCCGATTCGTTATAAATGACTTTCAGGAATTTCCGAAGTTCGGCGGCTTTGGCTTGCGCTTTCAGCATCTCACCGATGCGCAGACCCAAACCTTTGGCAGCCCAGCCCAGATGTACTTCGAGTACCTGACCGACGTTCATGCGTGACGGCACGCCGAGCGGGTTCAGCACGATGTCGGCAGGCGTACCATCGGCCATGTACGGCATGTCTTCGACCGGCACGATACGCGAAACCACACCCTTGTTGCCGTGACGGCCGGCCATCTTGTCGCCGGGTTGCAGGCGGCGTTTGACGGCCAGATAAACCTTGACCATCTTTTGCACGCCTGGCGGCAACTCATCGCCCTGGGTCAACTTCTTGCGCTTCTCTTCAAATGCGACATCGAACTGGTGACGTTTTTCCGCGATCGATTCCTTGATCGCTTCCAGAGCGGCAGCGGCATCGTCGTCGGCCGGGCGAATGTCGAACCAGTGATACCTGTCCAGATCGTCCAGGTATTCCTTGGCGATCTTCGTGCCCTTGACCAGCTTTTTCGGGCCGCCGTTGACGACTTTGCCGATCAACATTTTTTCCAGACGCTGGAATGCATCGCCTTCAACGATACGCAGCTGATCGTTCAAGTCGAGACGGTAGCGCTTGAGCTCATCATCGATGATTTGCTGGGCGCGCTTGTCGCGTGGAATGCCTTCGCGGGTAAACACCTGCACATCGATCACGGTGCCCACCATGCCGGACGGCACGCGCAGCGATGTGTCTTTGACGTCGGATGCCTTCTCGCCGAAAATCGCGCGCAGCAGTTTCTCTTCCGGCGTCAGTTGCGTCTCGCCTTTCGGAGTGACTTTACCGACCAGCGTATCGCCGGCTTCGACTTCCGCGCCGATATAGACAATACCGGATTCATCCAGACGGGCCAGCTGGTTCTCGGCCAGGTTGGAAATATCACGAGTGATTTCTTCCGCGCCCAGCTTGGTGTCGCGCGCAACAACCGACAGTTCTTCGATGTGAATCGAAGTATAGCGATCGTCCGCCACAACTTTTTCGGAAATCAGAATCGAATCCTCGAAGTTGTAGCCGTTCCACGGCATGAACGCGACCAGCATGTTCTGGCCGAGCGCCAGTTCACCCAGATCGGTCGACGCACCGTCCGCGATCACGTCATGCTTGGCGACCCGGTCGCCGACTTTGACGATCGGACGCTGGTTGATGTTGGTGTTCTGGTTGGAGCGGGTGTATTTGATCAGGTTATAAATATCCACACCGACTTCACCGGCGCTTGCTTCGTCATCGTTGACGCGAATCACGACCCTGCCCGCATCGATATAATCGACCACACCGCCGCGCAACGCCTGCACCGTGGTACCCGAGTCGACCGCGACAGTACGCTCGATGCCGGTACCGACAAACGCTTTTTCGGGACGCAGGCAAGGCACGGCCTGGCGCTGCATATTGGCACCCATCAATGCCCGGTTCGCATCGTCGTGCTCGAGGAACGGAATCAGCGAAGCCGCAACCGACACAATTTGCCCTGGCGCCACGTCCATATACTGCACGCGCTCCGGCGACACCAGGATGGTTTCGCCAGCCTGGCGGGCCGATACCAGTTCATCGGACAGTTGTCCGGACTTGTCGATGGTCGCATTCGCCTGAGCGATGATGTAGCGGCCTTCTTCGATCGCGGACAGGTAATCGATCTGGTTCGTGATCCTGCTGTTTTCAACCTTGCGGTACGGCGTCTCGAGGAAACCGTACTCGTTCAGCCGCGCATACAGCGCGAGCGAGTTGATCAGGCCGATGTTCGGGCCTTCCGGCGTTTCGATCGGGCATACGCGACCGTAATGGGTCGGGTGCACGTCGCGCACCTCGAAGCCGGCCCGTTCGCGGGTCAGGCCGCCGGGGCCAAGCGCCGATACGCGGCGCTTGTGGGTGATTTCCGACAGCGGATTGGTCTGATCCATGAACTGCGACAATTGCGAAGAACCGAAAAACTCGCGAATCGCAGCCGAAATCGGCTTCGAATTGATCAGGTCATGCGGCATCAGGTTGTCCGCTTCGGCCTGGCCAAGACGCTCCTTGACCGCGCGCTCGACGCGCACCAGACCGGCACGGAACTGGTTTTCCGCCAGCTCGCCGACGCAACGCACGCGGCGATTGCCGAGGTGATCGATATCGTCCACTTCACCGCGGCCGTTGCGCAATTCAACCAGAATCTTGATGACGGACAGCACGTCTTCATTCGACAGCGTCATCGAGCCGGTCAGTTCTTCGCGGCCGATGCGGCGGTTGAATTTCATGCGGCCGACGGCCGACAGATCGTAGCGGTCTTCGTTGTAGAACAAGCCGTTAAACAGCGCCTCGACCGAATCTTCGGTCGGCGGCTCGCCGGGGCGCATCATGCGATAAATCGCGACTTTGGCAGCCATCTGATCGGCCGTGTCGTCCATGCGCAGGGTCTGCGAAATATATGCGCCCTGGTCCAGATCGTTGGTATACAGGGTCTGGATTTCGGACACATTCGCTTCGCGCAGCCGGCCGAGCAATTCTTCGGTCAGCTCGTCGTTGGCGTTGGCGATGACTTCACCGGTATCGGTGTCGATAATGTTAGCAGCCAGCACTCGCCCGAGCAGATAGTCTTCCGGCACGGAAATACGCTTGATGCCGGCCGCTTCAATGTCGCGCACATGCTTGGCATTGATGCGCTTGTCTTTCGCAACCAATACCTTGCCCGACTTGTCGGTGATGTCGAAACGCGCAACTTCGCCACGCAGACGTTCGGCGACAAATTCCATTTCGGCGCCGTCGGCGCGCAATGTGAAATTGTCGAACACGAAGAAGTTCGCGAGGATCTGTTCCACCGTCATGCCGATCGCTTTCAGCAGGATCGTGACCGGCATCTTGCGGCGACGGTCGACGCGGAAGAACAAGATGTCTTTCGGGTCGAATTCAAAGTCGAGCCAGGAACCACGGTACGGTATGATCCGCGCCGAGAACAGCAGCTTGCCGGACGAATGCGTCTTGCCGCGGTCGTGTTCAAAAAACACACCCGGCGAACGGTGCAACTGCGACACGATGACGCGCTCGGTGCCGTTGATCACGAACGAGCCGGTAGTCGTCATCAGCGGCAGTTCGCCCATGTAGACTTCCTGCTCTTTCATTTCCTTGACGACCGGCTTGGTCGGCGATTCCTTGTCTAGGATCACAAGGCGCACCTTGGCACGCAGCGGCGACGCATAGGTCAATCCGCGCTGCTGGCATTCCTTGACGTCGAAGGGCGGATCGCCCAACACGTAAGACAGGAATTCGAGTCGCGCAAAACCGTTGTGCGAGACGATCGGAAAAATGGACGTGAAGGCAGATTGCAAGCCTTCATTCTTGCGTTGGGACACTATTTTGTCCGCTTGCAAGAAGCCTAGGTAAGACTCGAGCTGGGTCGCCAGCAGGAACGGAACGCGGTGAGCATTGGCGCGTTTCGCGAATGATTTGCGAATGCGTTTTTTCTCAGTAAATGAATAGTGCATGGACACTCCGTGAGTGACAAGGAAGGAAGGAGAATTCAGGATTCGCTATGGGCCATTACATCGTCCCAACTGCGAAACCTCAAGTCTCTAGCCTCCAAATCCAGCTAAACTGGCACCCGATTACGACTGATAAACAATCAGACAGGCAACAGTCGCGTCAAAATTCGAAAACGACAAAGGAGCCAAAGCCGAACCCTCCTTTTGGAAGGGTTCCGCGCTTTGACTCCGGCGCTGGTATTCGTCCTGGCAAGTCGAAATTACTTGATTTCGGCTTTCGCGCCAGCGTCTTCCAGCTTTTTCTTTGCTGCTTCTGCATCCGCTTTGGCAACACCTTCCTTGACTGGCTTCGGTGCGCCGTCAACCAGGTCTTTTGCTTCTTTCAAGCCCAAACCGGTGATTTCGCGAACTGCCTTGATCACGCCCACCTTGTTGGCGCCGAAGTCGGTCAGTGTCACGGTGAACTCGGTTTGCTCTTCGGCGACTGCAGCGCCGCCGCCGCCGCCGGCCGGGCCGGCAACAGCCATCGCAGCTGCGGATACGCCGAATTTTTCTTCGAACGCCTTGACCATCTCGTTCAATTCCATTACGGACATCTTGCCTACGGCTTCGAGGATGTCGTCTTTGCTAATTGCCATTTGAAACTCCTAAATTAATTTTCTCTGATCAGTTGAGGCCTAGGTAATCCGGCGCGCTGCGGCGCCTTATAAACCTCGTCCCGCAACCAAATTAATTGGTACTGACGCAAAAAATGCTGAAACCTGTGCCGCGAAATAAAACGCAGCACTCAAGAGGCTTCGGCCGGAGCGCCGGCTCCATTTTTCGCTGCAAGAGCAGCCAATGCACGGGCAAAACCGGAAACCGGCGCCTGCATGATACCCAACAACTGGGCCAGCAGAACGTCGCGGCTCGGAATGCTGGCCAACGCAGAGACAGCCGCTTTATCAAGCGATTTGCCTGCGTAGTTGCCTGCCTTGATAACCAGTTTGTCGTTGGTTTTAGCAAAATCGCTGACGACTTTTGCTGCTGCAACGGCATCCTCAGAGATCGAATAGATCAACGGGCCGGTCATTTCGGAGGCAAGGCCAGCAAACGCTGTTCCCTCGACAGCGCGACGAGCGAGCGTATTTTTCAACACTCGCAAGTACACTCCCTGGGAACGCGCTTTGGCGCGCAGTTGCGTCAAGTGACCAACCTGGATGCCACGGTATTCGGCCACGACGATCGTCTGCGCCAGTGCAACCTTGGCAGAGATTTCGGCGACTACGGCCTTTTTGTCATTCAGATTGAGACTCACGGTCAACCTCCAAAAATGATGTTCGGTCAAAACGCAACCATATGGCTGCTTACCTTGCATCGGTTCGAACACGGCGTCCGAAGTTAGGAGTTCAGTGCCGGCACAGTACAGCATGCGCGGCGTCGAGACTGCAAAACTTGCTCGGGTTCACCATCTGCGTTGGGTGCCGAACGATTGCTCGCTCAGCGTTTTAACTTTGTGCACAACTTGCATGCACGCCGCCCAACGGTCTTTGATTGCCTGGACCTTCTTCAATAACCGCCTGAATCCGGCCCAGCCCAAAGTTGCGCCCCATGCCATCATCGGCACAAGGACTTAATTCTTTTTTAAATCAGTTGGGGGACAAAGTAATTCGGCGCGCTGTGACGCTTAACAAACTCTGTCCCGCAATACTTCAGGACGACAACGTTGCCTGATCGACGCGGACACCCGCACCCATCGTCGACGACAGCGAAATCTTGCGCAGGTAAATACCCTTGCTCGAAGTCGGCCTGGCCTTGTTCAATGCTTCTATCAGCGCCAGCAAGTTGGTCTTCAAATCCGCATCGCTGAACGACTTACGTCCGATCGTTGCATGTACGATGCCGGCCTTGTCGGTACGATATTGCACTTGACCAGCTTTGGCATTCTTAACGGCGGTCGCAACGTCCGGGGTCACGGTGCCGACTTTCGGGTTCGGCATCAAGCCGCGCGGGCCGAGAATTTGCCCCAGCGTACCGACGATACGCATCGTATCAGGCGACGCGATAACGATGTCGAATGGCATGTCACCGCCCTTGATGCGCTCGGCCAGATCTTCCATGCCGACGATATCGGCGCCTGCGGCTTTGGCTTGCGCAGCCTTGTCGCCGGTTGCAAACACGGCGACCCGCACAGTCTTGCCGGTACCGGCCGGCAGCACGACGGAACCGCGCACCACTTGGTCGGATTTCTTTGCATCGATACCCAGCTGCACCGACACATCGATCGATTCATTGAACTTGGCGGTTGCGCAATCCTTGATCAGCACAACGGCATTGTCGAATGGATAGGTTTTGGTCGGATCGACTTTTGCCTTGATTGCCTTGACGCGTTTTGATAACTTAGCCATTACAGACCCTCCACCGTGATGCCCATCGAACGGGCGGAGCCGGCGATGGTACGCACCGCCGCATCCATGTCGGCGGCCGTCAGATCCGGCTTTTTCTGGGTAGCGATTTCTTCCGCTTGCTTGCGTGTAATCTTGCCGACCTTGTCGGTATGCGGCTTCGGCGATCCCTTTTGGATGCCGGCGGCCTTCTTGATCAGGATGGTCGCAGGCGGCGTCTTCATCACAAACGTGAAAGACTTGTCGGCGAACGCGGTAATCACTACCGGAATCGGCAGACCCGGCTCAACACCTTGGGTCTGCGCGTTGAACGCCTTGCAGAATTCCATGATGTTCAAGCCACGCTGACCCAGCGCCGGGCCAATCGGGGGGGATGGATTTGCTTTACCAGCCGGCACTTGCAGCTTGATAAAACCGATGATTTTCTTTGCCATGATGGCTCCTACGTTAATTGAGTATTAGCGCCTGTTCACCTGCTTGTCAGCGGGCTACTGGGGCTCCTCTTTTTGCAGCTTTACGGATTCCACCGATGATTATCTTGTGACGCTCCGGATGGGCGTTTACTGCAAACTGTTCAGCCCGGTCCCGCAATAATAGGGCTCAGGCTTTTTCAACCTGCCCGAATTCCAGTTCAACCGGCGTTGCACGTCCAAAAATAGTGACTGATACACGCACTCGCGATTTTTCGTAATTGACTTCTTCGACATTGCCGTTGAAGTCGGTAAACGGACCATCCTTGATGCGCACCAGCTCGCCCACTTCATACAACACCTTGGGACGCGGCTTCTCGATGCCTTCCTGCATCTGCTGCATGATCTTGTCGACTTCATGCGGCGGTATCGGTGTCGGCTTGTTGGATTTGCCACCGATGAAACCGGTCACCTTGTTGGTGTTTTTCACCAAGTGCCATGTTTCATCGGTCATTTCCATTTCGACCAGTACATAGCCCGGAAAGAAACGACGCTCGGTCACCGATTTCTGGCCATTCTTGATTTCAATGACTTCTTCGATCGGCACCAGAATCTGGCCGAATTTATCTTCCATGCCGGCACGCGCAATGCGCTCGACGAGTGCGCGCTGCACGCTTTTTTCCATGCCGGAGTAAGCGTGCACCACGTACCAGCGCTTGTTGCCGCCAGAGTGAGTCACTGCGGACGCACCCGGCGTGCTGTCTTGCATCTTCTCGCTCATCATTTTTTCCAGCCCAGGATCAGGTCGTACAACAAAACTTCCAGCAATTTATCCGTGCCCCACAGGAAAAGCGCCATCACCAGAACAAAGCCGAATACGATTGCCGTGATTTGCATCGCTTCCTTGCGCGTAGGCCAGACCACTTTCCTAGTCTCGCGTACCGCTTCTTTTGCGAAATTGATAAAGCTCCGGCCGGACAGGGAAGTCCATGCCAGCGTAATCGCGACCAGCAGACCGGCGACCAGCGCACCGACGCGCGCCACGGTCGGCCTGCCTGCGAGGAAATAAAAACCGACCACGCCGGCAATTACGGCACAAACCGCCAATACGACTTTGACTTTGTCAGTTGACGTGCTGACGGTTTGTACGGGTTGATTAGACATACACTTTTACTTTCGGTGCCTTGGTGTGGCGCTTTGCAATTAAAAGGATGTAAAAAACGTCTTTTTTGCGCCCGAGCCGGCACAAGAGTCCATCGCTTTTCTTCATCCCTCCAATTGCCAGGCACCATACAACCTGAATCGGTGGCAGGGGCGGAGGGCATCGAACCCCCAACCTTCGGTTTTGGAGACCGACGCTCTGCCAATTGAGCTACGCCCCTACGCTTAAACGCTTATCTGAATTCTCTTCAATGCATTGCCGGGCATCCACGGGATAGCCCGGCTGAGAATTCGCTGCATCAATCGATGATTTTGGCGACCACGCCGGCGCCGACGGTACGACCGCCTTCGCGAATGGCAAACCGCAATCCT
This sequence comes from Burkholderiaceae bacterium, assembly GCA_035995725.1. GTDB lineage: Bacteria > Pseudomonadota > Gammaproteobacteria > Burkholderiales > Burkholderiaceae_D > JAQGLW01. The sequence goes on along the minus strand of DASYKE010000091.1, from coordinate 27,576 downwards.
TCTTCCATCGCAATCGGATTGATCAGCATCACCGTGATCGACACATTGTCGCCCGGCATGACCATCTCTTTGTCCTTGGGCAATTCGATCGAGCCCGTCACGTCCGTGGTGCGAAAGTAAAACTGCGGACGATAGTTGTTGAAAAACGGTGTGTGACGCCCGCCTTCATCCTTGCTCAATACATAGATCTCGCCGGTGAAATGCTTGTGCGGCTTGATCGAACCCGGCTTGGCCAGGACTTGGCCGCGCTCGACATCTTCGCGCTTGGTGCCGCGCAGCAGCACGCCAACGTTGTCGCCGGCCTGGCCCTGGTCCAACAGCTTCCTGAACATTTCCACACCGGTGCAGGTGGTCTTCTGGGTGTCGCGAATGCCGACGATTTCGATTTCTTCGCCGACCTTGATCACGCCGCGTTCGATACGACCGGTCACCACGGTGCCGCGACCGGAGATCGAGAATACGTCTTCGACCGGCATCAGGAATGCGCCGTCGATGGCGCGTTCCGGGGTCGGGATGTAGGTGTCGAGCGCATCGGCCAGTTTCATGATGGCTTGCTCACCCAGCTCGCCGGTGTCGCCTTCCAGCGCCAGCTTGGCCGAGCCCTTGACGATGGGTACGTCGTCGCCGGGGAATTCATATTTGGACAGCAGCTCGCGCACTTCCATTTCGACCAGTTCGAGCAATTCGGCGTCGTCGACCATGTCGCATTTGTTGAGGAACACGATGATGTAGGGTACGCCGACCTGACGCGCCAACAGGATGTGTTCGCGCGTTTGCGGCATCGGGCCGTCGGCGGCGGAACACACCAGGATGGCGCCGTCCATCTGCGCGGCGCCGGTGATCATGTTTTTGATGTAGTCGGCGTGGCCGGGGCAGTCGACGTGCGCGTAGTGCCGGTTCTTGGTTTCGTATTCGACGTGCGCGGTGTTGATGGTGATGCCGCGCGCCTTTTCTTCCGGTGCTGCATCGATCTGGTCGTAGGCCTTGGCTTCGCCGCCAAACTTCTTCGACAATACCGTCGTGATCGCTGCCGTCAGCGTGGTCTTGCCATGATCGACGTGGCCTATCGTGCCCACATTCACGTGCGGCTTGGTCCGCTCAAACTTGCCTTTTGCCATCTTAGACTCCTAACGATTTGATGAGAATGTCCAGGCACGCGCCCGACTGTCTTTCTGATATACCAAAATATGCAAACCAAAAATCTGGTGCCCTTTACGTGGATTGAACACGTGGCCTCTCCCTTACCAAGGGAGTGCTCTACCACTGAGCTAAAAGGGCATACCTGCTGTCCGATGCCCCACCTGCTACGGCACGTCCAACCTGGAAACTGGAGCGGGTGAAGGGAATCGAACCCTCGTCATAAGCTTGGAAGGCTTCAGCTCTACCATTGAGCTACACCCGCAGGAGCGACCACTTCAGCCACATATGAACCACCGACTGCCACTACAATTCCTAATTTGTTAGGGACAGAGTAGCTCGGCGCCTCCGCCCCCACAAACTCTGCCCCGCAATTTTTCTGACTTGCTGGGGACAAAACACCGCTGCGCTTGCTCAGTCCCGCAAATTCAGTCCCGCAATATCCAACATTTCTGGTGGAGGGGGCTGGATTCGAACCAGCGTACTCGTAAGAGGGCAGATTTACAGTCTGCTGCCATTAACCACTCGGCCACCCCTCCGCAGGGAACCCCAAACTATATTTGATTTAGTACTTCTTGTCAATCGAAAAGTGCTTCGCTGACCCGTTTTTTAACTGCCCTCCAGTTAAAGTGACTGACCGCGCCAAAGGTAATTCAGCGATTCTGCAAATTTAATTTTACCGGCGCAGGCCATAACTGAACCGTCTAGGCCGTTGCCCACGTTCGCCGCGGCAGTCATTGCTGGCAACCAATATTATTGCCGCCGGCTTCATAAAATGGTTGCCAATTATATATTTATAATTTGATATCGGGGTAACGGAATGGCAATCTCCGGACTGTGCGACTTTTGCCGACTTGTGGTGCGCTTGCTTAGAATCGCGTTTCACGGGCTGCGCGCAAAAAATTGTCCAAAATCGGAGTGCAATCCAGCAACTCGTCGCCGCCCGCATGATGGAATTCCGGATGCCATTGCAAACCCATGACAAACCGGGCCTTGCGGTAACGGATCGCCTCTACCAGATTATCCTCGCCGGATACCGCTTCGATTACCAAATCCCGCCCCAAGTCCTTGACCGCCTGGTGGTGGATCGAATTGACCAGCGGCGCCGGTTGCGCGGCGAATAGCGGGCCGAGCGACGACCCTTTGGGGAAATGAATGACGTGGCGGTGACTGTCATACAGATCGTTGACGTGTTCGATTGCAGTCGGCACCTCCGACGCGATATCCTGATAAAGCGTGCCGCCAAACGCGACGTTGATCAGTTGACATCCGCGGCAGACGCCCAGCACCGGTTTGCCGGCTTCGATAAATTCATGCAGCAATTCCAACTCATACATATCGCGCGCACGGTCGCCGATCCATTCGGGACGCGTTGCCGCTTGCGAATAGGATTGCGGCGACACGTCAGCGCCGCCCTGCAATACCAAGCCATCGAGATGTTTTGCATAATCGCGTAGCCTGATATTGCTCGGGCGCAACAAGCCATGGGTATTCACTGTCGGAATCATGAACACCAGCACATCGCGCGACATGACCCATTGGGCGATCGATTCTTCCAAGTATTGCAAGGTTTTACTGCGCAAGCCGGTGGCACCAGACTCCGGATGGAAAATGCGTGCCGAGACGCCGATTTTCAAGGTGCGCTGCAAGATACGCCGGCGAATCTGGTCCGACACCGCCTGATACCGTGCGGCAAGAACGCGCCAAGTCAGCGACCAAGGCGTATCGCCAGGTTCGAGGTAACGCGATGCGCCGTCACCCGCCTCGCTTGTTTTCCGGGCTTTGGCGGATACCGGCGCCGGATTGGTGGCGTCAGAAGTGCGGTGAGGCGCATTGGGGTCAAGGGTGTCGGACATGGCATCGAATATAAAATCAGAAATGTTTAGATTACACCACCGTTAACGCTGATTTATCAGCGTCTGCGGAAGAAGGCGGAAAGCAGCTTTGCATCCGAGCGGTAAAATGAGCGGTAAAGATCGACGCATCTGTTCGGGTAATGTACAGATCGCGAACGATTTGCGACGTACGATGTAAATTTGCCGGGAATTCCGGTTTCCCTCTCTACGACTATCGTTCTTGCGAACAATTTCCATAAAATTTCAAAAATATTTCTGTCAATATCGATATGTCATGATTGATATTTTCTCCACGTTGCGCGCAAACTGGTGAGCGCGCCAAAACTCTCGCAACAGCAAAGAATAACAATGCCCGCTTCGCCACGCATCCTGGTTTTATACTCGCACCCCGCTTCGCATCGCTCGCGCGTCAACCGCCCGATGGCCGAGGCCGCGCGATCGGTGCCGAATGTTCAAGTGCATGACTTGTACGAAACCTATCCCGATTTCCATATCGACGTGGAGTACGAGCAGAGGCTGCTGGCTGACGCCGATCTGGTAGTGTTCCAGCATCCGATCCAGTGGTACAGCATGCCCGCACTGCCGAAAGAGTGGGTCGATGTCGTATTTCAAGAAGGCTGGGCCTATGGCCCCGGCGGCACCGCGTTGCAAAACAAGGACTATTGGCTGGCAGCCACTACCGGCGGCACGCATGAATCGTATCAGGACAGCGGCCCGCATCGCAGGCCGTTTTCTGCATTTTTGCCGCAGTTCGAGCAAACTGCCGAACTATGCGGCATGCGCTGGCTGCCGCCGCACATCCTGCATGACGCGCACCGAGTCGACGATGCCGCAGTGGCGGCGCATATCGAAACCTATCGCGAGCGACTGGCCACATACCCGCACTGGCCTGAACTGGCAGCCAGCCGCAACGATGCCAGCATTACACGGAATCAATCGGATTAGCCGCATTCGCATGTTAAAGACAGCGTGCCGCATTACTCGGAAAACCCCATGGAACAGAATCTGTTGTCAAACGCACTGATTTATCTGGCGGCTGCCGTGATCGCGGTACCGATCGCCAAACGGCTGGGACTGGGAGCGGTACTCGGTTATCTGCTGGCCGGCATTGCAATCGGTCCATGGGGCCTGCGTTTGATTAATGGAGTGGAAGACATTCTGCATTTTTCCGAATTCGGCGTGGTGCTGCTGCTGTTTCTGATCGGACTGGAACTCAATCCAAAACGATTATGGTCGCTGCGACGGCCAATTTTCGGATGGGGCAGCCTGCAGGTGAGCACTGTTACCGCCGCGCTGTACGTGGCCGGATTGCTGCTGGGCGCCGACTGGAAGACCGCATTGATCGCATCGCTGGGCTTGTCGCTGTCGTCGACAGCAGTCGCATTGGCTACTTTGGGCGAGCGCAACTTGATGGCGACACCCGCCGGCTCGGCCGCATTCTCTATTTTGCTGTTTCAGGATATCGCGGCCATTCCCATGATCGCCGCCATTCCTTTTCTCGGGGCGACTGTAGTCGAAGGAAACGGCCCGGGCTGGCTCGCCGCGCTCCAGGTGGCGACTGTGATCGCGGCACTGATCGTCGGTGGCCGCTATCTGATTCGCCCGGCATTGCGCATCATCGCCAAAACAGGCATGCGCGAGCTCTTCACTGCTTTCGCGCTGTTGCTGGTGATTGCGATCGGCCTGCTGATGCAATGGGTAGGCATGTCGATGGCGCTCGGCACTTTTCTGGCCGGCGTGCTGCTGGCAGACTCTGAATACCGGCATGCGCTGGAAACCGACCTGGAGCCGTTCAAGGGATTGCTGCTCGGCCTGTTTTTCATCGCGGTCGGGATGTCGATCGATTTCGGCGTATTACTGGCTCAGCCGTTTGTGATCCTGGGTTTGGTCGCGATTTTTCTGAGCATAAAAATCGCCGTGCTGTACGGACTAAGCTATCCTTTCGGCATTCCGCGCAGCCAACGAGCCTTTTTCGCCTTTCTGCTATCGCAGGGCGGCGAGTTCGCATTCATCGTATTCGGCGCTGCCGCCACCGCACGTGTATTTACACCGGCAATTTCTTCCATGCTGGTGGTCGTGGTGGCACTGTCGATGGTCGCCACACCATTGCTGCTGTTACTGCACGACAAGGTCATCGAACCGTACTTCCGGGCGGCACAAAGGCGGCCGGACGACGCCATCAAGGCTCAGGAAGACCATGTGATCATCGCCGGCTTCGGCCGCTTCGGACAAATCGTCGGACGGCTGCTGCACGCCAACCGCATTGCTCTCACGCTGCTGGACCATGATCCGGACCAGATCGATTTGCTGCGTAAATTCGGCTTCGAGGTATTTTACGGCGACGCGACACGTGTCGATCTGCTGCATGCCGCCGGTGCCGCAAAAGCGCGCGCGCTGGTGGTGGCAATCGACAGCGTGGAAGATAGCCTGGCGCTGGTCGATGCGGTCAGGCGCGAGTTCCCGCAGCTGCCGATCCTGGCGCGCGCGCGCAATGTCAGCCATTATTACGACCTGATGGACCGTGGTGTCACCATCATCGAGCGCGAAACCTTCGAATCCGCGCTGCAGCTGGGCCGGCGAACGCTGCAGCAACTCGGCTTCGGCGCCTATCGTGCGCGCCAGGCCGCTATGAAGTTCCGCGCGCACAATCTGAAAACATTGCATGCCGTCTATCCCTATTACAAGGATCAGCAGCAAATGGTGTCGCTGGCGCAGCAGGCACGCGACGAACTGCAGGAAATGTTTGCACGCGATGCCGAGGCATTCAGAAAGGAGCGCGGCTGGGATTGAACGGCGTGCCAAGCTTGCGGCGGTGGCGGTGGCCTTGGCGTTGCATTCCCTCCGGCGACCAACGGGAGTGCAGAGCCGACCAACGGGAGTGCAGAGCTCACATTCCCTTCGGTCACATTCCCGCTGGTCACCGGCAGCTGCCGGAAAGCCGATGAGCGCCGGATATACGACGCGCGACCAGTCCCGTTATTCGGCCGGTTTGGCCCGCATCCGCCATGCAGCCAATACCGCGATCGCGCAGATAATGGCCACGAATAAAAAAGTTTCATTGAAAGCCTGAATGCGATCCGCCGTGTTGCCACCCTGCTCCGCACCCAGGCCGGTTCGATGCACCGCCAGCCGCCACTCCAGCACGATCCCGACCAGGCTGACGCCGATCGCGCCACCCAGCTGACGCAAAAAATTGATCGTACTGGCGCCTTGCGAAATCAGGCTGACATCGAGGCCGCGCATCGCCCCCAGGCTCAGCGCGGGCAATACAAAGCCCAGACCGATACGACCGATTACGGCCCATGCCATCAATGTAAAGTAAGCGGTGCCGTGCGTACCGATTGCCATCAATGCAAACGACAAGGCGAGCAGGCCCAGCCCGACCGACACCAGAATATAGGATGGATAGCGGTCCGCCAGCCTGCCCGCAAGTGGAATCACGAACGCCAGCACAATACCGGCCGGCAACAGGACCAGGCCAGCTTGCGACGGTGCATAGTGCAATGCCATCTGCATATACACCGGCAGCAGATAGGTCGAGCCGAACAATCCCATGCCATAGATGAACGCGACCAATGCGCCCATCGCGAACTGCCGATAGCTGAACAGCTTCATGTTCATCAGCGGATGCTCCGCGCGCAGCTGATAAGCAATAAATCCGGCAAAGCAAGCCAGGCCCAGCGTCAGCAATCCGGTCGCCTGCAGCAGGTCGTCATGCAAATGCACCAAGCCATTGAGAATACTGATGGTGCTGATCCCGACCAGCAGCAAGCCTCTCCAGTCCAGCGCTCTGGCATCGCCCATCATCGGCGAATTCACTGCCAAAAAACGCCGGATCAGCATCAATACCACCAGACAGAACGGCACCACCACAAAGAAAATCGAGCGCCAGCCAAACTGTTCCACCAGAAAGCCGCCGACGCTGGGGCCAATTGCCGGTGCCAGCACCACGCCGAAGCCGAAGATACCCATCGCCTTGCCCTGCTCCTCGACATTGAACGCACGCAGCACCACTATCGCCGGGATCGGTTGCAAAATGCCGGACGCCAAGCCTTCCACTACCCGCATCGTCAGCAGCATCGGATAATTGACGCTGAATCCACCGACTATGCCGCCGATCAGCAGCATCAGGATGGCACCGGTATAAGTGCGGCGCAGGCCGTACCGCAGCAACAGCCAGGGCGTCGTCAGCATTGATAGCGTCATCGCGAGCATGAACGCTGCCGACACCCACTGCGCCCGTTCCTGGCCGAGCCCGAAATGCGCGCTCAGATCGGGTACCGCGACATTGACGATGGTCGACGACAGAATCGATGCCATCGTGCCGATCATGACCGTCAGCAGCACCAGCCACTTGTAACGGCTGCCGTGGCGTTCGCGCAGTTCTTCTAAAGTGAATGGCATGATTGAGTCGATTTGAACAGGACGTACGCTGTCGATAAGCGCACCATTGTGCATTTCAGCAAGCGGATGATTGTGAACGCCATCAGCAGAACAGGCAGATGTGCTTCAACAATTCTGCAAGCAGAAAAGCCAGCGCCGACCATGCCACGGTCGAGCCGAACGGCAGACACAGTATCTGGCCAAACAGCTTGAATCGGACATCGCCCGGCAACCGCCCCACACCCAGCTTCGCAAGCCCGGGCAGCAGCGGATAAAAAACAAACAGCCCGATGAAAATCACGGCGACCCAGCGGATCATGCATTACCCTTACGAAATTAAAACACAGCGTAAGCCGCCGTACCGAATCGACGCATTCGAAAATTTAATCGGCTTGGATTTACCTGAGCAAGCGCGCCACCACAAATACCACTGTCGACAACAGCACCGTCGACGCAAATGGCAGGAAAATGGTTTTCCCGAACAGCGTGAAGCGAACATCTCCCGGCAGCCGTCCCACTCCCAGCTTTTCCAGCCACGGCAGCGCCGCGGAAAAGACCAGGAGCGCGATGAAAATAGTGAGAAACCAGCGTATCATGCGCGACTTTCGAGAAAAATTGCAGTTGCTGTTTCGATGGCCGGCATTGGTGCGCGCATCCCAGGCTCTCGGAAATTGAAATGAATCAAGTTGCCGGATCGGCCATTACAGCCGGTGACTGCGGTCGCTGCGGGCAAATTTCTCGGGCAATCGCACTTTTTTGCCGACCACCAGCACCTTGAACAACTCGCCCATTTCGGCCGGAGAAGTCAGTTTTTGCACCGCGTTGGCTTGCGGCAGATAACGCAGCTTGTCGGTCGGTGGCGTGCGCAGCAACAAGTCACCGATGCCCGCATCCAGCAGGAATGCAGCCTGGCTCATATAGCCCAGTATATCCAGTCCGCCTTCGGTCGCCGCCCCTGCGATCGCACTGAAATCGACATGCGCGGTAATGTCTTGCAGGCCCGGCAGGTAAAACGGGTCGGTGTGCGCATGATGACGATAATGGCACATCAATGTGCCTTGCGAGCGCTGATGCAAATAATATTCATGTGCCGGAAAACCGTAGTCGATCAGAATTGCAGCGGCGCCGTGGCCGGTGTTTTCATGGCCGGCGCGCAGCATGCCCGACAGCGATTTCATGAAACCGATGGAAACCGGATGCACTTCAGTCAGATAGCCGACCGGCAGTGCGTCGGCCTGCGGAATTTGCTCGGTCAGCCATGGCTCGCAAACCCGGTCACGGTAGACGAATTTCTTGGGCGCCAGTCCGATACCGCGTTCTTTCCATCCCTGCTGCGTCTTGACGACCAGATGCGTCGGCATTGCGTCGAGCACTTCGTTGCCGATGACGACACCGGAAAAGGCTGCGGGAAACTGTTCGAGCCAGTTCACTTGCGGGAAACCGCGTAATGTATGCTTTTGACGCGCCCGTAATTCACCGGACAATTCAACGATCGAATAACGATGGACCGGCACGCCCATCGCCGATAGTTCGGTCAGGATATCGTGCGCCAGCTTGCCGGTGCCGGCGCCGAATTCAATGATTTGTGGCGCGGTCTTTGCCATCAGGTCGGCCGCGACATGGGCCAGCGTCTGTCCGAAAAGCGGCGTGATTTCCGGCGCGGTTGTAAAATCACCGTCTTTACCGAGTTTTGCCGCGCCGCCGCTGTAATAACCCAGGCCTGGCGCATACAGTGCCAGCTCCATGAAACGCGAAAATGAAATCCAGCCGGAATTGTGCCGGATGTCATTACCGATCAGGGTTTGAAGAGCGCGCGATGCCATCATCGCGTCGACGGAAGGTGCTGGCAGTTGCAGTTGCATAATTAGTATTGTAATGAAATCAGTATGGCGGCGGTAAGTAAATTACGAAATGCCCCAAGACCGGGACGCAAACATCCTATGACCACAGATCGGCAAAAAGTTGCACTTGTCACCGGTGCCGCCAAACGCATCGGACGCACAATTGCGGTTGCGCTGGCACAGCGCGGCTGGCATGTGGTCGTGCATTATCGGCATTCTGCCGCCGATGCGCAGGCGACCGTGCGCGAAATTGAAGCGCTGGGACAACGCGCGGTTGAATTGAAATGCGATCTGGCCGATGAAGCAGCGGTCAAATCGCTGTTGCCGCGCGCGGCTGCCGCCCTCGGCCCTATTTCATGCGTGGTCAACAATGCGTCGCTGTTCGAGCACGACAGCGCGGCCGATTTTTCAGTGGCCCGGCTTGACGCGCACATGCATGTCAATCTGGCCGCACCGATGCTGCTGGCGCAGGCGCTACACGATGCAACCCCGGCGGGAGCGCAGTCGGTCGTGATCAATTTGCTGGATCAGAAATTATTCAACCTGAACCCGGATTTTCTGTCGTATACGCTATCGAAAGCCGCGTTGCATGGCGCGACCACGATGCTGGCGCAGGCGCTAGCGCCGAAAGTGCGGGTCGTCGGCATAGCGCCCGGCATCACGCTGCCGTCCGGCGATCAGACCGCGGAAGGCTTCGGTAACGCGCACGGCGTCACGCCGCTGGGCCGCTCCAGCACGCCGGATGACATCGCCGCCACTGTATGCTTCGTTGCCGAATCGCCGGCGATTACCGGCACGACGATATTGGTCGATGGCGGCCAGCATTTGATTCCCTTGCAACGCGATGTGATGTTCATTGCCAAATAACCTACCTGAAACCATGCTCTCCTCTCTGTCACATCCCGGACTAATCGATTGCCGCCGCCTGTTTCTGCGCAATTACGAAGTGCAAATCAATATCGGCGTGCATGAATTCGAAAAGAAAGGCGAGCAGCGCGTGTTGATCAATGTCGATCTGTTCATTCCGTTGGCACTATCGACACCCCACGGCGACGAGTTGCATGAAGTGGTCGATTACGACTTCATGCGCGATACGATTGCCAAGCGCATGGCGCAGGGTCATATCCATCTGCAAGAGACGCTGTGCGACGACGTGGCGCGCGCCATGCTGGCGCATCCGAAAGTACGCGCGGTACGCGTGTCGACCGAAAAGCCGGATGTGTACCCGGATTGCCAGTCGGTCGGCGTCGAAGTATTTCGCATCAAGGAGGCTTAAGTGACGCAAGCTGCCATGAATGATGTTTCAGTTGTCGCTGCACTGCCTGACGCAAGGCAGGCCGATATTGCGATGACGTCGAAGAAGGCGGAAAAAATCGCGTACGAAAACAACAAGCTGCACAAGCGTTTATGCCGCCAGGCCGGTCAGGCAATCGGCGACTTCAACATGATCGAGGATGGCGACAAGGTGATGGTCTGCCTGTCCGGCGGCAAGGACAGCTATGCATTGCTCGATATTTTGCTGACACTGCGGCAACGCGCACCGATTCATTTCGACATCGTTGCCGTCAACCTCGATCAGAAACAGCCGAATTTTCCGGCGCATATCCTGCCCGACTACCTGACCCGGCTTGGCGTGCCGTTCCATGTCGAGACGCAAGATACCTACAGTATCGTCAAGCGCGTCATTCCCGAAGGGAAAACCACCTGCTCGCTTTGTTCGCGGCTGCGACGCGGCATCCTGTACCGGGTCGCCGATGAACTGGGTGCGACCAAAATTGCGCTGGGCCACCATCGGGACGACATTCTGGAAACGTTTTTCCTCAACATGTTTTTTGGCGCCAAACTGAAAGGCATGCCGCCCAAGCTGCAATCGGACGACGGCAAACATATCGTGATCCGCCCGCTGGCCTATGTCAAGGAAGCGGACACCACGCGCTACGCCGAAGTCAAACAATTTCCGATCATCCCGTGCGATCTGTGCGGCAGCCAGGAAAATCTGCAGCGCAAGCAAATCAAGGCGATGCTGCGCGAATGGGACAAGAAATTTCCGGGCCGGGTCGACAGTATTTTTTCCGCGCTGTCGACCGTCGCACCATCGCACCTGATGGATCGCGACCTGTTCGGCTTTGCGGGGTTGAAAGCGACGGGCGAAGCGGTAAAGGACGGGGATATCGCGTTTGACGAAGAGCCGTGCGCAACCGCGAGCACTGTTTCCAGCATTATTCCGCTGCGGTCCACCGACTGACAGTTGCGCTTCGGTTGCCAATCCGGCCTGACCCTGCGTAATGGAAGCCAGTCAGTGGGAAACCAGCGGTTCAGTGCTACTCAAAGTACTCATGCTGCCGACAGCGCGTTGAAATCGCCTATCCATTGCTGCAATGTCTTTATGAAATGGTCCTTCTGCGCCGGCGTCGCATTATTGATGATGACAACCACCATGCGGGCCCAACCAGTTCTCGAAGCATCGAAAAACATTTTGTGCTCCGGATTGGCAAAACTATCCGCTACTGAGGCCGCGTAGTCTTTCAGCATCGCCATCACCGCCTCGCGCCCTGGCTTTTCCGTCTGAATTTTCTTTAACAGCGCAATCAGCGCCGCCTGGCGTTGCAGCCGGTCTGCCAGCACCAGTTCATTGTTCAACGGCCGCGCATCGGATGCCGCGCGAATTTTCCGTTCCTGCTCCGGACTGAAACTGCCGAACCAGTATTCCGCCTGCTTGAGGACTTTTTTATAACGGAAGTGCTGACGTTTCTCAATATCGCCGCGCAGGTAATCTTTACGATAATCATCATTATTGGAAGCGAATTTCTTCTCTATATTCGCGATTTGTTCCGGCTTCAGCGATAGCGCGAGATCGGCCAGTTGCGGCAGCGCTTTATCGACCAGCAAAAGAATGTACTTTTTGACGCGATCATGGTCTGCCAGCACTTCCGCTTCGGTGACGTTGCGCTGAACGCGGTGCTGCGCGTCCGACATTAATTGCACGTAGCTTTTCAGCTGGGTCTTGCGGTGCCAGGCAAACAGGGTTGCAATCTGCTTTTTGACCCAGGGATTTTGATCAGCGTCAAAATGAACATAGCCGTTTAACCACCAGTAGGACAGGGTTTCGCCGTTGCTATATCCAAAGCGGGCTGCGCTGCAACCCAACAACAACAGGCCGGTAATCAAAAATATACCTATCCGTATTGCAAAAGTGCGGTATGGTCGCATGATAAAATTTTGCATCATTCTCACTAATCGCCTATGAACGTTGTCATTCTTGCTGCCGGCATGGGAAAGCGCATGCAGTCCGCGTTGCCGAAGGTATTGCATCCGCTGGCGGGCAAGCCGCTGCTGTCGCATGTGATCGACACCGCGCGCGCATTATCGCCTGCTACCTTGTGTGTAATTTACGGGCACGGCGGCGACATGGTGCCCCAATTGCTCGACTCGCCCGATATCGCATTCGCCAGGCAAGAACCGCAACTCGGCACCGGCCATGCGGTGATGCAGGCGCTGCCGCATCTGGTGGACGACATGCCGACATTGGTCTTGTATGGCGACGTGCCATTAACCACCGCCCGTTCGCTGCAACGATTGTTGGACATTGCAAACAAGAATAAGTTGGCGATCTTGACGGTGGAACTCGACGATCCGACCGGCTATGGCCGCATTGTGCGTGAAAACGGGAATATTGTACGCATTGTCGAGCAAAAGGATGCAAATCCGGCGGAACGGTCCATCCGCGAAATCAACACCGGAATTATGGTGGCGCCAACCGTCAGGCTGAAGCAGTGGCTGACAACCTTGTCCAACGACAATTCGCAAGGCGAATACTATCTAACTGATATTGTCGCGCGCGCAGTGGCCGACGACGTGCCGGTGGTGTCGGCGCAGCCCGATGCCGTCTGGGAAACGCTGGGCGTCAACAGCAAAGTCCAGCTGGCCGAACTGGAACGCATTCATCAACGCAATATCGCCAACACGCTGCTCGAACAAGGCGTCACGCTGGCCGACCCGGCCCGCATCGATGTGCGCGGCTCGCTGTCGTGCGGACGCGATGTCAGCATCGATGTCGGCTGCGTATTCGAAGGCAGGGTCGAACTGGCGGACAATGTGACGATCGGTGCGCATTGCGTGATCAAGAATGCCCGCATCGCGCAGGGTGCGGTCATCAAGCCGTTTTGCCATATCGAAGACGCAACCGTCGGCGCCGAATCGATGATAGGACCGTATGCACGGCTGCGCCCCGGCACCGAACTGGCGGAAGATGTACATATCGGTAACTTTGTAGAAGTCAAGAACAGCCAGATCGCTGCGCACAGCAAAGCCAATCACCTGACTTATGTCGGCGACTCGACGGTCGGTTCGCGTGTCAACATCGGCGCCGGCACGATTACCTGCAACTACGACGGCGTAAACAAACTGCGTACCGTCATAGAAGACGATGTTTTCATCGGCAGCGACAGCCAGCTGGTGGCGCCGGTGCGCGTCGGCAAAGGCGCAACGCTGGGCGCCGGCACCACGCTGACCACGGATGCGCCGGCCGGCAAGCTGACCGTTTCGCGCGCCAGGCAAATGACCATCGAAGGCTGGCAACGGCCGAAGAAACAGACAAACTCGCAAAAGAAATAGGAACTCACCATGTGCGGCATCGTCGGCGCGGTTGCGCAACGTAATATTGTCCCGGTCCTGCTGGAAGGCTTGAGGCGTCTCGAATATCGCGGTTACGACTCGTGCGGCGTGGCGGTACATCAAAAGGGACTGAAGCGCGCGCGCAGCGTGGCGCGCGTGGCCGAGCTGCAAAGCCAGGTAGCCAAAACTGAATTCGCCGGCACAACGGGGATAGCCCATACCCGCTGGGCGACGCATGGTGTGCCGGCGACCAACAACGCGCATCCGCATTTCTCGCCCGACAAAACCGGCGAACAATGTGTCGCGCTGGTGCACAACGGCATTATTGAAAATTACGAGGAAATACGCGCCGAACTCAAAGCTCTCGATTACGTATTCGAGTCGCAGACCGACACCGAAGCGATCGCGCACCTGGTCAACCACTTGTACGACGGAGACTTGCTGCGCACCGTGCAAAAAGCGGTCAAGCGGCTGACTGGCGCGTTCGCCATCGCGGTATTTTGCAAGGATGAACCGCAGCGCATAGTCGGCGCCCGTCTCGGCTGCCCGCTGATCGTCGGGCTCGGCAATGGAGAGAATTTCCTCGCCTCGGATGCAATGGCTCTGGCCGGCACAACCGACCAGATCATTTATCTGGAAGAGGGCGATGTGGTTGACGTGCAGCGCACCTCTGTGCGTATCACCGACCGGAACGATATCGTGGTCGAGCGCAAGGTGCAGACGGTGAACGCCTATTCCGGCGCGATCGAACTCGGCCCCTATCGCCACTACATGCAAAAGGAAATTTTCGAGCAGCCGCGCGCGATCTCCGACACGCTGGAAGGCGTTCTCGGCTTTACGCCCGACCTGTTCGGCGCCAATGCAGGCGGCGTATTCAAAAAAATCAATGCGATCCAGATCCTGGCCTGCGGTACCAGCTACTACTCCGGCATGACCGCAAAATACTGGCTGGAAGCCGTCGCCGGCATCCCGACCAATGTCGAAATCGCCAGCGAGTACCGCTACCGCAGCCCGGCAGTCAATCCCGATGCACTGGTGGTCGTCATTTCCCAGTCGGGCGAGACCGCCGATACGCTCGCGGCGCTCAAATATGCGAAAGAACTCGGCCACAAGCATTCACTGGCAATCTGCAATGTCGGCACCTCGGCAATGGTGCGCGAAACGGAATTGTCTTACCTGACCCGTGCCGGTGCCGAGATCGGTGTGGCATCGACCAAAGCGTTCAGCACGCAACTGGCTGCACTGTTCCTGCTGACCCTGACGCTGGCGAAGCTGCGCAACCGGCTGACACCGGAACAGGAACAGAATCATCTGAAAAACCTGCGTCATCTGCCGACGTCATTGCAAAGCGTGCTGGCGCTGGAACCAGCCATCATTGCATGGGCCGACGCATTTGCGCGCAAGGAACACGCGCTATTCCTGGGCCGCGGGCTGCACTATCCGATTGCGCTGGAAGGCGCGCTGAAGCTGAAAGAAATTTCCTATATCCATGCCGAAGCCTACCCGGCCGGGGAATTGAAGCATGGGCCGCTGGCGCTGGTAACCGAAGACATGCCGGTCGTCACGGTCGCGCCGAACGATACGCTGATCGAAAAACTCAAGTCCAACATGCAGGAAGTGCGCGCGCGTGGCGGCCAGCTGTACGTGTTCGCCGATGCGGACTCGCGCATCGCACCGAGCGAAGGCATTCACGTCATTCGCCTGCCGGAACACTATGGCTTGCTGTCGCCGATCCTCCATGTGGTGCCGCTGCAATTGCTGGCTTATCACACGGCGCTTGCACGCGGCACTGATGTCGACAAGCCGCGCAATCTGGCAAAGTCGGTGACGGTGGAATAAGTTGGTCAGACGCACCGTTTAACGTGTCATCACCAAATAAAAGATCTTTCCTGACAAATACATTGTCGTGCATTAGCACTCCATGGAAGAAGTGCACGCCATTGGAATGACTCGTCTTGGTATCGTATAAAAATATTTCGATAGAACCACTATTCTTGCTGCACGGAATGCAAGCTCTTCTCAGCATAGAGTGAGATTCACATTGTTACCAATGATTCGCAACAACTGGCGGGTTTCAGTGTCCCAAGTCCCATCAGGATGAGCAGAAAGCCCGATGCGCTACAATAACTGATGCCTATGGAAAACGGCATATTGCCGCAATTCAATTATCGACAGCGCATGACAATGGCGGAATGCTTATGACTATTCCAACCGAACCAATTGGCAGTATCCCGAGGCCGCTTCGGCTGGTTGAGGCTGTCTCGACCGGAGGAGACAGCGAGGCCCCACACTTGAATCCTCTCTACGACGAAGCGATTCGGGACACTATTGCGCGGTTCGAAGCCACAGGTTCTCCGGTGATTACCGACGGCGAACAGAGGAAGTACCATAATTTCTGGACTTACTGCGTGCACGGACTTGCGAACACCGCCCCGGATGGATTCAAGATTCCTTTTGCAGCCGGCCATACTCGCCGCATGCTGCGGCTCACGAGTGGTCCTTTCCGTTACAAAAGATATGCCGACAGTTACCTGGATGTCGCGATGCGGTACGCAAACGTGGCGGTGAAGCAGGCGGTGATCTCGCCTTCTGCATTGAGCCTCATGTATCCGGCCGACGGGATTGATGGTTATTCGCGCGAGGAGTTCATCGACGACCTGCTGCGCGAGCATGAAACCGAGATTCGCCGCTGTCTGCAAAAAGGCGCACACAAGGTTCAGATCGACTTCACCGAAGGCCGGCTGGCGATGAAGATCGATCCCTCCGGGAATCTGCTCAACAGCTTCATCGACCTCAACAATCTTGCGTTGTCGCGCTTCTCCGCCGAAGACCGCACACGCATTGGCGTGCACACCTGCCCTGGCGGCGACCGCGATTCGACCCACAGCGCGGATATCGACTATGCCGAGTTGCTGCCGAGCCTGTTTGAACTGAAAGCGGGAAATTTCTATATCGCCCTTGCCGGCGAGAAGGACCCCGAGCATGTACTGAAAATCATCCGCGATTGCATGAAACCGGATCAGCGGATTTTTGTCGGTGTGGTCGCTCCGATCGATCCGCACGTCGAGACGCCGGAACAGGTACGCGACCGAGTCCTCGAAGCAGCAAAATATATTCCGATCGAACAACTGGGTACGACCGACGACTGCGGATTTTCGCCTTTTTGCGATGACATTTCAACCAGCCGCGATACCGCCTTTGAAAAGATCCGGGCGCGCGTGCTGGGCACCGCTCTCGCGGCCGAAATGATTGCGGGCAAGTAGTGCAGATGCACGACGACGAGGAAAAGCTGCTCCGCTCTGTTGCGATGCAGAATGCGAAAAGCATTCTGGCCGCACGCCAGCGCGCCGAGCAGGACCTGATCCGCGCGAAGGAGGCGTTGGAGCGGAAGACGGAGGAGCTTGCCCACTCTCTTTCCATGATGCGGGCGACATTGGAATCCACCACTGACGGAATTCTGGTGACGGACGAAGCCGGCAAGCTGACCGACTTCAACGAGAAATATATCCAAATGTGGGGAATGCCGCGCGAGATGATGAACTCGCTGGAACATCAGCAATTGCTGAAAGTCCTCTGCAAGAAGTTCAAGGATTCTCGGCAGTTTCTTGCCAGGATCGAGGAAATTTATGTTTCTTCACCGTCAGAGAGCTTTGACTTGCTGGAACTCGCCGACGGAAGAGTTTTTGAGCGGTTTTCAAAGATCCAGTTCGTCAGTGAGCGCAACGTCGGCCGCGTCTGGAGCTTTCGCGACATCACCGAGCGGCGGCATGCCGAAGAAGCATTGCGTGATGAAACCCGCGTCCTCGAGTTGCTGAATAAAACAGGGGCAAGCCTTGCATCAAAACTCGATCTGCAGTCGCTGGTGCAAGCTGCTACCGACGCGGCCACTCAATTAAGCGGCGCAAAATTCGGCGCCTTCTTTTACAACACCACAGACGAGCGAGGCGATGCCTTCATGCTCTACACGTTGTCGGGCGCACCCCGTGAAGCTTTCGACAAGTTTGGCTATCCCCGTGCCACATCGCTCTTTGGCCCGACCTTCAAAGGCGACGGTCCGATCCGGTGCGACGACGTACTGAAGGATCCGCGCTATGGAAAGATGGGACCTCATGCCGGTATGCCACAAGGACATCTTCCGGTCCGCAGCTATCTGGCGGTGCCGGTGGTATCGCGCTCCGGAGAAGTGATCGGCGGACTTTTTTTCGGTCATCCTGAAACCGGCGTTTTCACCGAACGATCCGAACACATCATTTCAGGCGTTGCCGCGCAGGCTGCCGTCGCGATCGACAACGCCCGCCTTTACGAGGCAGCGCAAAACGCGGCCAGGGAGCGAGAAATGCTTCTGGCCAGCGAACGGTCCGCACGCACCGAAGCCGAGCGGATGAGCGAGATGAAAGACGAATTTCTTGCAACTCTCTCGCACGAACTGAGAACGCCTCTCAGCGCGATCCTCGGCTGGTCGCACATCCTCCAGCGCGGCACCGCGAGTGAAGCCGACCTTCGCAAGGGACTTGATGTTATCGAGCGAAACGCCCGCGTGCAGGCCCAGCTCATCGAGGACCTTCTCGACATGAATCGGATTACTTCCGGGAAGGTGCGCCTCGATATGCAGCCGGTGGACCCGGTTATCTTCATCGAAGCCGCGCTGGAAACGGTAAGGCCGGCGGCTGATGCAAAGGGTATCCGACTCGAGAAACTGCTCGACCCTGCGGCTGGGCCGATTTCCGGCGACCCGAGCCGGCTGCAGCAAGTGATCTGGAATCTTCTTTCCAACGCCATCAAGTTCACGCCGAAAGAAGGAAAGGTGCAGATACTGCTGGAACGGGTGAATTCGCATATTGAAATCAGCGTGGCCGACACCGGTATCGGCATCAAGCCCGAGTTCCTTCCCCATGTATTCGAACGCTTTCGCCAGGCAGACGGCTCCACCACGCGGAGATTCGGGGGCCTCGGCCTGGGACTCTCGATTGTCAAGCACTTGGTCGAGTTGCATGGAGGAACGGTACTGGTCAAGAGTCCGGGGGAAGGCAGCGGGACGAGTTTCACGGTGCATTTCCCGCTGCCGGTGGTCCACAAAAGTGCGTACAACGAAACCCGACTTCATCCGAAGACGTCGAAGCCTGCCGCCGTGGACTTCAAGCCGCTGGATCTCTCGGGCATCAAAGTGCTGGTGGTTGACGATGAAACCGATGCACGCGATCTGGTCAGGCGGGTACTCACGGAATGCGATGCGCAGGTGCTTACCGCCGCCACGGCCGCTGAAGCACTTCTGCTGGTTGAAAGAGAAGCACCGCATGTGCTCGTGACCGACATCGGCATGCCGGATGTGGACGGATTCGAGTTGCTCAGAAGGGTGCGAGCGCTCGGGCAGACCAGAGGCGGGAAAGTGCCGGCAATCGCGCTCACCGCTTTTGCCCGCTCCGAAGACCGGACACGCGCGCTGCGCGCCGGCTTTCTGGTCCATGTATCCAAACCCATCGAACCGTCCGAGCTGGTGGCGACGGTTGCAAGTGTCGCAGGACGGACAGGCGAACAGGTATGAAGTGATCGCTATGGCCATCGCTCTTTTCGCGCAAGCGGTCGGCCATTGGAAATCCGGTTAGCTACTGACACTACCCATAATCGGCAGCACCATACCCGTGATATAGCTCGCACAAACGGGCGATGCCAGAAATACGTAGGCTGGCGAAATCTCCTCTGGCTGGGCAGGACGCTTCATGTCGGTAGACTGGCCGAATTGCTTGACCCTTTCGGCCGGCTGGTCGGCGGGATTCAACGGTGTCCATACCGGACCCGGCGCTACCGCATTGACCCGGATGCCGCGTGAGACGACATTCCTGGCGAGTGCCTTGGTAAATGCGTGGATACCTCCTTTGGTCATTGAATAATCCAGCAGCATTTTGCTTCCGAACAAGCCAGTCTCGGAACCGGTATTGATGATGGAACAACCGGACCGCAAATGCGGCAACGCCGCTCTGGCCATCTGGAAATAGCCGTAGAGATTGGTCCGGATCGTCAGGTCGAAGTGTTCGTCGCTAATCTCTTCCAACGTCGTCGCATGCTCCTGGAACGCCGCATTATTGACCAATATATCGAGCTTGCCGAACGCGTCCAGCGTTTGCCGGACGGCGTTGTTGCAAAATTCTGCGTTCCCGACGTCTCCCGTGATAAGCAGGCAGCGCCTGCCTTCTTTTTCTATGCAACGTTTGGTTTCCTCCGCGTCACCATGTTCGGCTTTTAAATACACGATCGCCACGTCTGCGCCTTCCCGCGCATAAAGAACCGCGACTGCGCGCCCGATTCCGGAATCGCCTCCTGTCACCAGTGCAACCATGTCGCGCAGCTTGTCGCTGCCTTTATAGTCCGGCGCCATAAACTCCGGCCGCGGCTCAAGTTCCGACTCCAGGCCGGGCTTTTGCAAATGTTGTTCGGGGAAAGGCGGTTCCGGATATTTGCGTGATCCGGCCTGTACTGCACCTTTATCAGGCTGGCTTCCGTGCGCACCCTTCTTGCTGTCGAGTTCATCGATTTCACGCTGAATCTTGCGCTGCTTCGCCACGACATCTTCAACGCTATTTCCGCTATTTCCTGTGTGCTTTGTCGCCATGGATATCTCCTGTTGCAGTCGATTGATGTTAGCCGCCGGTGCGCCAAAAGCATCCTCGCAATAGCCTGTTGATCGTGTTTGCGCATAGAACCGACAGACATGTCCAAATAGGACATTTTTCAAGGAAAAGGTTCCTATGGCCCGAAAGAAATGGCCTAACGGCCGACTGACAAGAACGGCGGGCTGCCTTTACTGACATTGAGAATGCGCAACTGTTGCACCCGATTATGGTGCTATTAATAAATCTCGAGCGGCCCGATCCGGCAAGTGATATGCAAGTACTCGATTCTTCACAAAAAATCCCTTATGACGAGGCGGAGTCATGGCTTGCCAAATTAGGGCCGGGACTGGTAACGGGTGCGGCCGACGACGATCCCAGCGGCATTGCCACCTATAGCCAGGCCGGCGCAAAGTATGGTTTCAATATACTGTGGACCATGCTGCTGACCTATCCGCTGATGGTGGCGATCCAGATCATCAGTGCGCGTATCGGCAGGGTCAGCGGACATGGGCTCGCCACCAATATGCGCCGCCTCTATCCTATCTGGATGCTGTATTCGGTAGTGGTACTCCTTGTAATCGCAAACACGGTCAATATCGCCGCCGACCTTTCCGCAATGGGGAGCGCCATAGAACTCCTGATTGGCGGCTCGGGACGATGGTATGCGGCGGGGTTCGGCGTCCTGTCCCTTGTGCTGCAGATATTCATTCCGTATCGGCGCTATGTGCGCGTGCTCAAATGGCTTACCCTCGCGCTGCTGGCCTATGTGGCAGTCATTTTTACGGTACACATCTCATGGACACAGGTATTGCGAGCCGTCTTTATCCCGCACCTGTCCTGGAAAGCCGATTACGTCACTACGGTGGTCGCCGTATTGGGAACGACCATCAGTCCGTATCTGTTCTTTTGGCAAGCTTCCGAGGAAGTCGAACAGTTAAAAGGCGACCCGGATGCCGAGCCGGTAAAAAAGGCACCCAAACAGGCAAGGTATCACCTGAGCCGGATCCAGATCGATACATATATCGGCATGGGCTTTTCCAACCTGGTGGCCTTTTTCATCATGCTGACCACTGCGGTGACACTGCATGCGCATGGCATCCTGTCCATCGAGACGTCTGCCCAGGCAGCCGAGGCGCTTCGGCCTATCGCCGGTAATTTTGCGTTCGCGCTGTTCAGCATCGGCATCATAGGGACCGGCTTGCTGGCCTTGCCCGTATTGGCCGGCTCAGCCGCCTACGCAATGGCAGGCACCTTCAAGTGGCGCAACAGCCTTGAGCTGAAGCCGGCGTTGGCGAAGGAGTTTTACGGCATCATTGCTTTGGCGACATTAGGTGGTGTGGCCATCGGCTTTACTTCGATCGACCCCGTGAAGGCGCTTTACTGGAGTGCTGTCGTCAATGGCGTCATCTCCGCTCCCATCATGATCATCACGATGCTGATGGCGTCCAATTCAAAAGTCATGGGCCGATTTGTCATCACGCGCAAGCTTAAATTTCTCGGCTGGCTAGGGACAATGATGATGGCTTTTGCTGTCGTCGTAATGTTTTACACCCTGCTGGCCTGACTTGCGTTTTGCCTGACAGAAGGGAGCCGGGTCTACCATTGGGTAAATACGGCGGCTCGCTTGGCGTCCTCGTGGAGTCTGTCGCGGTCAATCGACACATATCCGATGTCGACTCGCCGCGAAGCTCAAGATCAAAATTGCAAACTTCGCCGGCTCTCAAATTGCCGCAATTGGCCAGAAACCGGATCGGTAAACGCCAGCGATTTGGCCAGCAGCTGCAGCGGCTTGCCGTAATCCGGCTCGGCACCGGCCGCAACGTCCGGAGCGTGGTGTGGATAGATCTGGTCGTTCACGATCGGAATGCCGAGCGCGGCCATCTGGACGCGCAGCTGGTGTCTGCGGCCGGTTACAGGTCGCAGGCTGTAGCGTGCAAGGTCGCCTTTGACTTCAAGCAGCTCGATGACGGTTTCGGCATTGGGCATGCCTTCTGTCTCGCGCATTTTCATGAATGATGCCGCTTCGACCAGCCGGCTGCGATAAACCATGGGCAGCATCAGCTCTGCGCGCCGCGGCGCTATGGCTTCATAGCGTTTGGCAACCGCTCTCTGCCGGAACAGCGCCTGGTAGCGATCGCGCGTATGCGGCTGGAGTGTGAACAGCACAAGACCCGCGGTCTCGCGGTCTATGCGATGTATGGGAGCAAGGGTATCGATGCCGAGTTTGCGTTTCAGGCGCACCAGTAGCGTCTGCTGCAGGTATCGGCCGGACGGTGTAACGGGCAGGAAGTGCGGTTTGTCGACGACCACCAGATAATCATCCCGGTACAGCACCGTTTCATCGAAGGGAATGCGGGCTTCGACCGGCAAGCTGCGGTAGTAATGGATCTTGCTGTGGGCCCGATACGGACTTTCGGGTGGCAGCTCCACACCTTGCGCGTCCACCACGTCGCCACGCAACATCCGCGCGACCCATTCTGCGCGCGGAATGCCGGGAAAACGATGCACCAGAAAGTCGGCGACTGTCGGCCACGCGCCTTCGGGGAGCGCGACACAACTGGGGCCGACCCCGTCTTTGGTTGGCAGCTCCGCCGCCTTCTTGGGGAGAGTGGACACTAGCTTGCTGCATCCAGCCGTCTGGCCCGCTGCAAGCGCCATTCCGCATCGGGCTCGCCCTCGTACACGTCTTCGGGCGTGGTGCCGGTCTCTTGCAGCCTGGTGTCCAAAGCGATGCGGTTGTCGAATACAAAACATTCGCCTTCCCAGTCTTTTTCCGCATCGGGCATCGTCTGGAAATAGTTGAGAATGCCGCCTTCGAGCTGGTACACGGCTATGCCCATGTCCTGCATCCACGCGCTGGTTTTTTCACAGCGTATGCCGCCTGTGCAATACATGGCAACACGCTTGCCGGCCGCCTTCCAGGCGGGAACGCTGGCTTCGATATATTTCGGGAAGTCGCGAAAATTGGCCACTTGCGGGTCAACCGCGGATTTGAACCTGCCCAGGCGGTATTCAAAGCTGTTGCGGTTGTCGATCACGACTACATCATCCTCGGCAATCAGCTTGCGCCACGCTTCCGGGCTGACATTGATGCCAGTCTTGCCGGTCGCGTTCACATCGACACCTAGGGATACGATTTCGGCTTTTTTGTGGACCTTGATGCGCGCGAACGGTGCCGTTTTGCAGGCGCTGCGCTTGAAGACAATGCCTGTAAACCTGGCGTCAAAACGCGGGTCTTCCACCAGTGCCTGCTGGAACGCATCAAGCGCTGTGCGACTGCCTGCCAGCACGCCATTGATGCCTTCCGGCGCCACCAGAATGCTGCCCAGCAAATGCCGCGTCAGCTCGCGCAAATGTGTGACGACAGCATCAGGATCTTCCAACTCGACGAACTTGTAGAAGGCGATGTGGAAGAGTTCGTTGGAGTCCGGTTGGCTTGTGGTTGGGGTCATGATCCAGCGAATTGTCGCAGAATTCAAGCGCGATTGCTTCATCGCATAGCGATAAGAACGTCTAACATATTGAAACTGGCGCGCTCGCGTGGCCGAGGTGTCTTGAAAAACGGGATTCAATGCAGATTCTTGAATGTATCCGGCATATTGAATGGCGGCGCGCGGTTGATGCGCGACCAGTTGCCGTTCATCATCAGCTCTCCGAATTTTTCTGCGGTCACCGGCGGACTGAAAATAAAGCCTTGCGCATTGGTGCAGTCTTGCGATTTCAGATATGCCAGTTGTTCGGCGGTCTCGACGCCCCCCGCAGCGACGCTGATGCCGAGGTTATGCGCCAGGCTGATGATTGCGGATGCGATGGCGGAATCCTCGCGCCGATGCGGCAAGTGCTGGACGAACGCCTTGTCGATCTTCAGGGCATCGACCTCGAAGTCCTTCAACTCCACCAACGCGGTATTGCCGGTGCCGAATTGATCGATCGTGACGCGTATCCCGAGCGCTCTGAGCTCCGACAGCTGATCCTTTATCTCCGGACGCCGGGCAAGCATCGATTCGGATACTTCCAGTTCGAGACAAGCGGGAGCGAGCCCGACGTCGTCCAATATCGATGGAATCGTCGCTACAAATTTCGGATCGCTGAATTGCCGTGCCGAACAATTGACCGAGATGCGCAAATCGGACAGGCCCTGCGCCTGCCACTTTTTCACTTGCTGGCAGGCTTGCCGCAGCGCCCACTCTCCAATTTCGACAATCACGCCGGTTTCTTCAGCCATTTCGAGAAACTCGTTCGGCAGCACCAGTTCGAACTCGGTCGCATGCCAGCGCAGCAGCGCTTCCACCGTGGATATTTTCCAACTGATCAAATCGATCTGCGGTTGGTAATACAGCTCGAACTCATGGTTTTGCAGCGCCTTGCGCAACATTTGTGCCTGATCTTTTTTCGAAGCCGGCTCCGAAGCGAGGTCGGTGGTATAGAACCGGTAATTGTTGCGCCCGCCATGCTTTGCCCGATATAGCGCAAGGTCGGCTCTTTTTAAAAGCTCGACGGAATTTTTCGCGTCCCCAGGATACAAGCCGATACCGATACTCGCCCCGATCAGCACTTCATTAGCATCAAGAAAATATGGTTCGCCAAGCTGATGGACAAGCTTGCGCGCCAGCGTCTCCGCAGCGTCCGGTTGCGACACATCCGACTGGATCACGACGAACTCATCGCCACCGAGCCGCGCAACAAAATCCGTTTCCCTGATCGACGACATGATCCGCAAAGCGACTTCCTTGAGCAACAGATCGCCGGTATGGTGGCCGAATGTGTCGTTGACATTTTTGAATCGATCCAGATCCAGCAATAACACCGCCAGCGGAATATGGTTGCGCTCGGATAAAGCGAACGCATTATGCAACTGGTTACTGAAACTCACCCGGTTGGGTAGTCCGGTCAGGGCATCGTGATTGGCCAGGAAGCGGGTCCCCTCTTCCTGCATTCGTTGCGCGGTTTCGTCGCGCATGATTTTGACAAAGCCGCGCAAGGTTGCATCTTCATTCCATAGCGGCGTCACAACGCCGGTCGCCCAGAAACGGCTGCCATCGCGTCTCAAATGCCAGCGGTCGTCTTCCGAGCGCCCGGTGGTCAAGGCCTCGCCCATCTCGCGCGTGGGTTCGCCGATTTTCCGGTCTTCCGTAGTAAATATGGCCGATACGTGCTGTCCGATTGCCTCCCTGGGAGACAGGTCCAATGCTTTTTCAGCGCCTGAATTCCAGCTTGTGATCATGCCTTGAGGATCCATGGTCATAATCGCGTACTCGGTCGCCGCTTCCACCAGTAGCCGATAGTTTTCCTGCGATTGCTTGAACGCGTGCTCACTTTGTACCCGGTGGGTGATATCGGTATTGGTTTCCAGATAACGCAACGGACATCCGTCATGGATGTCCAGTACCCATTGACTGAATACGGTGACTTCCTGCCCATCCCGGGTCGTGTGAACCAGTTCGCCCTCCCAATATCCAGCCTCAAAAGTGATTGCCTGGATCTCCTCGATAGGGAGTGGAAACCTGGTTTTGAGCAGCGTATGGGCGATCTGCCCGATCGCTTCTTCGCGGCGGAATTTATACAGCCTTTCCGCGCCGAGATTCCAGTAAGTGATGACGTCGTCGACAGCGTTACACACAAAAATTGCATCGCGCGTAAGATCGAGCAAGCTTACCTGTTCCTGTAGCGGCTGGACATGGAGCGTCGCTGCTGCTTCCCGTTGCCGCAATTCCGTTATATCGTGAAACATAACCGCGCCGCCCATCAGCGCGCCGTCACCGTTGAGCAGCGGTGTTGCATTGACATCGGCCCAGATCGTCTCCCCAGACGCATCATGACGAATCAGCACGATCATTCCATCTATCCGCTCGCCACGTAATGCTCTGCTCATCGGCCGCTGGCTCTCTGGCCATTCCAGTTCCCCGTCCGGCTGAAACAAGGCAAAAGATCGGAAAGATTGATTCGGTTCCAGCTCGACGGGTTTCACCTTCAGCAACCGTTGTGCTGCCGGATTGACCATGATCAGGCGCTCCGACAGATCCGCCACCACGACCGCATCGGCCATGCTATCGAGAATGGCCGTTGTAATATTGGCTTGGCGTTGAACTGCCTCTTCAAGCGCTTTGCGTTGAGAAATATCACGCACGGACCCGGAGAAAATAATTTTGTTGCCGGTCGAAATCGGAGTAACCATCAACTCAACCGGAATTTCCATGCCATCCTTGCGTCGCGCGATGAGTTCAATTCGCTTGCCGAGAGTGTTATGTTCACCGGTATTCAGGTAATGTTTCAAGCCGGCATTATGCGCAGCTTGGTATCGCTGCGGAATGATGGTTTCAGGCAACGGCCTTCCGAGAACCTCTTGTGCGATCCATCCAAACGTTTTTTCTGCCTCGGCGCTCCACTCGATTATTCTGCCCTGTTCATCCAGTGCAATAAATGAATCCAGCGCACCATCCAGAATCAGGCGATGTAATTGCTCGGGCTGTTGAATATCTTCGGACGAAAATTTCATAAACCATTTTTGAATGCCGCGATAAAAGATACCTTCTTAACGAGAGACAACGTCAAGTCTGCAAGGTTTCTTCGAGCCGACATTCGATAAAATATTCACTGCCTTGTTTGCCTTATTTATAGCGCGATTTGAGCGCGGTGTAATACGCATTGGGGCCGTAGCTGTCGCTTCGTACCATAGCCGATAATCAAGCCGATAATCAAGGCCCAGAGCGTCAAACCACCATCCCCCGCTGCTCTTCCACTTGGCTGACGCCGTCAGTTGCGATCAATTTGCCCATCTCCGGCTTGCGTTGCGCCAGCGCGCTGCCACTGACACGGAACAAAAACCGGATTCCAAAACCCGCACCATCAGTTTTGTTAATTGCATAGCTCCCCTTATAGATGCCGGGAACGCCTCCCTTCATTGCTTTGTCTGTTACGCAAAAGAAAATGTCATGGATTCAAATAACCGGATTTATTTTGAGTGGCCATTTTTGGGTGGCCATGCCGGTTGGAACTTCCTGTGGACACCCGTACATCCATATTGCCGATTGCTGCGATAATGCAACCTGCCAGCAAACATATTTCCGGTCTGAAAAGATTTGCATCCGCGCTGCGATCTGTGGATAGGGCGATTCCCGTTTACCTTTCGAATTTTCA
>DASYKE010000090.1:0-15460 GCA_035995725.1 Burkholderiaceae bacterium | reverse complement strand
CGATGGAACGTATCAGCTTAGGCAGCCACAGCGCGGCAGTCGCGTCCGCCATTGCCATTCGGAATGTGGTATTTGCCTTGGAAACATCGAAGCTGCTTGGAACTACCGCTTCCTCCAAGTCCGACAATGCGCGCCGCACCGTCGGCCACAAGGCTTCGGCCCGCGCCGTCGGCTTGACGCCGTGGGCGGTGCGAATCAGCAACTCGTCGCCCAGCGTGTCGCGCAAGCGTTTCAACGCGTTTGATACTGCCGGTTGTGTCATTGCAAGATAGTTTGCCGCACGAGTTAGATTTTGCTCGGTCATCACTGCATCGAACACGCGCAACAGATTCAAATCCAGGTTCAGGAAACTCATTATCAGAAGTCAGCTAAAAATGCCCTGTGGACAATTAATGGTATTCACATACAGTATGAATGATATGTGAATTTGAAATTTGATTTATATCTACCGGTATATATACTGTACAGCAACAAAACAGATTATTGAACAGGGGGTAGCAAATGTATTTCTTATCAATCGCATTTCCAGCCGAAGTCGCCATTCCGGTTGCCAAAGCGTTTGCCGGCCTGGCTCGTCCATTGGCCGGACTAACAATCCTTGCGGCGCTGCTGATGCTGTTCAAGCCGCTGATCGTCGGCGTTTTGCACGCCGCATTACTGGTGATTAAACCGCGCAAATCGCTGCAGGAACGTAAAGCGCGTAGCAATGTCCAGGCGGTGCGGACGCTTAACCGCATGGCACGCGACCTTGATTCGTCGCAGCCGAATCTGGCCGCCGAGCTGCGTATGCTGGCTTCGCGCGGATAACAAGCGGCGAAGCATTTTGGCGGGTTCAGTTTCACTATCTGGCGCGATTTGCCGTTCGGGTGGTGGATATGGCTTGTTATCCGGGTGATCGCGAGCGCAGCCGGCCGAAGTTGAGCGCCACCGCAAGCACACCGGCGGCGCCCGCCGTAATCACTGCGCCGGTGCCGATACGCTCGACCAGCATGCCGGCAAGGCCGACGCCGACCGATTGTCCCATATAAAAGCACGAAGCAAATGCCGAGACCGCCGCCCCGCGCCGTTCCGGGGCCATTTGCGTGGCATTGATCTGCAGCGTGTTGTGCAGCATGTAGAAACCCAGGCCGGCAAAAAAGCAGCCCGGTATCGCCGCCCACCATACCGGCGCCAAGCCGATACCCAGCAGGGAGACGCACACGAAGATTCCACCCCATCGTGACAGGCCGACTTCGCCCAGCCGCCGCACCATCAGCGTAGAGAAAGCGGCAAACAGCACGCCGCCGAATCCGAACAGCATTACCAGCAAGCCGGCGGTCGAAAGCGACACGCCGTGAACGCGGTGCAAATGGGACGCGATAAACGCAAACGAACCGTACAGGAAGCCGCCTTCCAGAAATACCGTCAGCACCACGACGCGTGCCCAAGGGTTGGACAGCACTTGCCCGAATTCCGAAATCATGCGCGGCAGCACCGCGCCTTTGGCCTTGTGTAGTGCGCGCGCATAATCGGGAAGACGGCGGTTCAATGAAAACAAGGCGATACTGATCGCGATGAAACCCAGCGCTACGCCGAAAAAAGGAGTGCGCCAGCTGAAATGATCTGCGGCAAGTCCCCCTACCAAAACCCCCGCCGACACCCCCAGAATTTGCCCGATCAAAAATTTTGCCAGTACCGGCTGCCGCTCATTGTATGGCACCACGTCGCCGATCCAGGCCATCGACAGCGGAATGATCGCGGCAGCAGTGCCGCCGGCCAACAGCCGTGCGACCAGCAGCAGCGAAAAATTGGGCGCGAGCGCGCACAGCAATGCCGTGACGGCGCACGCCATGCACGCCCATGCCACCACCAGATATTTGCCGAAACGGTCTCCTAGCGGGCCAAAGAATAACTGCGACAGCCCATACGCTACCGAGAAAAGAGTGATCACGTATGACGCGGTTCCAAGCGAAACGCGGAATTCGCTTGCCAGATACGGCAACAGCGGATCGGTGACGCGCAGCGATATCGCGCTGCCGAAGGCGGCCAGGGACAGCAACAGAATTGCGGAGCGGGGAATGGACAGGGTCGACTGCGCGGCGGACTCGTTGGAAATCATGAAGACAATGGGCGGTGATTGTTTTTATCGGCAGCAGTGCCGCGTACCGGATTCTATCCCGGATTGGGCCATGCGTTCTCGCGCCGCCGTATAACGGCGAATTCAAAACCGCAAGCTGTCGGAGCAGACATTTCCTGCCGGTACATTCATCGGGCAGCCCCTCTGCGCATGCCCATACGATGTTCTGCGCAACTTCAAGCGTGCACATAAAACCAAAAGTTGTCCGGCCTGTCCAACTTTTCAATTACAACCGAAAAGGGTATCGATTGTGGACAACAAGAAATCGCACAGACATGACCCGCAGCTGCTATCCGAAAAAGGAAAATCCCGCCCCACCTTCAATATAAAATACCGCAAAAATTTGCGCTGGGGGCTGCTGGTGCTTGGCGTGCTGTCTGTTGCAAGCGCTATTCTGGCGGCTGCCTATATAAGGAATTTGATTCCCGGTACGCCCAGCGTCGACGATTTGCTACAGGCGCGGACCGCGCAGCCGAGCCTGGTCTTTTCCGCCAATGGCAAGCAACTGACCGCTTTCAATCGGGCGCAGCAGGAACGGATTAATCTTGCGCAGATTTCACCCCATGTGATCAATGCGCTGATCGCCACCGAAGACCGCCGCTTCTACGAGCATGAGGGCATTGATATCGGGCGCACGATCTCGGCCATTTTCCGCACCGCGGGTGGCGATGCGCAGGGCGGATCGACGATTACCCAGCAACTGGCGCGCAACTTGTTCCCCGAAGAAATAGGACGCTCGCGCACCTTGGACCGCAAGCTGAAGGAAATCATCACCGCGCGCAAGATTGAGCGGACTTACACCAAGCAGCAAATTCTTGAAACTTACCTCAATACGGTGCCTTTCCTCTACAACGTCGTCGGCATCGAAATGGCGGCGCGCACTTATTACGACAAATCGGCTGCCGAACTCGATGTGCTCGAAAGCGCCACATTGGTCGGCATGCTGAAAGGCACGAGTTACTATAATCCAGTCATCAACCCGGCCCGCGCGCAGAAGCGGCGCAATATCGTGCTTGCCCAGATGGTCAAGCAAAACACGCTGTCCGAAGCCGAGTATCGAGCGCTGCGCGACCTGCCCCTTCACGTCGAATTGACGAGACAGCCGGAATTACCGAGCAGCGCGCCGCACTTCATTGCGCATCTGCGCAAATGGCTGGCCAACTGGGCAGATGAAAACGATATCGACCTTTATACCGACGGGTTGATCATTCACAGCACCATCGATGATGATCTGCAGCAAGCAGCGACCGAGGCCGTCGAGCGCCAATCGGAAGCATTGCAAAACGTTGCCGACGTGGAATGGGGCCGAAAATCAGCGAACCTGCTGTCCGAAACGCCCGGCGCCTATGTACGCATGCGAAAAAAGGTCGAACCGTTCCGATATTTTTGGGAGGAATACCCCGATCTTGAACAAGCCTTCATCCGTGAAACCGGGGAGTACAAGAAGGCGATCGGCGCAAACAGATCCGATGCCGATGTGATCGCCGAACTCAAGTCGAATGCGAAATTCATTGCGCGGGTGCATAGCAACAAGACTCGCCTCGAGGCCGGCTTTGTGGCGATGGATCCGTCGACCGGGGAAGTCAAGGCGTGGGTC
Organism: Burkholderiaceae bacterium; assembly: GCA_035995725.1. Taxonomy (GTDB): domain Bacteria; phylum Pseudomonadota; class Gammaproteobacteria; order Burkholderiales; family Burkholderiaceae_D; genus JAQGLW01. Next base: position 11,747 of record DASYKE010000090.1, on the reverse strand, counting down.
GGCAGCCGCGATTTCGAGCACGACCAGTTCGACCATGTCGCGCTGGCGGAACGCCAGCCCGGATCCACATTCAAGCCGATCGTATACGGCGCCGCGCTGGAGCAAGGCTGGCGTCCCAATCGGGCATATCTGGACAATCCGGTTGAAATCCGCTCGCCCGACGGCAGCATATGGCGGCCGACCGATATGTCCGGCACCAGCGGAAAACTGATGAGCATGCGTGAAGGCCTTATCTATTCCAAGAACTCGATCACTGCGCAGGTGATGCAGGATGCCGGATTGCCCAACATTATCAACCTCGCTCAAGACGTCGGCATCAAGCAGAGCCGGCTTGACCCGGTGCCCTCCCTCGCGCTCGGCACCAGCCCGGTGACGCTGCTGGAAATGGTATCGGCTTATTCCACCATCGCCCAGATAGGACAATACCGCGAGCCGCTGCTGGTCAAACGCATCACCGACCGCCATGGCAAGGTGCTGGCCGAATTCGGCGGCAAGAGCCATCGCGCGATGTCGGAGGGAACCGCGGTGGAACTGATTGACATGATGCGCGGAGTGATCCGGCAGGGAACAGGCCAGGAGGTCAAAACCCGGTTCGGCATCGTCGCCGACATTGCCGGCAAAACCGGCACCACGCAAAACAATACCGATGGCTGGTTCATCCTGATGCATCCCAACCTGGTCGCCGGTGCATGGGTCGGGTTCAACGATTCGCGCGTGACGATGCGCAGCAATCATTGGGGGCAAGGCGGACACAATGCAATCCTTGTCGTCGGCGATTTTTTCCGCGATACATTGAAGGCAAAGCGGATCGATCTGAAAGCGAAGTTCCCACGGCCCAAGCGCGCGCCTCCTTTGATGGCGAAGGCACCCGCCGATGATTGGGTCAATCAGCTCAGCAGCAATGGCGACCTTGCGCAACCGCCGGCGGGATACGGCGTAATAATCGGCAGCGATTCAGGCCGCACCGTCATCGTCGGGCCGCATGGAGCGGAAACGGTTAAGCGGCACGAAACGGGCGGCAAGTCCGCCACTGCGAAAGCTCTCGGACGCATCACGAGCGGAATGGGGCGCGATTCAATTGCCGGCACACGCGACGGGTCGACTAGCGGGAGTTCGGGTACCCAAGGGAACTCGGGAGCCTCGGAACGACAGCGCAAAGCAATACCTCCGAACTGGATCCCGGCACAGGATGAAAACCTGCGTCCGTTCCCGGATTCCGTGCGTTAGCGGCGCAGATAGAAGCAGCAAGCGCGTCGTCCGCAGCGGCTCGCGGCGAGGATATCTGCCGGGCCGGGTTATTTCTGCGCCGGGTCGACTTTGCGCATCAGCAAGCCCGTCGTCGACACCAGCACTTCTAAATCGGCAGGGCCGTTGACCGGGACAAAAGTTGCCGATCCATACTGCGCGTCAACCAGCGGCGCAAGAAATTCATGGCGCCGCCGCAGCGCAAACAGGTCCACCGGCTTGCCTTGCGCAAGCGAATGGACGGTGCGCGTCGCAGTGCGCTCCTGCTCGATCGCATGATAGCGTCCGGCCAGGCGATCAAGCTCATACCCGGTGTGCAGGCCAAGCAGGTTCGCATACGGCTGCCACTTGAGAATGTGGGCGTCAACGTAGACTTCGTCGCCGGCAAGTTCATACACCGCCTGACGACCGTCGACAAAACGAACCGTCGTCGCAAAGCGTTGCGGACCGAGGGGCCGCACAGTCAGGCGCGCGGCGACTTCTTCGCGGGTAAACGCCTGGTAACCTTGCAGACCGATGGCCAGTACGCCGGCCAGCGCAGCGCACGACAGCAACAGGAGCCCGGACAGCGTGTGCAGCATAAACCGCAGTGGCTTGGCCCGCACCAATGCGGCGATGCCGCCGAACAGCAGGATTGCGCTGGCGACGCCGAGCACAATGGCTGCGAATACGAGTGGCGAGGTGATGAGCTGTGGCGACATAGTCGAATTGTTGATCTGTCAAGTGGCTTGAAAAATTTGGTAACGCAGGAGTTTATCCCGGGGGCGGTATTTTTACCATCAGCGGTAACGGCAATACGCTGATATTTCGCGACGGTGATGCCGTATCGAGCCTAACCATTAACCCGGTACGGACAATGGGATCTACATTCCGCTGGGTTCGTCGATCGCCGCCATAGACAGCACAACCGCTCTCGATACGGTAAGAATTTATAATTTTAGCCGGCCGGATTTCGAGTACTTGCCGAGCCCTCCCCTTCCTAGACCAGCAATTCCGCCGTCTCTGCGGCGATTTCCGCACCGAGCGCGACGCCCATGCCGTTGCAGCCGAAGCCGAGCGCGACACGGTCGGAAACCAGGCGCACGATCGGCTGCTTGTCTTCAGCAAATCCCATCACGCCGGACCAGCGGTGTTCGATGCGCACAGCGCGACCGGGCAGGATCGTGTCGTGCAGCAGGCGTTCGAGCGCCGACTGAATGGTATCCGTCAGGGCCATCTCGACGGTGGCTTCCATGTCGAAAGCGAGATTGCGACCGCCGCCCAGCAGCACGCGCTCGCCGACGTTGCGGAAATAGTAAAAGCCCGCATCGAGATGATAGGTGCCGCGCCACGGCAGTCCGGGGACCGGTTCGGTAACCACGACTTGGCCGCGACCCGGCATGATGCCGCAGGCCGGCAGTAGCTCGCAGGTGATGCCGTTGGTGCAGACGGCAACGCGCGGCGCTCTGAACACCAAGTTGCGTTCGCCGGCAATACGTATCCGGACTTCGCCGCCGCTTTCTTCGAGCGCCTGTACCTGCGCGCCGGTATGGATTTCGATGCCGCGCGACGCTGCAAGCTTCGCCAGGGCGCGCATCAGCCGGCCGGAATGTACCTGGCCCTCAAGCGGATTTTTCACAAGCGCCTTTGCTTGTGATCCGAACCGGCTTGCGGAAAGCCCAACCTGATCGAGCGAGAATACGTCCTGTCCGAACAGCGGCCGCAGCTTGCGATTGACCTCATCGAGCCGCTGCAGCGCCGGAAGATGGGAATCGAGCAGCAATTCATGGCCGCCGAAGCCCTCGTAGCCGATAGCCTCGTCTCCCAGCCGCTGCCGGAGCCGGCCCAGTCCGCGCCAGCGCCGCTCGACTGTTGCCAGTACCGCAGCGTCGCCCAAGGAGTCGAAATCGCCCAGGATTTCGGTCAGGCTTCCGAAACAGGCGAACCCTGCATTGCGGCTCGATGCACCAGCCGGCAAAAGGCCGCGCTCCAGCAACACGATGCGTCCCCGCGGTCGGCGCTCGCGCAACTCCAGCGCGGTTTGCAATCCGATGATTCCGCCGCCGACTACAATGAAGTCGGCATCGAGCATCGCGTCATGTTCCCAAAAGCTAATCTGCATAAGCGGTTATTCCTCGTGCCTGTATAACGGTATTGCCTGAAAAGCGCAATCTCAAAGAGCTTTCACGGTTGCCATCTTCTGCTTCACTCGTCATACCTAACAAGCTCGGCTCGTATTATCGCGAATTTTCGGGCATCATCGGACATATTCAATTGACAGTCTTCCAACAGCTTATCCGGAAAACGCAATTGCCGAATTTGTATGCGGGAACGATTTCTCTGTGTTCCAGTCCATATCTATTGAGCCAATTTTTCCTGTTTGCAACTGCTTTGGCATCTTCAAAAATTTCCAGCAGCACCGTCAAACGTCACCAAAACTTTACTCAAAAATGGTGATTATTAAAAACTCTCGATACTGAATACCAAGCTTGCCAAATCTCGCTCGGCACTTGATATATAGGCCGGCCGTAATGAAATCCCAATTCAGTGAATTTACATAATGCAGCTTTTACCTTCTATTATTCAAAACGCGATGGACGCGTTTATCGTGATTGACGCTGACAATAGAGTGATTGAATGGAGTCCCCAAGCTGAAAAATTGTTCGGATGGATAAGTGACGAGGTGATGGGAAAGCCTTTGCGCGATTTGATCGTTTTCCCGCAGTCGGTACTCTCGCATGCCCGCGACGTCCAAACGGCTCAGGATTCGGGCAAGCAACGGGCATCAAGCAGGCGAACCGAGACTGCTGCATTGCATAAAGGCGGGGACGAACTGGCCATCGAGTTAACCGTCACGCCCATGGTTGTCGCCGAAAATCAGCTTTTCATCGTAGCGATCAGAGACATCACCAAGGCAAAAAAAGAATCTCTCAAGCTTGAAGAGAACGAGCAGCGATTCAGATCGTTGTTCGAACATCATCCCGACGCGATATTTTCGTTAGATCTTGAAGGACGTTTGATCACCGCCAACAAGGCGGTTGCCACGCTGACAGGCTACTCGGTTGAAGAGCTCCGCGGCATGTTGTTTCAACCGCTGATTGCTCCCGAATGCGTCGAACAAGTCAAAGAGTTCTTTTCTCAGGCGGCCCGGGGGACACCGCAAAGCTACGAGACAATCTGCATCAGAAAAGACGGCAGCCGATTCGAGGTCCACTGCACCAATTTGCCGATCATGGTGAACGAACAGATTGTGGGTGTGCATGGCATCGCCAGGGACATCACGCACAGCAAGAATTATGAGCGGCGTATCGAATACCTTGCGACTTACGATTCATTGACCGGTCTGCCCAACCGCAATTTGCTGGATGACCGGATGCGGCACGCCATTGTTCAGGCCGACCGGCTCGGGCTTCAGATAGGCGTTTTGTTTCTCGATTTGAATCGATTCAAACTCGTCAACGACAGTCTCGGGCGTGACAAAGGCGACTTGCTGCTGCAGGCCATCACGAAACGCTTGCAGGACAACGTGCGTGAAGGCGACACGGTCGCCCGTCTCGGGAGCGACGAATTCGTTGTTGTTCTCGAAAATATCTCGGCGATCGAAATGGTTCCGATCGTTGCCAATAGTCTGCTCAACGCGATCGCCATGCCGATCAATCTGGATGGCGTCGATCTGACAATCTCGACCAGCATCGGAGGTTCTGTTTATCCGAAGGATGGCCTTGACGCCCCTACCTTGCTGAAAAATGCCGACCTCGCAATGTACCAGGCAAAACAGCTTGGGGCCGGCACATTCCGCTTCTACAGCTCCGAAATGAACATCCGGGTGCGCGAGCGTCTGATGAATGAAAACAAATTGCGGCTGGCATTGGAGAAGGACGAACTGGTGCTGCATTATCAGCCGCGCATCAATGTCGCCAGCGGGCAGATTGTCGGCATAGAAGCGCTGGTACGCTGGTCGCATCCTGAACGAGGCCTGGTTTCGCCGCTCGAGTTCATTCCGCTTGCCGAAGAGATCGGCTTGATCGATGAGCTGGGCGAATGGGTGCTGAAAACCGCGTGCCGGCAAAACCGCTTGTGGCAGGATCAGGGCCTGCCGCGCATCAAGGTATCGGTTAATCTTTCAGCGCATCAGCTGACGTCAACTTCGACGATCAATCACACAATTCAGAATGTATTGACGGAGACCGGTCTGGATGCGCGCTGGCTGGAGCTGGAGATTACCGAAAGCAGCCTGATGCAGAATATCGAATCGACATTGAACATGTTGCTGGAGATTCGCCAGTCCGGCGTCTCCATTTCGATTGACGATTTCGGCACGGGCTATTCGTCGTTGAGCTATCTGAAGCGGCTGCCGATCGATACCTTGAAAATCGACAAATCGTTTATCCGGGACATAGCGGTGGATCAGGATGATGCTGCGATCGTGACTGCCACGATCGCCATGGCGCACACCATGCGATTGAAAGTCGTTGCCGAGGGCGTTACCTCCAACGAGCAGATACGCTTTCTGGAATCGCATCGATGCGACGAAGTGCAAGGATACCTATTGAGCTATCCGCTGCCCGCCGATGAATTGGGCGGCATTCTCAAATATGGCCGCTGGAAAAACTTTTCCGGCGGCCGATTGAGGCATTGACTGCTGCCTGCGCATCAATCGTTCCGGCTGGGGTCCGTAGTACGACGGCTGCGGCGGGATGAAACAGGAGTGTCACTCCTGACTTCGTCCATTCCACGGTGAAAAAACTTTATATTGTTGCGCCCGCTTTTCTTGGCATGGTACATGGCGGTGTCGGCGTTTTTTAGCAGCATTTTCTCATCGCTCCCGTCCTTGGGATAGATTGCAATACCGATGCTGGACGATATATGAAGGATGCGACCGTCGATATGAAATGGTTCTGCGAGTGCCTTCAGAATTTTCTCGGCGACGATCATGTCGCCGTGTGACTCCCGAATGTAAGGAAACAGTGCCACGAACTCGTCGCCGCCCAGCCGTGCAACGGTATCCGACTCGCGCACGCTTTGCTGCAAGCGTTTCGCCACCTCCTTGAGCAGCAGGTCGCCTACGGCGTGACCGAACTCGTCGTTGACCGGCTTGAATCTGTCGAGGTCGATGAACATCACCGCCACTTGCGTCTTGTCGCGTTTGGCCCTGGTCAGGGCGTGCAGAAGACGGTCGGTAAACAGCTTCCTGTTGGGCAGGTCGGTCAGCCCATCGTAAAGCGCCATGCGAAATGCCTGGCGCGCGGCCTTCCACGCGCGTGCCCGCTCATCGATCAGCAGCCATGCAAGCAGCGCCAGCAATATGCTGGCGCCAATGCCGGATCGTAGTATGAGGGGCGATTTGTCATGCTCGACACGCCTTTCGAATCCGGGCAAAGCCCTTGTAACCACTGTCCAGTCGTGGCCGAGAATCTTGATGACATCTATGCTGGCGAACCGGGAGTCCGGCTGGTTGATGCCGGGCTTCTCGTTGGCGTCGTGCATCAGCGTGCGGCTAGATATTTCCTTGTCGTCATAAACCACGATACTGAGGTCGCCGGACTGGTCGCCAATCAAGCCCGACATCAGGTCTGACATGCGGAACGGCGCGAAGACCCAGCCCGCCAGATTGGCGCGCCGCTGGGCAACCGTTTCAGTTGGCGCACCGTTGCGGTACACGGGCAGATACATCAGGAAGCCGGTTTGACTATTTTGTCCTGTCTCCTGCACCAGCGTCACCTTTCCGGAAAGTGCCGCCTTGCCGGTATCGCGCGCCTGTTCCATTGCGGCACGGCGGACCGGTTCGGAATACATGTCGTAACCCAAGGCGCGCAGGTTGCGGCCCGAGGGTTCAATATAAACGATGGGGGAATAAACGTCTCGCTTGCCTGGCGGCTTGATCGTATAGTCCGGGAAGCCTTCGTTCCGGATCTCGGCTATGTGTTTGTCCTTTTGCGCCGCCGGTACCGGACGCGAAAAGCCGATACCCTGGATGCCGGGATAGTTCTCATCCAGACGAAGCGCGTTGACGTATGCATGAAAATCCTGGCGCGTCACGTTTTTGCTGGCGGCGAAAAGACCAGCCGCGCCGCGCAAAACCTGCTCGTAGGTCAGCATGCGCTGCTCGATACGCCGGTTGGACTCGTGTACCAGAAAATCGAAATCGGATTGCAGCGCCTGCTCGGCGGTATCGCGCGCCTCTTTCCATAGCTGATAAGTGACGAACAATGAAACAGCCAGCACCAGCAACGACAGGAATTGACTGAGCGGAAACCATTTACGCAAGCGTCCTGTACCCGCTACGGTTTGGCCGGCGGCGCCGACCGATGCATTTGCAGGTTTGGCGGTGGAGGCGGTGGACTCCCTTCGGTCGCCAGCTGGCTCTTTATTCAGCATAAGATTGATCTGCCAAATTCTTTGCGGGTAACAGAAAGGCCTGTGAATGCCCGAAAAGTTCAGACTTTTTTTGATGCCGGCAAATGCACGCGCGATTTGTTCAAGCGCCTACGCCAGTCTTGGCATTACACTTCCTGTGCATGTGTCTTCGAACGAATCGACGCTGACCGGATAGCCGGACCTACCGCCGCCATGCAATGCGCTATCTCAATGTCCAAACAACGCAAAAAGCGAAAGGCATAGAGAAACAACCGATATGCCACCAATTATGTAACACAAGGAATAGACCCGTTTGACTTTTGCGTCGGTAGCCAGTACGCCCTGCTCAAGCGCGGCAAGGGCGGTCTGCAATTGGCTGGCAAGCTCCTTGATGTAAGCGGTATTCTGTGCCGCCGCCGATTGAAGCTCATTGATTTGCTGTTGCAACACACCGGGTTGAATAGCCGATGAGTCTTCGTTCTTGCGTTTGGTGAAAACGGGCCCTGCCGCACTGACTATGTCTGCGATGTGGGGCAGCACTGCTTTAGCTACGGTAAGCCATCCGATCATCTTGTCCTCTGATAAGTTTTGATATCCAAACGAACCGGATATCCCGGGCACGGCAAACATTGCAGTATAAATCCAACCGGATCGTATCCGCCGGTTTTCCTTTAAAACCGCCGGCTGCATGCCTGATCCGGCAGCTCCACCGCGCGTCTTATATATCTGCAAGTGTATGGGAAAAAGATGATTTGAGCATCAGGCGGCGAACCGATGCCCCGGCGGCATTTTTGCCGCTTCAGTTATTTTCGGATATGACCGGATGCTGTCTGTCTGCAATGGCGAGACTGAATGTTTCAGGCGGAAGAGGATTGGGCTTGCGCATGCCTCTTACTGCAAACATGTTGCCGATGAAAGTGGGGGGAAGGCTTGCTTCAGCTATCGGATAATGCGCGCGATCTGGTTGCGCAGCATGGTAAAGCAAGTCCAGGATTGCCCTGCCATGCTGCGTTTAACAGAAGTGAGAATGCGGATTACAGTGTACGGTTTTGCGACAAAGCGCGGTATTTCGCCAGATCACTGTATCGGGTGCCGTACGAATCGCAGAGTTTATTAATCAAAACACTACGTTCGCTTTTATGAGTCTGCGTGCTTGCCTGTACTTTTTTCGGTGACTTGGTTGTGACGAACAGGGTTGAAAACGTGGGCATGGTAGTGGTGGACATGGCAACTTCCTTTCGCTAAGTTTTACTATAGTCACAATATAGGAGCGACGAAGATATAAATCCAATTCCGTTTTGGAATATGACAAATTCATCAAGTGAATATCATATTTGGCCTGCCGGATGGATTTTTGCCTGCCGTAGAGTAAGCCGGACCACGAAACTTGCTGCGAGAAGACCGATGGGTGGAGTTGATTTGTTCTTGTCGGAGCTGTCGGCCCGTAGCCTTGCTGCCATTCATTTCCGGGCGGTGTTTTCCATCAGCTTTTTCCGTTCGGCTTCATACTCTTGATAGGACAAAGGCTTCCCGGCCGGGTTATGGTCTGCCGAAGGGTTGAGAATTGCATTGCGCGCTTTTAATCCCGCATAGACACTGGCATTGACGCGTTCGCTATTAGCGCATCCGGCGAAAAGAGCGACCAGCATGCATAAGAGGACAACCAGTGTTCTTTGCATGACGTTTCCCTTGGTTATATCTTTGTTTATATATCGGCACGCGCAGCGCGTATTGCGCCGGCAGCGGGTCGTGGTGGCTACAGTCCCGGGTTGCCCGCATTCTTTGCAGCCGCTTCCACCAAATCCGCCATTGGCGATGCATCCCGAACTCCGCTTGCATTCAATCCCTGAATAATACTGGCCTGATTTTGTGCCGGCTGGTTCTGGCTTACTTTCCACTTGCCGGATAATTTCGTGATGACGATTTCGATACCGACGATGGCGCCGATCAGTTTGTCGGTGAAGTCATGAGGGGCATCCGATACCGCCCACTGCTTCGGAAAGGCCGCTTCGTTATGAGCGGTAAGAATCTCAAGCTGGGCACGCAACCACGACGCGTCGTCGATGATACGGAGGCTGCCATAAGCATGGACGACCGCGTAATTCCAAGTGGGGACAACCTTGCCGGTTTCCTTCTTGGTGGCGTACCAGGTTGGAGTGATATAGGTATCCGGGCCGTGAAATACCGCCAGCACCTCGACGTCATTTACCAGATCGGTCCATACCGGATTCGAGCGGGCGACATGGCCGCGCAAGGTGCCGAAAGGAGCGGGTTCTGTCGATACATGCAGCGGAATGTGATTTGCATTGAGTCCGCACGATGACAGCGTCACCAGGGTGGCAAGAGGCCGTGCCCGAATCAGTTCGTGCATGACTTCAACGCTTTGTTCTTCGAAGTGTTTTGGTATATACATGGATGGTGCTCGCCAGTGCTGAGTTGAGATGGGCGGGGCTAGATGGAGTGCGGTACAGGCCGTAGCTGCTCAACAATGGAGCGAGTTCTTTCTGTGGCAACGTCATCACTATGTAGCGTCGACTTGCATTCAATCAGGAGAATATAACATTGCTGTTCCGCAACAGGGTTAGGACGTACATCCTTTGGCACCACGAACATCTCGCCTTCCGAGAGTTCGGCCATACCTTGTACCATCTCAATATATCAGTACATAAAGCAAAAATACGGCAATAAACAACCGTGAAATAGAGCCTTCCGTACTTGTCATACCTCCACCGTCCCTGCGCCAACCAATTACCCGCGCCAGGCATCCGCCACAATCTCATAGGACCGCAGCCGTGCGGCATGATCGAACATCATCGAATTGATGATCAGTTCATCCGCCTGCGTGGCTTCCACGAATGCCCGCAGCTGTTCCTTGACCATGGCCGGGTCGCCGATCATCGATGCGCGCAGCGTCGATTCGACCGATACCCTTTCGTGCGGCTGCCACAGGCTTTCCATGCTTGCTACCGGCGGCGGCAATTGTCCCGGGATGCCTCGTATCAAGTTCAGGTGCATCTGCTGATGCGACGTCGACAGATACCGCGCTTCCTGCTCGGTATCGGCGGCAAAGACATTGACGCCGACCATCGCATATGGTGCATCAAGCACATCCGAAGGCTGGAATCGCTCGCGATACAGCTGTAGCGCAGTCATCATGTAAGCGGGTGAGAACTGGCCTGCAAAAGCGAACGGCAAACCGAGGTGGGCCGCCAGCTGCGCGCTGAAATTGCTGGAGCCGAGCAGCCAGATCGGAATGTTCAGCCCCTCGCCCGGGATGGCCCGCACCGCCGCGCTGGCCGCGCGCGGGCGCAGATAGGCACGCAGTTCTTCCAATTGCTCCGGGAACTCTTCGCCGTCATTCTGCAGATGGCGGCGCAGCGCGCGGGTAGTGGCCTGGTTGGAACCGGGCGCACGTCCCAACCCGAGATCGATGCGTCCCGGATAGAGTGACTCCAGCGTGCCGAATTGTTCGGCAATGACCAGCGGCGCGTGGTTGGACAGCATGATGCCGCCGGACCCGACGCGCATCGTCGAGGTGCCGGCCGCCACATGGGCGATCACGATGGAAGTGGCGGCGCTGGCGATGCCCGGCATGCTGTGATGCTCGGCCAGCCAGTAGCGGTGATAGCCCAATTTCTCGGCATGCCGGGCCAGATCCAGCGTGCGGCGCAGCGCTTCGGCAGGCGTGCCGTTGGCGGCAATCGGCGCCAGATCCAGAACGGACAAGGGAATATTTTCGGATGGTTTCATTGGTGCGCCTCGCGCTGGTGAGAAAACGATCAGGCGCTGCACCGGATGGCATCGCACGCTTGGTTCCCTGTACGATGCGTTCCTGAGTGTTCAGCCATAAATAATGTCGTGGTGAAATGCCGGATGATTTTCGATGAAGGAAAAAAGCGATATTCACTATCATAGCCTTGATGGCGGCACTGCGTGATCGGCGATTGGCATCCTGCCCCGGCGAAACGAACAGATTGAACTGACACCGTTCAGAACCTGCCTGCAAGCGCTGCCATGGGCCGGCCTCGCCGCCTTGGGTGATTGGCGAGCCGCTTTCGTGGCGCAACTCATTGTCGTGGCCGCTACAGCGCTGTTCATTCGATCACTGTCCGGAATTCTGCAACTGAAACGATGAGCATTGCGCATAAGCAGCGCGTTGGCCGATG
>DASYKE010000089.1:0-45929 GCA_035995725.1 Burkholderiaceae bacterium | reverse complement strand
CCGGCGCCGGGCAGAAGATTTTTCATCGGGTTGCGCAGCGCGTTCTAGGTTCTGTTTGATAAATCCGTTTAGCGCGGGCTATGCGACGCTGCCGTTCGGCGCCTCTCGTCATCGCTCGCCGACTCTACCAGCCCCTGCCGCCCCCTCTCGCCCGTTGGCAGGCAGACCTCCCCCTTCGGCATCTGCCGCATGCCTGCGAGCACCTCGTCCCCGGGCTCGATCCCGGTTGGAGCTCCGTTCACGTGGGCGGCCCCTGCCCCCTGGGCTCACCCCGCTCCGCCTCAAATCCCTCTCGGTCGCCTATGCTCTCGTCCCCGCCCGCTGGGCGGCTGAGGACGTGTTCAGTGCCACGGCGGCGCGAATGAGCGCCTTCAATGCCTTTTCATCAATCTTGTCGCCCTCATGGAAATCGATGGCACGCCTGGTGTTGCCTTCGAGGCTGGAGTTGAAGAGGCTTGAAGGGTCCTCCAACGAGGCGCCCTTGGCGAAGGTCATCTTCACGACATTCTTGTACGTCTCACCGGTGCAGATAATTCCGGCGTGCGACCACACCGGAACCCCTCTCCACTTCCACTCCTCGACCACTTCGGAGTCGGCCTGCTTGATGAGAATTCGGACCCGAGCGAGCGTCTCGCCCCGCCAATCACTCAGCTCCTTGATTTTCGCATCTATCAGCTGAGAGGGAGAGTCTCCTCCTTTTCCTTCCTTCAGGCCGCTCGTCGTCTTCTTCATGGTTGTTGTCGCTTTCTTCATGGTTGTGTCGAGGTCGATTTTGCCTTCTGCGTCGAGCCGCAAATGAAGTCGCTCAAGAATACGGTCGAAGAGCCCTTCGCGTCGCCACCTCGCGAAGCGCGAATACACGGTTTCCCACTTGCCGTAGCGCTCCGGCATTTCGCGCCACTGCGCCCCACTGTTGAGCACCCAAAATCCCATTGAGGACCGTCCGGTGATCCTTCCAGGGCTTGCCGCGTCCGCCATTGGCCGGAAGTAAATCCTCGATTATGCGGAAACGTTCCGTCGAAAGCTCGTAGCGTTTCATCACAGCGCCTCCATGCGCCTGAAAACACTGCCATACATCGCCAAACTGATTTATCAAACAGAACCTAGACGGACTGGTGACGATGCGGGACTGAAGACAAAGCCGGCATCGCAAGCAAGAGAATCCCGCCGAGCGCTGGCGTTGGCCTTGGCGTTGCATTTCCTCCGGCGACCAACGGGAGTGCAGAGCTCACATTCCCTGCGGCGACCAACGGGAGTGCACCGCCGAACTCTGGCGTTGGCTATTCCCCTGCATCCCCGATCAAGGCATGGACAGGCTCGACAGATAGTCCGACAGCACCTCGACGTCCTGCTCCGAAAGGCCTTGCGCCGCCGAGGTCATGACACCGTCCATGTCGGCGCGCGTCGACGCGCGGAATGCGCTGAGCTGCGCCTTCAGATAATCGTACTGCTGACCCGCGAGACGCGGAATATGCTGCTGCCCTGCCAGCGTCTTGGTATGGCAGGCGGCACAGTTGTTGCGCATGACCAGCTCATGGCCGGCGGCGGCCTTGTCGGCGCTGGTGGTGCGGGTCGGCGCACCCGGTTTCTGCGCTGAAAAATACGCGGCCAGATCGTTCAGGTCGGCATTGCTCAGACCCACCGCCATCGGCGACATGACCGGGTCCTTGCGATTGCCTTCGCGGAACTGGTAGAGCGCCGACACAATGAACTGCTTTGGCTGACCGGCCAGCGACGGAATGGCAGGGTTTGCCGAATTGCCGTTGTCGCCATGGCAGGCGGCACAGACTTGCGCCTTGGCGCGGCCGGTTTCGGCATCGGCGCGCGCGGCGCCGGCGTGAACGAAAAAAACAGCGGCGAGCATTGACGCCGCCGCTGCTTTTCCGAAGCGCCCCGATCTATCAGGCTTGAATGTCATTTTTTATGGCTGACCCGATAGATGACGCCGTTATAGTCGTCCGATACCAGCAAGGAACCGTCTTTCAATACCAGTACGTCGACCGGACGGCCCCACATCGGCGGATCGGCGCGCGCATCGGTCAGGAAGCCGCCAAGAAAGACTTCCGACTTCGGCTTGCCTTGCGCATCGAGGCTGACGCGCACCACGTTGTAGCCTTGCTTGACATCGCGGTTCCAGGAACCATGCTGGGCAATGAACATGTTGTTGCGATAGGCAGCCGGAAAGCTGTTGCCGGTATAAAAGCGCATGCCCAACGGCGCAACGTGCGCGCCCATCTTCAATGCAGGCGGCGTAAATTCGGCGCACGACCTGTTCTTGCCATACGCCGGATCGAGCATGTCGCCCTGATGGCAGTACGGAAAGCCGAAATGCTCGCCTTTGCGCTTGACCACTGCCAGCTGGTCGCTCGGACCGTCTTCGCCCAGCCAGTCGCGCGCGTTGGACGTGAACCACAGCTGCTTGGTCTGGGGATGGAACGCCATGCCGACACTGTTGCGCACGCCGATTGCGTAGTCTTCCATCACGCCGGTCTTGGTATCGACGCGCATGATCGACGCCTGCATGTAGGTCGGCATCGTGATGTTTTGCGGCGATCCGATGTTGAAGTACAGCTTGCCGTCCGGGCCGAACGCAAGGACCTTCCAGAAATGTCCGGGCTGCGCAGGCAGGCCGTCGACCAGCACCTTGGGCTCAGGCGGATTGTCGAGCCGGTCTTCGATGCCGGGATAAACCAGAATCCGCTCGCGCTCGGCGACATAGAGCGCGCCATCCTTGAATTCGACGCCGTTGGGCGAATTCAATCCCTTGAGAAGCGTCTTCACTTCGCGCTTGCCGTTGCGATCGACAATGGCGTACACGTTTTTGAGATTGCGGTTGCCGACGAATACCGTGCCTTTCGCACCCAGCGCCATCGACCGCGCTTCGGGTACGCCATCGGCCCAGACCTCGACCTTGAAACCGGCGGGGACCTTCAGCTTGTCCATCGGCAATTCACCGGCCGGACGACCGGTGAGCAATGGCGCGAAAGGATGCAGTGAAGATTCGCTTTGGGTGGCCGACCTGCCCTGTTGCCATGTCGGCGCCGCTGCCGGTGCCGCCGGTGCTGCTGCCGGTGCGGATTGCTGCGCAAAAACACTGCCGAACGCTGCCGTTAATATGGCGGCCGACAGAACGGTTTGAACGTTCATTGTTCCTCCTGTTTCAAGTTGTTGTTATGACTGAATTTACTTCAGGCAGTGATTGGATGAAATGGCGCTGCGGAAAATTTATGGCGCCAAGTGCCGCTAGCAGTATACCCATCTAAACGTTGCCTGAATACCATCCACGACGCGATTTGTCGAAACGCAAACCAGGGCGCCGGACAAGCTCGGTTCGCCAATTGAGAATGATTAACATTTTCATAAAAACTGATTATAATAACGCGATTAAGACTTATTCTCACTTAAGGATGCACGATGAAGTCTCTCGTTGAAAAAGCGCTTTGCGCCACTCTTGCTTTTGCTGCCGTAACTGCCGCCCATGCACAGGAAAAGGTTTTGAACCTGTACTCGGCGCGCCATTATCAAACCGACGAAATGCTGTACAGCAACTTCACCAAAGAAACCGGCATCAAGATCAATCGCATAGAAGCCGATGACAACCCGCTGCTGGAGCGCATCAAGAGCGAAGGCAAGAACAGCCCGGCCGACGTGATCCTGCTGGTCGATGCAGCCCGACTGTGGCGCGCGCAGACCGACGGATTGTTTCAGCCGGTAAAGTCCCGGGTGCTGGAATCCCGCATCCCCGCCAATCTGCGCGGCAAGGACGATGGCAAGGGTGCCGAATGGTATGGCTTTTCGACACGCGGACGCATCATCGTCTATAACAAGGATACGGTAAAGCCGGAAGATGTCGCTACCTATGAATCGCTGGCCGATCCCAAAAACAAGGGCAAGGTTTGCACCCGGTCCGGCTCCCATCCTTACATGCTGTCCCTGATCGGTTCGATGATAGAGCGCGATGGCGAGCGGGCTACCGAAGACTGGGCGAAAGGCGTGGTCGCCAACTTCGCGCGCCCTCCGCAAGGCGGCGACACCGACCAGATAAAAGGCGTGGCCTCGGGTGAATGCGGCGTGGCGGTTGCCAATACGTATTACTATGTCCGCCTGTTGCGTTCGACCAAGCCGGAAGACAAGCAAGCAATGAGCAAGGTCGCTTTCGTCTGGCCCAATCAGAAAACTTCCGGCACGCACGTCAATATCGCCGGTGGCGGTGTCGCCAGATATGCGCCGCATCGCGACGCGGCGGTAAAATTCCTGGAATACCTGGCCAGCGATGAAGCGCAGGGTTATTTCGCCAACGGCAACAACGAATGGCCCGCCGTTCCCACCGCGGTGGCAAAAAATCCTGCATTGGAATCGCTCGGCAAATTCAAGGCGGAAAACATCTCGATCGCCGTCATCGGGAAAAACCAGATCGCCGCGCAAAAAATCGTTGATCGCGCCGGCTATAAATAAGCCTGGAAGCTGCCGGCAGCTGTTCGGAGCCGGGTTTGACCCCGGGGTTGACACATGTATCGATTGAAATCCCGTCACGATGAATGCATCGCGTCAGCGCATGTGCGGCAACCATGCGCCGGTGACCGTGCTATGCGGTTTTTTCGATTTCAACTGCCGCGCGCTGCGGAAACTGGACCATGAAGACGCTGCCGCTTCCGGGTTCGGATTCAATGACCAGCGAGGCGTTATGGCGCAACAACACATGCTTGACGATCGCCAATCCCAGCCCGGTTCCCCGCGTTTCCCTCGATCTGCCTTTGTCGACCCGGTAAAAGCGCTCGGTCAGGCGGGAGATATGCTCCGGATGGATGCCGATTCCGTTATCGCGCACCACGAATTGCGGGCCCGAATCCGTTTGTCGCCATGCCAGCGAGATGCTGCCGTTCTCGGGCGTGTAGCGTACCGCATTCGATACCAGATTGCTGAATGCGCTTCGCAGTTCGTCGGTGCTGCCGTTGACATCCGGTCCGTCGATGACGAGCGAAATGCCGTGCTTGCCTGCCGATAAAGCCATTGCCTCCTGCAGGATCTGATTCAACAGGCTGTCGATGTCGACCCGCTCGGGACGCAGCGGATAGTCCATGGATTCCAGCCGGGTCAGCGATAGCATGTCCTCGACCAGGTTCTGCATGCGATGGCCCTGTTCGGTCATCAGTTTCAAATGCGTCATCCGTGTCTGCTGGTCGAGATCGGGTTTGGCAAAGGCGATTTCCAGAAAGCCGTTGATGACGGTGAGCGGCGTGCGCAATTCATGCGATGCATTGGCAATAAAGTCGCGCCGCATCATTTCGATACGCTCCGTTTCCGTCGCGTCATGCGTGACCAGGATCTGGCGCCGGTTTTCAAATGGAATGATATGGGCGATCAGCTTGCGCTTGCGCAGCGCCAGCGTCAGCGGCTGTTCATAACGGCCCAGGATGATGTAATCCATGAAATCGGGATCGCGAATCAGGTTGGTCACCCGCATCCCCTTGTCCCGCTCGAGATTGAGGCCAAGATGCCGCTCCGCGGCCGGATTGCACCACTCCAGGAAAAGGACATCGTCCATGATGACGACGCCATCCGGCAACAGGCTCATCGCCTGCCTGAACCGGGCCAGCCATTCCGTCAGTTCGGTGCGGTTGCGTTCATCGTCGCGGCGCAATCGGTACAGCCGGGAAAAAATATCGGTCCACGCGCCCCAGCCGTCGGGCAGCTTGTAACTTTCCGGATTATCCAGCCAGCCGGATAGCCGATAAAGATAATGGAGTTGCATAACTACGAGTGCGGCCATGCCCAGGAGGCCGACCGTCAATCCGGCGACCGGCCCCAGAAAAAACCATATCAACCCGGTTCCAAGCAAAATCAAAGACATGCGCAAGGCGGCCGGGATCCAGAACAGCAACTGTGGATTCATAAGCGGAAATAGGCAGGATTATTTTTCAGACAGCATATAGCCTACACTACGCACGGTCTTGATCAGGTGTTCGGCATCCTTCAGGGCTTTTCGCAGGCGCAGCACATGCACATCGACAGTGCGCTCTTCAATCACGACATGGTCGCCCCAGACCTTGTCGAGCAACTGGCTCCGTGAAAAAACCCGGTCGGGATGCGCAAGGAAAAATTTCAGCAGCCTGAATTCGGCATGACCGATGTCGATTTTCTCGCTGTCTATACTGACGGTGCAGCTTACCGGGTCCAGGCTTACCGCGCCGGCAGTCATCAGGCTCTGCGCATGCTCGGGGACCTTGCGTCTGAGCAATGCCTTGATTCGCGCGGTCAGCTCGCGCGGCGAAAAAGGCTTCGTGATGTAATCGTCCGCCCCATTGTCCAGGCCGGCGATCTTGTCCTCTTCCATGCTTTTCGCGGTCAGCATGATCACCGGCAATTCATTGAACTGGCGGTCGGCGCGTATTCTCGACAACAGGCGCAAGCCGGACTGATCCGGCAGCATCCAGTCCAGCAGCAGCAAATGCGGCATGCGCCGTTGCATCGATTCCCAGGCGTCGGTCGCATTGTGCACGACAAACGTGTCCCAGCCCGCCTCTTTCAGCGTAAAAGTCACCAGTTCGGCAATCGAGGGCTCATCCTCGACCACCAGAATGGACGGTTTATCGGCAGCCATATCGGTTAACGATCAAGCCGGTTTATCCAGCTGTGCAGCTGCATAATCGGTATGACGAATATCCTTTCCTTCGACCACGTAGATCACGTATTCCGCGATATTTTTCGCATGATCGCCGATGCGTTCGATCGCCTTGGCAACCCACAAAGTATCCAGTGCCGCCGAAATGGTACGCGGATCTTCCATCATGAACGTGATCAGGTTGCGCATGATCGAACGGAACTCGTGATCGATCAGTTGATCCTGCGCGATCAGCTTGGCCGCCTGCTTTGCATCGAGCCGGGCAAATGCATCCAGCGCATCATGCAGCATGTCGCCTGCGCTGGTGGAGATTACGCGCACTGTTTCGTAATGACTGATGGCGGCAGCGTCCCGCCCCTGTATGGTCTTCGCGGCGCGGGCAATTTTTGTCGCTTCATCGCCGATCCGCTCCAGGTCGGTAATGACCTTGATGGTTGCCATCACGGTACGCAAATCGTTTGCCGCAGGCTGCCGTTTGACGATCAAATGGCTGCAGGTGTCATCCAGGGTCACTTCCAGCCGGTTGACGTTTTCATCGGCCTTGATCACTTGCTCGGCCTGCACGGCATTGCCGGTCCGGAAACAGTCCATCGCATCGCGCAGCTGGCTCTCGACCAAACCGCCCATCAACAACACCTTGGAACGTATCGCTTCAAGGTCCAGATCATATTGTTTTGAAGAGTGCTCGGATGGCATCGGAAATCTCCTTGTTCAATCAATGTTGGGCGTCATGCATGGTTAACGTCGCGCAGGCTTATCCGAAGCGGCCGGTAATGTAATCCTGCGTTTCTCTCTTGCCCGGGTTCATGAAAATCTGGTCGGTCTCGCCGAATTCCACCAGGTCCCCCAAATACATGTAAGCCGTGTAGTCGGAGCAGCGCGCCGCCTGCTGCATGTTGTGCGTCACGATCGTGATCGTGTAATCCTGTTTCAATTCGCTGATCAGCTCTTCTATCTTCGCGGTCGAAATCGGATCGAGCGCCGACGTCGGTTCATCCAGCAGCAAGACATCCGGCTTGACCGCCATGCCGCGCGCAATGCATAGCCGTTGCTGCTGACCGCCCGACAGGCTCAGACCGCTCTTGTTGAGTTTATCCTTGACCTCGCTCCACAATGCGGCTTTTTTGAGCGCCCATTCGACACGTTCATCCATTTCGCCTTTGGGCAGGTTTTCGTACAGGCGCACACCGAAAGCGATGTTTTCATAAATCGACATCGGAAACGGTGTCGGTTTCTGAAATACCATGCCCACCTTGGCGCGCAGCATGTTCACATCCTGTCCCGGCTCCAGGATATTGCACCCGGAATACATGATTTCCCCTTCCGCCCGCTGCCCCGGATACAAGTCGTACATGCGATTGAGCGTACGCAGCAGCGTCGATTTGCCGCAGCCGGAAGGACCGATGAAAGCGGTGACTTTCTTTTCATGGATATTCAGGTTGATGTTTTTCAGGGCCTGAAAAGCGCCATAGAAGAAATTCAGATTCGAAATTTCGATGGTCGTCTTGTTGCCGGTAGTGACAGATGTCTGATTATTCATATCGATCGAAAAAATTAACCCTGAATTTTTTGCTTGAACAGCGAGCGCGAAAGGATATTCAACCCCAGTACGCTAAAGGTAATCAGCAGTGCGCCGCCCCAGGCCAGTGAACGCCAGTTTTCATACGGGCTCATCGCAAACTGAAAGATCACCACCGGCAGGTTGGCCATTGGCGCATTCATGTTGGTACTGAAAAACTGATTGTTCAGCGCGGTGAACAACAGCGGCGCCGTCTCCCCCGATATGCGGGCAATCGCCAGCAGGACGCCGGTCACGACGCCGGCCTTTACCGCGCGCAGACGCACCGTGGTCGCCACCTTCCAGCGTGGCGCGCCGAGCGCAAAGGCAGCTTCGCGCAAACTGGTCGGCACCATGTTGAGCATGTTGTCGGTAGTGCGGACCACGACCGGGATGGCAATCAGGGAAATGGCGAAACTGCCGGCCCAGCCTGAAAAATGCTTGACGTTCACGACATAAATTGCATAGATGAACAAGCCGATGACGATCGAGGGCGCGGACAGCATGATGTCGGTGACAAACCGCGTTACCTGGGCAAACCAGCTCTCTTCCCCGTATTCGGCGAGGTAAATACCGGCCAGAATGCCGATCGGCGTGCTGATCAAGACTGCCGCTCCCACCATCATCAGGCTGCCGACAATCGCGTTCATCAATCCACCGCCTTCATTGCCCGGCGCAGGCGTGGTTTGGGTGAACATGGCGACGCTCAGCGCGCCGGCGCCTTTCACCACCAGTGTGAACAATATCCACATCAGGAAAAAGATACCGATCGCCATTGCCAGAAACGACAGCATGATGCCGATCCGGTGCATCCATAGCCGTTTGCGATAAACGGGATTCATCATTTGGTTCCTTCTTTGCGGGACATTCGCAGCAACATCAGTTTGGCCGCCGACAGTACGACAAAGGTGATGGCGAACAAAATCAAACCGAGCGCAAACAACGACGATACGTGCAATACCGAATCGGCTTCCCCGAATTCATTGGCCAGGGTGGATGCAATGCTGTTACCGGCGGAAAACAGCGACCATGAGAGTTGGTGCGCATTGCCGATGACGAACGTGATTGCCATCGTCTCGCCGAGTGCGCGGCCCAGGCCCAGCATGACACCGCCGACCACACCGATTTTCGTATAGGGCAGCACGACCTTCCGCACTACTTCCCACTTGGTGCAGCCAAGCGCATAGGCGGATTCTTTCAATACAGGCGGCACCACTTCGAATACGTCCCGCATCACGGAGGCAATGAACGGGATCACCATGACAGCCAGTATGATGCCGGCGGTCAGGATGCCGATCCCCATCATCGGCCCTTTGAAAAGCTGCCCTATCACGGGCAATTGCCCCAGCGTCTTCGCCAGGAGCGGCTGTACATGGTCGGCAAACAAGGGGGCGAAAACGAACAATCCCCACATGCCGTAAATAATACTCGGCACGCCGGCCAGCAACTCGACCGCGGTGCCCAACGGACGCTTCAGCCATGCCGGGCAGATTTCGGTGAGGAAAACCGCGATCCCGAAACTGACGGGAAAGGCAATCAACAGGGCAATGAAAGAGGTCGCCAGCGTGCCGACAATGGCAATGAGCGCACCATACTTGTCGTTTACCGGGTCCCACTCGATGCTCGTGATGAACGGCAATCCGAATTCACGCAATGCCGGCCACGCCCCGATCATCAGGGAAACGATGATGCCGGCCAAAACCAGCAGCACACTCAGCGCAAATCCGAGTGTCAATTTATGGAATAAGAAATCCTGCAACCGCTGCTTGCGCATGGTGGCGATCATGGCCTTGCTGGCCATGCCGCCTTCGGTGCCCTTTTTGCCCAGGTCCGTTATGTCAGCTGGACGAAAGTTCATGTTTGCGCTCATAGGACTCGATAAACAATTAAAGCCGCGCGCGGATGGAACCCCATGCCTGGGGCCATCCGGGCGCAGCCCGTGTAACAAGATAAACGGGTCTTGTCGATTATTGCCAGATCGCCTTGCCGGAGCCGTCTTTCAATTGCGTTTTCCAGGCGTCCTGCACCAGCTTGACGACGGCAGGCGGCATCGCGACGTATTCCAGTTCAGTCGCCATTGCACCACCGTTCTTGTAAGCCCAGTCGTAAAACTTCAAGACTTCCTTTGCCTTGTCGGCATTCGCCTGCGATTTATGCATCAGGATAAAAGACGCACCGGTAATCGGCCAGCTGGCTTTTCCGGCCTGATTGGTCAGCACAACTTCCATGCCCGGCGTTTTCGCCCAATCTGCACCTGCCGCTGCTGCCTTGAAGCTGGTGTCGTCAGGCTGCACGAATGCGCCATCGCGGTTCTTTACCTGCGTATGCGACATATTGTTCTTTTTCGCATATGCGTATTCTACATAACCGATGGAACCCTTGATGCGCTGCACGTTCGCCGCAACCCCTTCATTGCCTTTGCCGCCCACGCCGGCCGGCCATTTGACCGCTGTACCGGCACCGACCGCGTTCTTGAAATCGGCGTTAGTCTTGGAAAGAAAATCGGTCCACAGAAAGGTGGTGCCCGAACCATCGGCACGATGCACTACGGTGATGTCGGTGTCCGGCAGTTTTACGCCCGGATTCAATGCCTGGATTTCTGGTGCATTCCATTTTGTAATCTTGCCCAGATAAATGTTTGCCAGTACATCAGGCGTCATTTTTAGTTGCCCTGGTGCTACTCCGTCCAGGTTTACGACCGGCACCACACCGCCCATGATGGCAGGAAACTGGATCAAGCCTTCCTTTTCCAGCTCCGGGGCCGGAAGCGGCATATCGGATGCGCCGAAGTCCACTGTTTTTGCCTTGATTTGCTTGATACCGCCGCCCGAGCCGATCGATTGGTAGTTCAGACCGTTTCCGGTTGCCTTCTGGTAGGCTTCGGCCCATTTTGCATAGATCGGGTATGGAAACGTCGCGCCGGCGCCGGTGATATCGGCTGCCTGCACGGTAGAAAATGCCATTGCGGCGCCCGCCGCGATCGCTACAGACTTCAAAACCTGGTTAAGTCGCATATCTGCTCCTTTTGATTGACAAGATAAGACGATGCGAACTTTAACCAACAATTGTGACAGCTTTATGACTTCCAAAAAGTTTATGTCATTAATCCCGAATTGCGATCCGCAGTTGTCATTGAACCGTCATATTGACGAATCGCCGGTTAATCGGCCGCCGGTCGTCCGCTACATGTTACATATCAGGCAATCCGGCTAACTAACAGACAGCTGATTTCAGCCGACATTCAGCC
This sequence comes from Burkholderiaceae bacterium, assembly GCA_035995725.1. Lineage (GTDB taxonomy): Bacteria > Pseudomonadota > Gammaproteobacteria > Burkholderiales > Burkholderiaceae_D > JAQGLW01. Next base: position 34,502 of record DASYKE010000089.1, on the reverse strand, counting down.
GACAATGTCGCGCAACCTTTACAGCACCAGCCCAACCGTATGCAGGACCACCCCAACCAGACCGCCCACCAGGGTACCGTTAATACGGATATATTGAAGATCCCTGCCGACGTACAGCTCGAACTTGCGTGATACCGTTTCGGCATCCCATTTGCGGATCACGCGTTTAACCAGATCGGCGATCGCTTCGCGCCGGTTGGCGATCGCCTCCGCCGCAAATGTGCATATCCATTCATTGAGCTTGCTCTTTACTACCTCGTCCTGCAGCAGCGCCTCGCTGAAGGTGCGAAGAGCGCGCTCCAGTCGAACAACCGTCCGTGAATCGACAGAGCTGACATCTGCCAATAACCGCTCTTTGACGTCGTGCCATACATTTTCGGTGTAATTGCGAGACAGCGGATGTTTCAATGTGTGACTTATTATATTGCTTATTTTTTCCTCATATTCCGGCGATGTTCTTAAATTCTCGATCAGATCCTCTGCGGCTTGCTGAAACCGCTCGCGCCATTCGCTGTCTTCCTGCCTCATCTCATCGAGAATATTTTGCGACTCTGTCAGCAGGCGTTCGAAGAGCTTGTCGTCGATTATCCGCGGCAGCCAGCGCGGGCTTTTCTCGTGAATTTTCTGCCGAATGAAAGGCTTGTTCTGTTCCAGCGCCCTGGCAATCATGCCGAGCAAGTAGTCAAACAGCATCTGGTGCCGTCTGTCGGCGACCAGGACGGAAACAATCTCTGCGGCCAGCGGCGCGAACCTTACATTCCTCAATACTCTTGTCATCGAATTTTGCATGAATTGCGCGACATCGTCGTCTTCTATCATGCGGAACAAGGCTGGAATGGCGCTCACGATCTGCGCCGCAACTGCCCGGCTGTTTTCCGGAAGAGCCATCCATTTTGCGGCAGATCCGGCAAAATCGACCTGCTTCAACTCTTCGCTGAGAACTTCCTGCGTCATGAAATTGTGTTCCAAAAAATTCGCGACGCTTTCGCCGATCCGGTCCTTGTTGTTTGGAATAATGGCCGTGTGCGGGATCGGCAGACCAAGAGGCCGCCTGAATAATGCCGTAACGGCAAACCAGTCGGCCAATGCGCCTACCATCGCCGCCTCCGCAAACGCACTGACGAAGGACAGATATCCGTAGGCCGACTGCAAAAGCTTTGCGCCGACAAAAACCGCAGCCATGAGCAGCAGCAGGCCGGTCGCGATTCTGCGCATCCTGGTTAGCTTTAGCTGCGCCAGCTGGTCTTGTTCGCGCATTCGGTTGCTTTCTCTTTTTATATGCTTGTATTGGCAGTGTCCTGTCCCGCAAAGTCGTTGCATTGATGGCCGTTGAACCGGTGGCCATTCTGATGCGGGCGAAATCGGCGCCGTCATGCCGGCAGCCGCCAACGGTGGTTCCTGCCAGAGGACTCGCAACGACACATGGTACCGACTGCCGGCCTTTTTTGCGCACGGAAGTCGAGAGACGGCATATTAGATAGAGACTATCTCATTAAAAAGCAACCGGCAGAGCCCCGGTGTGGCGTGCGGCAGTTTTAGCGAAAAGCATGACGATTCCCTGCTGCAACCGATGTCGACAGTATTGGCCGCGGCAATATAATTGGCCATGCTCCCGCTCAACGACTATCGTTTTCAGCGGTATTGATTTCCATCACCGACTGAAAAGCGATAAGAAAGCGGCAAGAGATAAAAGTTTAACTTTGAGAGGTAAATCGGGGGAAACCGAGGCAATTCGCATCACTACAGCCTGGTAGTGACCTGGCCTAGTAGTGATTTTTGAGACGGTGTTTTACATTCTTTGATACCAGTATAGGCAGGTAATCATGAATACGGGCGTTGCTTTTCAGATCCGCCAGGACATCTTCATAAAGCGGGATGACCTCTTGCACCGGCCGATGCACTTCTTCAGCCAGCTGCTCGATATTGTGCAGATGTTTTACCTGGTCGTCGATATCGCTATATGGCGATTTGGGAACTATAGGAAGGGTGAATGCGTTCAGATGGAAACAGAAATTCTTTAATGTAGAGAATAGTTCCATGAGGCAATCTCCATATGGCAATGATGTAAACCAAATCGTATATGATTTTCAAAAAAAACCTTTGGCAGACTGATAACGAATTTAATAATTTGCAAAAAATTTTCATGGAACAAATACTTGTTTTTATGATCGTTTGAGCTGTGCCGCCCGCCGAAATTACAAACACAGCGCATTTTCAACTGCTATCGGAAGGATTAAATGAAGTCATCCAATGAAATCATGCAGTCGAAGGTATCTGGCCATGCACTCGTTCGATTTCCGTAAGATTTTTCAGCGAACTTAACCGCGAACTTAACCGATAACGCGGCACTCTGACCTCCTTTACTTAAGGAAGGCAGCGATGAAACGGCAAAGCGCAACCGACTATTTATTCGCCAACCCGCTCACGTTGTGGACCGGCCTGGCACTGAAGACAAGCGAAATGATGATGGCGTCCGCCCAGGTCATCGGCCACCGTACAGCGCGTATCGCCTCAGCCGGTGCCGCGCCGAGTCTGCGCGATCGACGCGAATTTGCATTAATGGGCCGGGAAAAACTTGAAGCCGCTACCGAATCGGCCCAGGCGATCGCCACGCACATGTTCAGTTTGAACCAACAGGTCGGAACGCTGGCATTCAAGCAGGTCATGGCGGGTGCAACCGGAATGATGTCGCTCGCCGCCAGCAGCACCGTTGCCCAGTCCGGCAAAATACAGGCAAGGCTGATCGGCGATACGATCTCCAGTTCAACCCATGCGGCATCCCGGCTGGCCGACTCCGTCGCACGGATCGCCCAGCACGGACTCCAGCCGATACATTCGCGCGCGACGGCCAATGCAAGGCGGCTGGCAAAGTTGAAGAAGCAGGAATCAGGTCGATAGGCCACTATGTATGGTGGGCGCGACTTGATACATGGCGTTACGCGATGAGATACCTGCCTGGCCGGCTGCCTGTCTGCCCAAGGACGTGCTTCAATCCGGTATGCGCTTGAAACTTCAGAGTGACCGCCGTCTTATTATTTTTGCCATGGTGTTGTTCCCATGCCTACTATTTGTGAAGCAAAACCAACCCTGTCCCTCTATCCGGAACTCGGCAGCATTTCTCTGACGTTGTGTATGTATCTCGCACCGGCTCTCTACTTAAATAAAAAAAAGAATGTTAAAGTCTGGACCCAAGTACATCCTGTATCGAGACTGTCGATGAAATCCACTGCAGACGCGCCTCATCAAATCAACGAATGCGACGTTCTTGTTATCGGGGGTGGTCCGGCAGGCTCCACTGCGGCAGCCTTGCTGGCGCAGAAAGGGTATCGCGTTACCCTTATCGAAAAGGCGCGCCACCCGCGTTTCCATATAGGCGAATCGTTATTGCCGGCGAATCTTCCGCTATTGGAGAAACTCGGCGTAGCCGATCAGGTCCGAACGATAGGGATGGAAAAATGGGGAGCGGAATTTGTATCGCCCTGGCACGACCACAAGCAGGTTTTCCAGTTTGGCGACGCATGGGATAAATCGATGCCGCATGCGTACCAGGTTGAGCGCGCAGAGTTCGATGAAATCCTGATACGCAACGCCCAGCGCAGGGGAGCCAATGTCATCGAGGGGTGCAGGGTAAACGACATTGTTTTTCTGCCCGACGACGAGGGTGCCGTCATTCAGGTTCGGCATGACGACGGAGCGGCGCAATCCTGGCGCGCCCGCTTCGTGCTCGATGCGTCCGGCCGCGATACGTTCCTGGGTAACAAATTCAAAGCGAAAATACGCAACGAGAAACACAACAGCACCGCCATCTACGCACATTTCTCGGGCGTGCAGCGCCACCAGGGGCAGGCGGAAGGCAATATCTCCATCTTCTGGTTTGAGCATGGATGGTTCTGGCTTATTCCATTATCCAACGGGAAAACCAGCATTGGCGCGGTGACCTGGCCATACTATCTGAAATCGCGCAAAAAGCCGCTTCCCGAATTCCTGCGGGACACGATAGCGATGTGTCCCCAACTGATGGAGCGCCTGAAAGATGCCGACATAGTGTCCGAAGTGGAAGCGACCGGCAATTACTCTTATATCTGCGATCATACTTGCGGTCGCAACTATCTGCTGCTTGGCGACGCGTACACCTTCATCGATCCGGTGTTTTCTTCCGGTGTCATGCTGGCGATGAACAGCGCATTTGTCGGTGCCGATACGGTCGATTGCTGCTTGCGCCGGCCGGCCGAAGCAGCCGCCGCACTGAGGCGTTTTGATCGCAATATGCGATCCGGGCCAAAACTGTTTTCATGGTTCATATACCGCGTGACCAATCCGACCATGCGCAACATGTTCATGGAGCCGCGCAACGTTCTGCGCGTGAGAGATGCGGTACTGTCCGTCCTGGCAGGCGACGTATTCGGCAAGACGCCGATCGGCCCGTCCCTGTTGCTGTTCAAAGTCATGTTTTACTTCTCTTCGCTGATGAACATCAAGCGTACGCTGAATGCCTGGCGCACCCGCAAGAATAATATCCGCAGCGTTGATGTCGGCGGAGCGATGAATTGACCGGACGGCACTCTTCAAATCTGCGATGCGCGTATTTGCCTTTTGAACGATACAAAGAGAGTGCCGAGCCATGGAAAAGCAATGTGCTCGGAACCGTATGTTTTTCCCGGCTGCCTGCTGGGTATAACGCGGAATATAACGCTGAATATAACGCTGCGGGTTCGACTGCGCCGATTGTCCCGGTTCCCATGCCGCCTCTCGCTGCCAACGGCACCGCCGGTTCCGCATGCGAGATATGGTGTGCCGATGGCGCTTTGACGCATGGACGGCGCGGCGCGCTGCGCTACCGCCATAACGATGAAATTCTGTTCGGGGCAATGCAATTGGCCGAATCGGAATTTGACACGGGCGCCGTTTATGAGTCGGGCAAGACACCTCTGCAGCAGGCGGCCGAATCTGCGTATCGGGAAATATTCAAGCTTGCCGATGCATTGAATTTCACCCATATCCTGCGATTCTGGAACTACATCGCCGACATCAACGGCCAAAGTCACGGCATGGAGCGATATCGGCAGTTCAATATGGGCCGCCAGGATGGATTTTTGAGCGGAGGCCGCGACGTCAAGGGAAGCGTGCCCGCAGCGTCCGCAGTCGGATTTGCGGACGGACCGCTCACCGTCTATTTCCTGGCCGGCCGCGACGTGACGCCGATCGCCATCGAGAATCCGCGCCAGGTCAGCGCTTATCAGTATCCGAAGGACTATGGTCCGCGCAGCCCTACCTTTTCAAGGGCCAGCGTGGTGCGGCTGGGCGGCAATGACGTGCTTTTCCTGTCCGGTACGGCGAGCATCGTCGGCCATCGGACCCTGCATGTGGGCGACGTGGCGGCACAAACGCGCGAAACCCTGGCCAATATCACCGCGATTATCGCCGAGGCCAACCGCGTGGCGCCGTATGGGGGATTCGCGCTTGGCGATCTCTGTTACAAGGTTTATGTGCGCCGCGAACAGGACGTGAACGCGATTGACGATGAGCTGCGCCGCAGTCTGGGCCAATCGGCGCGCATGATGTTCCTGAAGGCTGATATTTGCCGACAAGATCTGCTGATGGAAATCGAGGCAACGGCCGGCCATCCGCTGGAATACTCGTTGTGTTCCTGATATGCCGACGGACCGCTGCCGGTTTTCACATCCGATCAACCATGAATCGCACATTGTCGAATCTGTATAAATTCGTCGCTTTTGTCCAAATTTACCCTGAAGATGAGCTTATTCACCGCTACATCACTTATCATAACGGTGCATGACCCATAACGGTGCATCGACCGTCCGATTGACGGCGATGGCCGGATTATTGTTTTTATTGCGAAGAAAAGCAGCATCTGTTGAAAAAATCGGCGCGTCCGTTTTTCCGGATCACCGCTGGCGTCACGCAGCATCAACAAGTCAGTTCGAGCAGCCTGATCAGCGCATCGGGCGCCGGCTAACTGAATGAACGCATGCGTGAACGATTGTTATTCGCTCCAATAAATTTCTCGCAATAAGTCTATGAAATTTTGTTTTCGTATATTCCTGGCGGCTTGCGAATACGCGGTTTTCTATCTCGCCTTGGCTTGGTTCGGGCTGATTTGCCTGGCATGGTCGCTGCCGGCCACCGCTTTGTATTTTCTCCTGCCTGGTCGCCATGGACGCCGGTTAGGACGGGCGATGATCATGGGAGGATTCCGTCTGTATGTGGCCAGCCTGGCGCTGTCGGGCCGCTTTCGTTTCGATTTGAGTGCGCTGGATGCGTTACGTGACGAAAAATCGTTGATTATTGCAGCCAACCATCCGTCGTTGTGGGATGCGGTATTGCTGGTGTCCCGCCTGCCGCCCGACGTGGCCTGCATCATGAAGGCGGATATCCTCAACAATATCTTTCTTGGCGGCGGTGCCCGCCTGGCAGGCTACATTTGCAATGAGTCGTCGCGGCGGATGATCGTGGAGGCGATACAGGACGTGCAGCGCGGCAGCCACTTGCTGCTTTTCCCGGAAGGCACCCGTACCGTTCGGTGCCCGATCGGCCCGCTGACCGGAAGCGTAGGCGTGATCGCGCACCGCGGCAAAGTGCCGGTGCAGACGGTTTTCATTGAAACCGACTCCCCTTTTCTCGGCAAGGGGTGGCCGGTCTATAAAAAACCGCCCATGCCAGTGATTTTTCGGGTGCGGCTGGGACACCGTTTTGACCCGCCTGAAAACAGTATGGCATTCATAGGCGAACTGGAACGGTATTTTGCCGGTGAACTTGGCCCGAAGGTGCCGCCATCGGCCGCGCCCGCACCTGTGCGCGAGACCGCAACTGTTGATTGATGAACTATTACTCTTGCCGATCTGTTAGATGATCTCTCCGTCCTCCACGCACCTGGTTCTTATTCCCAGCTACAATCCCGGCCAAAAAGTTTACGAGACTGTGCGTTCGGCACGGGAAAACTGGAACCCGGTGTGGATCGTGATTGACGGCAGCAATGACGGAACGACCGAAAACCTGCAGGCAATGGCCAAAAACGATGCGGGACTGCATGTCATTACCCTGCCAAAAAACATGGGCAAAGGCGCAGCTGTATTGCATGGCCTGAACCAGGCCGCGGCATGCGGCTTCACGCATGCGCTGACGATGGATTCGGATGGGCAGCATCCGGCGGAACTGATTCCCGGCTTCATGGCTGAATCGGTACGGACCCCCGGTTGCATGGTGCTCGGCGTGCCGGTTTTCGATGCCAGCGCGCCGAGCTTGCGGGTCAAGGGGCGGCGCGTGTCGAACTGGTGGGCCAATCTGGAAACCTTGTGGGCCGGCATCGGAGATTCGCTGTTCGGATTTCGCGTTTATCCGATTGAGCCGTTACGCGCCGTGATGCGGCGCCAGCCCTGGATGCGGCGTTTCGATTTCGATCCGGAAGCGGTCGTGCGGCTGTGCTGGCGTGGCGTGAAACCGGTGAATGTGACTGCGCCGGTTCGCTATTTCAACGCGGAAGAAGGCGGCATTTCGCATTTCCGCTATCTGCGCGACAATTTGCTTCTGACCTGGATGCACACTCGCCTGTTCACCGGATTCGTCATGCGCTTGCCGCTGCTGATGATGCGCAAGCTGCAGGGCTAGAGAATTGTTTTACCGACGGTCCGCCTGAACTGGAACGACCGGCATCCTGGGACAGGCTGCGGCATATGCTGCAGGCCCCATGCCGCAATCGGGCGGCTTTACCATTTGTCATGACGTGCCTGAGGAAGAAGCTGAGCTCATGAAATCCAACGGTCTTTCTTTTTATCACCCGGTCGCTTTCTGGCTGGGTTGCGCCGCAATCGTTGCCGGCGTGCTGGCGCATGGCCCCATGTTCATCCACGCGTCGTACATGAATTATCAGATGGCCGGCATGCCGATGGATACCGCCATGCTGGCAGGCATGGCGGTCATTCCGGCAGGGCTGCTGCTGGCCGCGTACGGCCTGATGCCGAGGCTCGGTCAAATGCGGCAAATCCTGCACGGCGGCAGCCACCTGCAATTTCACATAGCCGATGGCATGCCGTTGAATCGCGAACACCTGAAGCTCGTCATCGTGCTGGTGGTCGCGCTTACCGTCGACGTCATGAAGCCGGCAACGCTCGGCTTCGTGATGCCCGGCGTGACAAGGGAATACGAAATCAGCAAACAGACCGCCGGCTGGCTGGCACTGGTTGCGCTGACGGGCACCACGGTCGGATCGATCGTCTGGGGCCGCATGGCCGACGCTTTCGGGCGCCGGGCCGCCATCCTGTTGTCGGCGCTGATGTTCATCGGCACGGCAATCTGCGGTGCCATGCCGTCTTTCGAATGGAACCTGGTGATGTGCTTTTTGATGGGCGCGTCGGCCGGTGGATTGCTCCCGATTACCTTTACGCTGATGGCGGAAATGATACCGGCAGCCCATCGCGGCTGGCTGCTGGTGGCTCTTGGCGGTGTCGGCACCTCCGCCGGTTATCTCGTGGCGGCGGGATCTGCCGCCCTGCTCGAGCCGCTGTTCAGCTGGCGTGTGCTCTGGCTGCTGGGTTTGCCTACCGGCGCACTGATCATCTTCCTCGACCGGTATATTCCCGAATCGCCAAGATTTCTGTCCAATGCCGGATTGGACAACGAGGCTCGTGCGGTACTGGCGAAATTTTCCGGCGTGCTCGAGCGCGGCACGACAGAGCAATCCCGCTCGCCCGGCTGTGCACTCCCTGCGGTCGCTGCGGAATCAAGAAGCGAGCCAGTAGGAGTATTGCAACTGCTGCGCGGAGCCCACGCCAACATCACTTGGGGCCTCGTGGTATGCGGAGTGGGATGGGGACTGGTCAATTTCGGATTCCTTTTGTGGCTGCCGACCAATCTCGGCAGCATGGGGATGGACCCCAGCGCGGCAAGTGCGTTGCTGGCGCGATCGGCGATTCTGGCACTGCCCGGCATCGGACTGGTTATCTGGCTTTATCATAGCTGGAGCAGCATCAAGGCCCTGGTACTGTTTATCATATTGACCGCTGTCACGCTGCTGGCCTTTTTCATGCTCGGCTCGATCGGCGCTCAGTCCGCTACAGCGATGGTGATCGCCACTGCCCTGCTGCTGGTCAGTTCCAGCGGTGTGATCGCCATGCTGATTCCGTATGCAGCGGAAATTTATCCGGTACACCTGCGCGGAACCGGATCGGGCGTGATTGCGGCAAGCACCAAATTCGGCGGCATTCTGGGCGCGGCATGCGGCGTTTTGGGAGTGCTTGGCGATCTCGCTCTTTCTGCATTGCTGATCGCGCTGCCCATGGCGATATCGGCCATCATGCTGATCAGAAGCGGCGTCGATACACGCGGCCGCCGTCTTGAGGAAATTCAGGAAGATGTATTGAAAAAGGGGAAATTGGCCCTGCCCGGCGGCTGATCTGCGTGCCTGCCATCCGCTGTTGGCCCGCTGTTAGTCCGCTTTTACCATTCCCGAATAACGATGGCCCGAACCGGATGCCCGCAATGCGGTCAGATCAGGCCGCCATTGATCGAGATGACCTGGCCCGTGATATACGCCGCACGTGCAGACGCAAGGAAGCTGACCAGGTCGGCAACTTCCTCCGGCTTGCCGGCACGTTTCATCGGCACCATCCGGTCGATTGCCTGCGCGTCAAATGCGCCCTGGCTCATCTCGCTGTCGATGATCCCCGGCGCTACCGCATTGACGGTAATGCCGCGGCTGGCAATTTCCAGAGCCAGCGACTTGGTGGCGGAGTTGAGTGCGCCCTTGGCCGCCGAATAATTCACCTGGCCGCGATTGCCGGTCAACGCGGCGACCGACGACATATTGATGATGCGGCCCCAGCGGGTGCGAATCATCGGCATCATCAGCGCATGGGTGACATGATAAAAACCGTGAAGCGATACGTCGATCACCCGGTGCCATTGTTCGGATTGCATGCCCGGAAACACCGCATCGTCATGAATGCCCGCATTGTTGACCAGGATCTGAATCGGCGCGGCGTCGACCAGCGGCTGCAGCACTGCGGCGACTGCAGCGGCATCGGTAACGTCGAAAACCACCACCTGCGCGCTGCCGCCATGCGCGATGATCGCGTCGGCGACCGCTTGCGCCTCGTCCCGCCTTTTATTCGCATGGACAAGGATATGGTGGCCGTCGGCCGCCAGGCTGTGGCAGATGGCGGATCCGATGGCGCCGCTGCCGCCGGTGATAAGAGCGCGTTTCATTGATGAACTCCCGAATTCAACGGATGATGTTTTTCAGGCAGGGTTTCCATTGCTGTTCTTTCAGGCGGCATAGCGGCCGTTGTTTACAGGCTGCCTTACAGGCTGCCGATCGCCTGCGCATTGATGATCACGGCGGCCCGCCCCTCGATCAGGGTGCGGCCCTCGGCATTAATTGAAAAATCGTACAAGACGTTGTTGCCGTCGCTGCTGTACAGCGTTGCCTGCACCATCAGGTCCGAAGCAATGTCGTCCAGCCGGCCGACGTGCAGCGTTGCTGCGCGCACGCTGGCCAGAAAGCCTGAACGGGGACGCGCCTGTTGTGGCGCCAGCAGCGCGCCATGCACCGCCATGGCCTGGGCCGCATATTCGATACCGCACGCAGCCGCAAGCCGCCCGTGTGCGCGCAGCGGGTTGTCCGGTGCGCGATGGCTGCTTGCGCTGCAGCGCACGTGTTGCGCGCTCCATTCTTCGACCCGCTGCAGCAGGCACATATCGCCCTGATGCGGAATGTGCGCAGCGATCCAGGCGTGGTCTATGAGCACGATGCTATTTCCACGGCAAGACGGGCGCTGTCGAGATAACCGATCACCAGCGACGCCGATTCGCCATTCGCGATGGCACGCAGCAGCGGCAGGCTGCGCGCAGCCGGTATCGAGGTCCTGAGTTTTTCCAGCGCGCTATCCGTGAGGCGGTCGGCCTGATCGGATGTGAGCGCAATGCTGATCTTGACCAGGGATCTGGCGCTGCGTTGCGGCACGAGCACCAATCCGACGCCGAGTTCGTCCAGGATCGGCCGTGCCGAGCGCAGCGGTTCCGGATAAGTGGTATCGCAGGCAATCAGCAAGGTAGCGGTATTGTCGACAATTGACTGTGTCATTGCTTCCAGCAGGCCGGCGCCGAAGCTGGCGTCGTACGCGCACAGCACCGACGATGATGCCATCGCTCCTGTCGCAATGCTCCAGTAACCGGCGGCCGCATTATGCACGGAATTGTGAAATCGGGTCGGCGAAATTTGCCGATCGTCGGAAGCCAGCATCTCGCAGATTTCATGGCAATTATTGCCATCTCCGCTGGATGCGGAAAAAACGGTCGGCAATACCGACACGTCCAGTCCGGCTGCGGCAGCCGCCTCGTAGCCGACCGCGAGCGACAGCTTGACGATGGGACCGCAGCGGCGGCGTTCGGCTGCCGGCAGCGACGCGGGCGGCGACAGCAAGGCCTTCTGATACTGGTATGCCGTCTGTCCCGCTAAAACGGCGCGGCCGGCAGGCCAATCGCTGAATCCGGGTCCGAGCAGGCCGATGCCTTCGATATAACAGGTAAGAGTATCCATGGCGGGTCAGTTGGCGCGGCCGAGGACAAGACTGCAATTGGTGCCGCCGAAACCGAAAGAATTGCTCAATACGCGGTTGACGGGTTGCTCGCAATTGTCCAGCAGGTAGTTCAGCGGCAAATCAGGATCGCGCCGCGTCGTGTTGAGGCCGCCCGGCATCAGGCCATGCCGCAGTGCCAGCGCGCTGATGATTGCCTCGATACCGCCTGCCGCTCCCAGCGTGTGTCCGGTCGCGCCCTTGGTGGAGCTGCACGGCGTCGACGAGCCGAACAACGCGGCTACCGCTTTGCCTTCCGATGCGTCATTGGTGATAGTGGCTGTGCCATGCAGATTGATGTAATCGATCTGCCCGGCGGTCAGATTGGCCATCGTCAATGCGTGTTGCATTGAAATCTTCGCGCCCAGGCCTTCCGGGTGCGGCGACGACATGTGGTATGCGTCGCTCGACTCGCCTATTCCCAGCAACAGCACTGCGTCGGCATCGAGACTGTCGGGCAGCCGCTCCAGCAATACGACGGCGGCGGCTTCGCCGATCGAGATGCCGCTTCGCTGCGCGTCGTAGGGACGGCAAGGCTCGGGCGAGGTCAGTCCCAGCGAATTGAATCCATAAAGCGTCGTCAGGCAAAGCGAATCGACGCCGCCGACAACGGCGGCATCGATCAGGCCGGTTTCGATCATGCGCCGTGCCGAACCGAATACCTTTGCGCTGGAAGAACATGCCGACGATACGGCTGTCGCGGGACCGGTCAGGCCGAAGTAGCGGTGTGCGAAATCGGCCGCCGAAAAGGTATTGTGCGTCGTTGCATAAATAAAATCGGCCGGCAGTGCGCCGGTGATGGCGTCGCGCCGCCGGAACGCCAGTTCGGTTTGCAGGATGCCTGCGGTGCTCGTACCGAGAAACACGCCGACACGATGGCGGCCGTAACGTGCGGCAGCCGCTTCGACGGCCTCCGTGAAGCCGTCCTGCTGCAGCGCAAGTTGCAAAAGACGGTTGTTGCGGCAATCGAATGCCTGCAAGTCGGCCCGCATGGCAATGTCGTCGATGCCCTCCACTTCTCCGATATGGGTGTCGAGATCCACGGTATCGAAATGACAAGGCATCAGACCGCCCTTGCGTTGACGCAGCGCGTGCAGGGTCTGGGACAGACCGCGGCCGATACAGCTGGTCGTCGTAAAATGGGAGAGAAAGAGCGGTTTCAAGGAGAACGGGTAAATGACTATGGGTAGGGCACCGATTTTAACAAACTATTGATGCGGCACGAAAAAGCTTGGGCCGTATCCGCTCGTCCCGGCCTTCGTCCTGACTCAGGAGCGGGAACAGGACATGATTAAATGAAAACTCGATCACGGCGGATCAATATGTTGTGGCTTCCGCCCAAGCCTGGCGACGAGCAAAATATTGGCGAACGGCGTACCCCTGTTCATCGCAAGCGTGTCGACGGTGAAGCCGAGATCGATCAGCGTGGTGCGCCAGTGCGACAACGGCCGGCAATACAAGCGGCTGTTGCGGTGTCCGCGCACGAAGGTCACCACGTGGTCGACCCAGACGCTGAATTTGAACGGCAATCCTCCGCTTGCATCTCCGATACGCAGAATCAGCGTGCCATCGGGCGCCAGCGCATCGCGCACTCTTTGCAGCACGTCGTTTTGCGCTTCAATGCTGACATAGTGCAGCACATCCAGGATGACGACCGCATCCGACTTGCCGAAATCGACCTTGCACATGTCCGCCACGGTGAATGTCGCGGCACTGCCAAGCGCCAGTTGTGCGCGGGCCACGTCGCGCGGCATCAACTCGATGCCGTGAATGGAAGCCGGGTTCGGAGCCTTGGACCAGTGCGCGGGCCAGTTTCCGTTGTCCCACATTGCTTTCGCCGATATTAGCCATGATGCCAGCAAGCCCTGCCCGCAACCGATATCGAGAACACGCGCGTTATCGGGAATCAGTCCATGCTCCAGCAATCCGACAAAAACCGGATCGATTCCCAGTTTGCCGCGCGCAAAATTCCACGCGAAGCGGCCTGCGGAACGGTAAGGGGCGGCAGCGGCATCAACCAGCGTCTTGACGAATTGTTTAGTCATGTGTTTGCGAACTGGAGAGCGTCGGATAGGGTGACGAAATTCAGGCCGGCGTCGGCTGCGGCTTCGATCAGACCGGGCAGCACCGCGACGATCACCGGAACGCCTGTCGATGTGCGTGCGCAATTGCCGTCGTGCAGCAGCAGGATTGCGCCCGCTTTCAGACCGCGCATCAATCTGCGTCCGACCAGCGCCGGATCGGCAGTGCGTGTGTCAAAGCCGCGCCGGGTCCATGCAGCCAGGCGCAGGCCGAGCCCGGCCAATACCCGGTCCAGAAACGGATTGCGCAAGCCCGCAGGCGCGCGGAAAAACAGCGGCCGGCTTCCCGTGATGGCGGTCAATGTCTGCTGCGCCGCTTGAATCTCCCGTGTCAGGCCGCGTCCGCCGAGCAGTGAAAAATAATGCCGGTGATGCTGGCTATGGTTTTCAACCGCATGACCCCGTTCCACGATGGCCCTGCACAAGTCGGGATAGCGGGCCGCATTATCGCCGATGCAAAAAAAGGTCGCCTTGACGCCGTAGCGATCCAGCAAGTCGAGCACCTGCGGCGTCACGTCCGGGTTCGGACCATCGTCAATCGTCAAGGCGATGTCGCCGCGCGCAGCCGACGACGCCGGCAACTGCGTCCAGTTCGGGCCGAGCCAGGTACTGCGCGGCCATAAACCGACCAGTGTCAATACGATGTGATTTGCAAACCCGGCTGCCAGTATCCAGCGCCATGAGTGCGGATAAACGACGACGGCCGCCAGCAACGCGGCATGCAGCAAAAACGTGAAGTTCATCAGCATGGTCGGCCGCCAGCGGTGCACTCCCTGCGGTCGTCGCAGCACCTGATTCGGCATCATTGCGCAATCTCCATCGCGTCTTGTCTCCCGCTCCATGCGGTTCGGTCGAGGAAATTCTGCCATAGCTGCTGCCAGGCTGGCCAGTCGTGTCCGCCCGCGATGCTGTCTACGCAATCCGCTGCGAGCGCCCCGGCCATCAGTTGCTGCCCCGGCGCGAAGCGGTCTTGTTGTCCATAGCCCAGGTAAATCTGCGCAACGGCCGGTTGTTTTCGATGGGTTTTCAGCCATTGCCAAACCCGGCACTCGGCGTCGTCCTGCGCACATTGCGCATGCCAATGACCGAGGCCGCCGGCCGCAACGATCTCGCCGGTCAGAATGCGGTTGCCCGGGTAAGGGGCAAGCAGGCACAAGCCGTCGATCTGACCGGGAAAACGATCGGCGTAAGCGATTGCCATCAAGGCGCCGATGGATATGCCGCCAAGCCAGATTGTCTTGTAGTTTTCAAGCCGGGCCGGCTGTACCAGCCTGTCGTGCACGCACTGCAGCGCTGTGCCGTCAGTGGTATTGCCGATATATTCAAGACCGAGATCGACCAGCGATACGTCGAGCGACAGGCCGCGTTTGCGTACCGCTTCGATAAAGCCGGACTGCACGAAATCTTCCGGTTGCTGGAGCGCGCCGGGCAACAGGATCACCAGCGCCCGGGCACCCGCCCCCTCCATTGCAAAGTCTTGCAGGATACGCATTATCTTGTGGACGCAACGCTGCTGCCGGCCGATCTGTGCCCGGCGAAAATCGCAGAAAACAGCAATGCCAGCACCGCGCCCGGTCCGACGGTAATGCCGATAGCCTGCAGCACCGGTACCTGCGAAAACGCGAGTATGCCAAATCCCGCAACCGTGGTCAGATTGGCGAAGAACAAAGAGGTCAGGGTTTGCGGGGTTATGCCGCCGGCATGATTGCCCTTCGAGTCGCGTGGTTTGGCGAAAAACAGTGCATAGTTGGATCCTACCGCGACAATCAGCAGCAGGCCGACCAAATGCATGATCGTCAGACGGTGGTCGCACAGCGCCAGCGCGGCAACAACCGTCACCACCGCCCCGACCAGCGGCAGCATCACCCGAATTACCTGTGCCGGTGCACGCAAGGACAGCAACAGCATCAGGACAATTCCGCCCAGGCCTGCCAGGGACAGAATGCTGGCCTCGCGCAAATAACCCGAATACAAATGCCCGGATTCGGCTCTCAGGTCGACAAACACTGCATTTTGCTGGCCTGCCGCGGCAATGGCGGCGCGCACCGGTTCGACGGCAATGCCGGACGAGGTGTCGCCGGCCCGCGCAGCGGTCAGCGACAGCACCGCGTTCCAGCGGGTGCCGCGCTGGAATAATTGCGAGTCGACCGCCAGCGCGAGCGACGTGTTGTCCAGATCGGCACGCTGCAGCGGGGTGCGGTTTTTTGCGGCTGCGACATCTGCGACAAAGGGCGCGAAAACTCCCGCGCGAACGGGCAAGCCCTTTGTTGCCTGCGCAAGCCGCTGCTCCAGGTCGCCGGACGGAAGACTGGCTTGCCGCGCGCGTTGCGTAGCAATACTCGGAAGATACTGGGTCGGGCTGGAAAATGCGGCCAGCACACCCTTGTCCACCAGCGGCTGCAATTGTTCAGCCACCTTTTCGGCCGATTGCAATACGGACTCCTGGTCCGGGGCGGACACGACGACCATGTAACGCACGTCCGGTGCGCCCATATCGGAGCGCAAGCGGGCATCGTCTGCCTGAACTGTCTGCGGGACCGGGTTCAAGCCGGAAAGCTCCGGGTTCAACAGCGTATCGCGGTGATAAACCAGAACTGCGCAGGCAGCCACGATCAGTACCGCTACAGGCCAGCGCAACACCGACGCCCGCTGAGCGAGACCGGATAATCTGTTTCCGATCGACGACACGTCGCGAATCTGAAAATTATCCGGCAGCAGATGCGGCAGCACGTATCTGGTTACCGCCGCCGCGGCGACCAGGCCGGAAATCGAATACAGGCCGAGCTGGGCCAGACCTGGAAAACTGGAGAGCAATAAACAGGCGAAACCGGTTATGGAGGTCAGCACGCCAAGCCGGATGGTCGGCCAGAAATCGGCTATCCAGTCACCCGATCCGCGCCGGCTCCCTGCGCTGAATTGACGAGACTGGACGAACAGGTAGATCGAGTAATCGACCGATTCGCCGATCAGCGTGGTGCCGAAACCGAGCGTAATACCGTGGACAACGCCAAATCCAAGACTGACCGCAACCACCCCCACCAGCGCGCCGGAGACGACCGGTAACAGGCCGAGTGCCAATGCCGTCAGCGATCGGTACACCACGAACAGCATGGTAATGATGATGGCGATGCTGATGATCGATAGCAGCTTGACTTCGCTTTCTATGGTTTGACGCGACAGTACCGCGAATACGCCCGGCCCGGTCATCACCAGCTTGACTCCGGTCGGCGGTGGCGTTGCCTTCCCTGCGAGCTCTGCACTCCCTGCGGTCGGCTGTGCACTCCCTGCGGCGACCAACGGGAGTGCAGAGCTCGCAGCGGGAGGCTGTTGCTTGATCGCCGCATCGAATGCATGCTGGATGCGCTGCATGGCCTGTTGCTGGCCATCGGTATCACCGCCGAGCGCACGCGTTTGCACCAGCAGAAGAGCGCGCGTACCGTCGCGCGCAGCCCAGGCGCCATTGTTCATCTGCGGCTGATTGCCGCCGCTCATGCGGTCAAATAACTGCACCACCTCGCCGGTAGGATCGCGCGGCACCAGCGGCTTGATCATCATGCCTGCCGGTGAAGTCAGCAAGTCGATGGTGTCGCTGATCGCGTCGTGCAAGCCGGCAACGGTAAACCGGTCGGGCCGCACAGCGGGACTTAACAAATACCGGTTGCCGAACAAATACGCCTGGTCGCGATCTGCATTGACAGGCTCGCCGTTATTGACAGTCACAAACTCCGGATCGGCGCGCAGGCGCTTTGCAACTTCTTTCGACAGGCCGGCTCGCAGCGGCGCATTGCCGCCTTCTATGCCGATCAGTATCAGGCGGGACACGACGCCGTCGCGCAATTGATCCAGCAATACCTGCTGTTCCTTGGTCGGCGACTGCGGCAGGAATGCCGACAGATCGGCGGTAAATGTGGTACGGCCGATCACAATGCAGCAAAGCGCAACACCGACAAGCCAGGCGGCCAGCGCGGTCCAGCGGCGCTGAAAAGTCGGCCTTTTCATTGCGATACGACGCGATTGATCGTCATCAACGAGCGGTCGCCATCGGTCTGAATGACTTCAATGCGGCGCACGTCGTCCCGGCTGCCGGCAATCCGGATCAGATGAACGGAGGTCGCCATCTTGGGATCGGTTGGAAAAAGCGAAAGCGTCCAGCGCTCCGCATCGCCTTGCAGTTTCAGTTTATAGGATCGCTCCAATGCCTTGCGATCGCCCGCCAGCGTGCCCCGGATGCTGTCGATCAAACCTGCCAATTCCGGGTATTCGCTCAATTGCAGCGTATGCTTCTGATTCCCGCGTTCAACCGTCAGCACACTGCCTTCGACCAGCATCGTTTCCGGTTTCGGTTTGATGGTCCGCTTTTCAAGGCGATCCGGTGGGATATAGTGCAACTCGCCGGAAGATTCCACAGGCCGATCGAGTATTGCCATGTATTTTTTTTCGACGAACGTCGCGCGTCCGGGCTTGGCGGTCGCCAGCGATTGCATCAGCTGATCGATATTCCATTCCGTTGCGAGCTTTGCACTCCCGTTGGTCGCCGCAGGGAGTGCAGAGCTCGCAGCAAGAGCACCGCCCAGCGATATCGCCGGCTGCAGCAAAGCCAGGCACAGCGAAAAAACCGCGAAGGCGCGATGGAAAGTAGGCCGTAACGCAGCGTGCATAAATCAATCCTTTTTGCCGGTTGTAGATTCAGATTGCCAGAAATTGAAAAAATTGAACCAGTTATATGGCGCATATTTACAGTATTGTTCAAGCAACTCCGCATAACGTGTCATTGCCAGCTGTACCGCCATTTGTCTTTGCCCCGGGAGACAGGGACGGAAATCGGCAATTTCCTCGAAATGAATCCGATACCGGTTTCCGCCCAGATAGAGGCCAACCATGAAAATCGCCGGACGCCGCAAGATTGCTGCCATGCGAAATGGTCCGAGCGGCAAATTCGCCGCACCGCCGAGCAAGGTTACCGGGCATGTGGCTTCGTCGCCTAGTGTACGGTCGGCGAGCATGCCGACTATCGTGCCCTGATTTAATTGCTCATTGATTTTCAGCATCGAATCGATCCTGCCCAATGCGATCACATCCTGTTGTGCCGCCGGATTGACGGCAGCCAGCATCTGGTTGATCTTGCGCGCATTTTCTTCGTACATCGCCATTGCAATCTTCAAACCGGAATGCCGGCGCCCCAACGCACGGATCGCTTCAAAGCTACCCATATGCGCGCCGAACAGAAACAAGCCCCGGCCGTCTGCGAGCGATTCCTGGATCAGGTTTTCACCGTGTACCTCGATCTCGAACAGATCGAAGCGCCGGTTGAGCAGATAGATCCTGTCGTGAATCGTGGACGCAAACCAATAGAAATGCCTGTAAATATCGGTCCAGCGTACCCGGCGCTTCAGAATACGTCCGAGATACCGGCGCGAACTGGTTCTGCCGGCCGGCGCAAATAACAGGAAGTAAGCGGCGATCAAATGCAGCACCGCGCGACCCGCACGCCTGCCCAGGCGCATTGAAATCCATGACATCACGCGCAGCATGAGCATGCTGCCACGTTCCCGGTTGCGCAGCCAGTCTGCCTGATGCCGGCTTGGCGGCGTCATGGCTCGCCCACTAGGATCGGCTGTGGCGTTGGCGCTGCATTCCCTACGGTCACACTTCCGTTGGTCGCACTCACTGCGATCGGCTGTGCACTCACTACGGTCGCCGGCCTTAGCCAAGCGCAAGCTCACGAACCGAGCCGGTTGCGACTTTGCGTTCGCCGCTGACGATGTCAAATCGTATGGCGCCATTGGTCAGTGTTTCAAATCGAACGCGTACCGGCTCGCCGGGAAGAACCGGGCTGAGAAACTTGACCGCGCTGATCTGACAGGCCGACAGATCGGATCCAGCCAGATTGCCGATCGCGTCAAGCGCATGATCGAGCAATACCACTCCCGGCACGATCGGCCTGCCCGGAAAGTGGCCTCTGAATGCCGGATGATCCGGCGCAATCGACAATAACGCTTCGCCATCTGTCATGCGGGACCCTCGCCCCCCCAAGGGAGCTTCCGAGCTCTGCACTCCCGTTGGTCGCCAACGGGAGTGTGACCGTAGGGAATGCAGAGCCACAGCCTTCGGGGCTTTGGCGGCTGCGAGCAGTTCCAGCGCTTCGCGCGGCAATTTTCCTGCATTGTTGCGTGGCAGCGCCTCGACGAATATCAGCGGCCGCGGCAGGAATACCGAATCGACACGTTCGCGCAGCGCCGCCATCAGTGTTGCTGCCGTCAATCCGGGAGCAACGACAAATGCGGTCAGTCGCGTCACGCCATCGGGCGCAACCTCGTCCG
This sequence comes from Burkholderiaceae bacterium, assembly GCA_035995725.1. Lineage (GTDB taxonomy): Bacteria > Pseudomonadota > Gammaproteobacteria > Burkholderiales > Burkholderiaceae_D > JAQGLW01. Next base: position 14,510 of record DASYKE010000089.1, on the reverse strand, counting down.
GCATGAAAAACGATCCGTCGAGCACGCCGGGAATTGCATTGAGCTGCAGGTTCAGGTTCATCAGCGAATTGCGCTTGCCCGCGATGTTGATCAGATCGGCGGTGCGCCCATGCAGCAGGAAGCGATTCTCGCCGACGGGTTCGATTACGTCGTTCATCGGGACGGCGCGCTCGACATGCCCGCCGGAAGCCCAGGTTACGCCTTCCTTTTGTTCAAGGCAGACGCCGGGGAACAATTGCCATTCCTGCGTTTGCGTCGGACTGCGGACAGCGATCTGTCCGGTTTCGGTGCTGCCGTAAATTTCCAGCAGCGGCGCCTGAAAGCGCGATTCGAGTTCTTCGGCCAGCGCCAGCGACAACGGCGCCGTGGCCGACATGACGAGATCGGCTGCCGGGATGTCCAGTCCTGCGCTGATCACCGAGCGCATATGCACCGGCGTCGACACCAGTACACGCGGCCGCGGCGCCAAACGGACCGTATTGCATATATCGGCTGGATAGAACGACTGACCGGCCACCAATGCATTTGCGCTCTGCAGGACAAGCAGCACGGTCGATTCGAAACCGTACATGTGCTGCGGCGGAACGGTACCGATAATGGCGTGATGCCGGCCGTCGTTCAAACCGCATAGCTGCGCTTCGGTCCGCACATTCCGAACCAGCGCGCCCCATGTTTTCGGATGCGGAACAGGCACGCCGGTCGAGCCCGAGGTAAATACATAGGCAACCAGCTGCTCGCCGTCGATACGGGGTACCGCGAACGGCTGGGCATTCGAATCCAGCGGCTCGGACAGTACGGGAAACCGGCTTTGCGGCAGCGCGATCGAACAGTCATCGCTGTCGGTGAGACAAAACACGTCCGGCGCAAACAGCAGCAACTGACGTATCATTTCCGGCGTGTGGGTCGACGGCAGCAGGCTTACCTTTTTGCTGACCAATGCCGCTGCAAGACCGACTGTGAAACGGTATCGATCATTGCACGCGTTGAGCATGTACCCACCGCCGGGCAATGTCGCGCTCAGCCGCGCCACGTCGGATAAAAAACGGGCTGCGCTGACGGAACGCCCGTCGCGCCAGGCAATAACGCTGTCGGCTCGTTCGTGGGTAATCAGGGGAAACGTCGGCATGATGTATTAGCTTGCTTGTTGTTAGCCGGCCGGCGCTTTCCACATGGCTTTTACCGCGTCAAGGATGTGGGCATGTTTTATATTCGGAAGCAGGCGGCGTCTTGCCGCATACTCAACAATGAACATCAACCCTATCAGGGGCGCGGTGAAAAAATTGGCAAACACTGACCATGTCGCCAGCGGCGCTGTAAAGAAAAGAATGGTGGAAGTAACGGCCATCAAGCCGAAAAAAGCAGTCCATGCCACCGTGACCTGCCTGGTGTAACGCTCATGAGCCGGGGACAGCGAGCCGTGGACAATTCTTGCAAAATAGGTGCACAGCGGCTGCTGTCCCGCACCCAGCGTGCGTCCGAATACCAGGCAGAGAAAGAGTTGCGATCCGGCGTGCTCGGTCCAGAAAATACGGTCGGCATGCTGTTCCAGCATATTCCACGCCGTCAAAAGCGCCGCGCAGCCGATACCGAACACGACCAGCAGTGCAATTCGATGCCTCGAATGCCATGCCACCGACAATGCGGCGAGCACAATGGGCGCCAGCGCCACCAAGGCGCCGAGCGTTCCGGTTCCAGCGGTCGTGTTGGCGTAGTGCGCAAGAAGCGCATAACCCACCGCGAGCGCGAGGACGGTTATCCATCGCCCATGGCGAGCCGCTGCGGACATCAGATCGATCTCTGAGCGCTGATGTATTCAGTCAAGTTACGCAGGGAACTGAAAATACGATGATTGTCTTCGTTGTTGGCGCGTAACTGCAACCCATACTGTTTGGAAATCAGCAGTGCCACTTCAAGCACATCGATCGAGTCCAGCCCCAGACCGTCGCCGTAGAGCGGGTCATCCGGATTGATAGAGTCCGCCGCCACGTCCAGGTTCAATGCCTGGACGATCAGTGCTGCGACCTCTTTTTCAAGTGCGACGTCATATGCCGCTGTGCTTTCACGCTTCATTTTGTGTGCTTGCCAGATGTATGAAAAGGATCGATCGTGCCTTAACTCGGGTGCGACCGCGCGCCGTTGTTTTCGATTTGAGCCCATCTTACCAGCGCTGCTTCGGTCGATTCAATACTTTTCTGTCAACCTCGCCCCAAATATGTCGCAATTTGCGCGCCCGTTCCGCAGCCGGGCAATGCCCTTCAGACGCAGGAACGTCGGGCGCCCCTGCTGCAAATATGATCAGCACACCGGAAAATTGTGATTTTGCCCATGCCGGCCTCACGCCGCACCGGGTATTTTGGCGGAATACCATGCTTATATGTCTGTTATATGCCTGTTTGTGCCCATTTTTTGCATGCCTGACGGATCGAACGGACCGTCAGCAAGGCCGGCGCCGGGGTAACCGAAGTCGACGCCGGCGTCAAGTCTGCCCGGAACCGGCATGTCCGTCCTGCGGGGCGAATCGGCGTGGTCCCGAGGTCAACGCCGCCGGCTCCCTCCATGCCGAAGCCTGTGCCGAGCCGGATCGAACGGCGCCGTCGGCCGCCCGTCCCGACTTACCCGTTGGCCGGCTTGTGCCGGCACTGCCCGGCGCAGGCAGCGCGGCGCCGATCCGGCATCGGCCGCCCCGCCCCGACTCGCTTTCAAGCCCCTTCGGTAGCGTGGGAAGACGTTTACTTAAACCGGGATTCCCTATATTCTCCAGCGAGAAAACCGCAAATTGTCATACCTGCCTTGATAGACGGTTTGGCGCATAATCCGCAAGCTTGCATGATGAGCTGCCATGCGCGGCTGCATATAAATTTCAAAAAAACTTCGTTGCGGTCCTTCGGGAAATCCGCTCGCATTATTGGGGATTCTACTGCCATGGAACAGACTATCGAAGCATCATTGGCATCGGGCCACGATCTGCTCGACATGAAATTATTGCTTGCCACTCTGACTGCGTACCGGAACGGCGATTTCTCCAAGCGCATGCCGGGCGACTGGACCGGATTGCCCGGCAAGATCGCCGACACGCTCAATGAAATTATCGATATGTCCAGCGGGACGATCACCGAATTCGAGCGCGTGGCGCGACTGGTCGGAAAGCAGGGACGGGTCGGCGAACGTATTGAATTGCCGATGATGAGGGGCTCATGGGAAAAGCTGGTCGACTCAAGCAATGCACTGGCCAATGACCTTGTAAGTCCGATGAATGAAATGATTCGCGTTATCGGCTCGGTCGCCGAAGGCGATCTCGGCCAGCAAGTGCCGATGGAAATCGACGGGCTCAAGCTCAGGGGTCAATTCTTCAAGTCGGCCGAAATCGTCAATACGATGGTTGCCCGGCTCGGCGATTTTGCATCCGAGGTTACCCGGGTGGCGCGCGAAGTCGGCACCGAAGGTATTCTCGGCGGCCAGGCCGAAGTAAAAGGCGTGTCGGGTACCTGGAAAGACTTGACCGACTCGGTCAACGGCATGGCGGCCAACCTGACCACCCAGATGCGCAACATCGCCTATGTGACGACCGCCGTGGCGAAAGGCGATCTCGGCAAAACCATTACCGTCGAGGCCAAGGGAGAAATTCTCGAACTCAAGAACACCATCAACACGATGGTCGACCAGCTGTCCAGCTTCGCAGCCGAAGTGACCCGCGTGGCACGCGAAGTCGGTACCGAAGGCAAGCTCGGCGGGCAGGCGGAAGTGGCCGGCGTATCCGGCACCTGGCGCGATCTGACCGAATCGGTCAACGGCATGGCGGCCAACCTGACCACACAGGTGCGCAACATCGCCGACGTGACCACCGCGGTTGCCAACGGCGACCTGTCGCGCAAGATCACTGCGGAAGCCAAAGGCGAAATTCTGCAATTGAAGGAAACCGTCAACACGATGGTGGACCAGCTCTCCACCTTCGGCGCAGAAGTAACGCGCGTGGCGCGCGAAGTGGGTACCGAAGGCAAACTCGGCGGCCAGGCCGAAGTAAAAGGCGTGTCGGGTACCTGGAAAGACTTGACCGAATCGGTCAACGGCATGGCATCGAACCTGACCAACCAGGTGCGCAACATCGCGCAGGTGACGACGGCGGTGGCCAATGGCGACCTGGGCAAGAAAATCACCGTTGACGCCAAAGGCGAAATTTTCGAATTGAAGAGCACCATCAACACCATGGTCGACCAATTGTCGCGGTTCGCGGCCGAGGTGACGCGCGTGGCACGCGAGGTCGGTACCGACGGCAAGCTGGGCGGGCAGGCGGAAGTGAAGGAAGTATCCGGCACCTGGCGCGATCTGACCGAATCGGTCAACGGCATGGCGGCCAACCTGACCACGCAGGTGCGCAACATCGCCGACGTGACGACTGCGGTGGCCAACGGCGATCTCGGGCGCAAGATCACGGCCGAAGCCAAGGGTGAAATTCTCGAACTCAAAGACACGATCAACACCATGGTGGACCAGCTGTCGACATTTGCGGCCGAGGTGACGCGCGTGGCGCGCGAGGTCGGTACCGAAGGAAAACTGGGCGGGCAGGCGGAAGTGAAGGAAGTATCGGGCACCTGGCGCGACCTGACCGAATCGGTCAATGGCATGGCAGCCAACCTGACCAACCAGGTGCGCAACATCGCGCAGGTGACCACCGCCGTGGCGCGAGGCGACCTGGGCAAGAAGATCACGGTCGAAGCCAAAGGCGAAATTCTCGAATTGAAGAGCACCGTGAACATCATGGTGGACCAGCTCTCCAGCTTCGCGGCCGAGGTGACCCGTGTCGCGCGCGAGGTCGGTACCGACGGCAAGCTCGGCGGCCAGGCGGAAGTGTCCGGCGTATCGGGTACCTGGAAGGACTTGACCGACTCGGTCAACGGCATGGCGGCCAACCTGACCAACCAGGTGCGCAATATCGCCGACGTGACGACCGCGGTGGCAAACGGCGACCTGTCGCGCAAGATCACTGCGGAAGCCAAAGGCGAAATTCTGCAATTGAAGGAAACCATCAACACGATGGTGGACCAGCTTTCGACATTCGCCGACGAGGTAACCCGGGTAGCGCGCGAGGTGGGTACCGACGGCAAGCTCGGCGGCCAGGCCGAAGTGACCGGTGTCGGCGGTACCTGGAAAGACCTGACCGATTCGGTCAACAGCATGGCGGCCAACCTGACCAACCAGGTGCGCAATATCGCCGACGTGACGACCGCCGTGGCGAAGGGCGATCTGGGCCGCAAGATCACGGTGGAAGCCAAGGGCGAGATCATGGAACTGAAAAACACCATCAACACGATGGTGGACCAGCTCTCGACATTCGCCGACGAGGTAACCCGGGTGGCGCGCGAAGTGGGTACCGAGGGCAAGCTCGGCGGCCAGGGCCAGGTGCCGGGTGTGGCGGGCACCTGGAAAGACCTGACCGATTCGGTCAACATGATGGCATCGCACCTGACCGGCCAGGTGCGCAATATCGCGCAGGTAACGACGGCGGTGGCGAATGGCGACCTGACGAAGAAAATCACGGTGGACGCGCGCGGCGAAATCCTGGAGCTTAAAAACACCATCAACATCATGGTGGATCAGCTCTCGACGTTCGGCGCCGAAGTGACGCGGGTGGCGCGCGAAGTCGGCACCGAGGGCAAGCTCGGCGGCCAGGCCGAAGTGGCCGGCGTATCCGGCACCTGGAAGGACTTGACCGACTCGGTCAACGGCATGGCGTCGAACCTGACGGCGCAGGTGCGCAACGTGGCCGAGGTGACGATCGCGGTGGCCAACGGCGACCTGTCGCGCAAGATCACGGTGGACGTGCGCGGCGAGTTTTTGCAACTGAAGGAAACCATCAACACCATGGTGGACCAGTTGCGCTCGTTCGCATCCGAAGTGACGCGGGTGGCGCGCGAGGTCGGCATGGAAGGCAAGCTCGGCGGCCAGGCATATGTGACCGGCGTTGCAGGAACGTGGAAGGACCTGACCGATTCGGTCAACATGATGGCGTCCAACCTGACCAGCCAGGTGCGCAATATCGCACAGGTGACGACCGCGGTGGCGAACGGCGATCTGGGCAAGAAGATCACGGTGGATGTGAAAGGCGAGATCCTGGAGCTGAAGAGCACCGTGAACATCATGGTGGACCAGTTGAACAGCTTCGCCGCCGAGGTGACGCGGGTGGCGCGCGAGGTCGGCACCGAGGGCAAGCTGGGCGGCCAGGCCGAAGTGCGCGGCGTGTCGGGTACCTGGAAAGACCTGACCGACAACGTGAACTTCATGGCAGCCAACCTGACCAACCAGGTGCGCGGCATCGCGAAAGTGGTGACGGCGGTGGCGAACGGCGACATGAAAAAGAAACTGACGGTGGAAGCCAAGGGCGAGATCGCCGAACTGGCGGACACCATCAACAACATGACCGATACGCTGGCGCTGTTCTCGGATCAGGTGAGTTCGGTGGCGCGCGAAGTGGGCGTCGAAGGCAAACTGGGCGGCCAGGCGAACGTACCGGGTGCGGCAGGTACCTGGAAAAACCTGACCGACAACGTGAACGGCCTTGCGGCCAACCTGACCAACCAGGTGCGTGCGATTGCCGATGTGGCGACCGCCGTGACAAAAGGCGACCTGACGCGTAACGTCCAGGTCGAGGCCAAAGGCGAAGTGGCGGAACTGAAGGACAACGTCAATGAAATGATCCGCAACCTGCGCGAAACCACGCGGCAGAATGCGGATCAGGACTGGCTTAAAACGAATCTGGCGAAATTTACGCGTTTGCTGCAAGGTCAGCGCGACCTGGTTGCGGTATCCAAGATGGTACTGTCCGAACTGGCGCCGCTGATCAATGCGCAGCATGGCGTGTTTTACATGATGGATGAAAGCCAGACAGACAATCCGAAACTCAAACTGCTGTCGGCGTATGCATACAACGAAAATATCAGCAGCGAATGGCGCCTGGGCGAGGGTTTGATCGGACAATGCGCTTACGAGAAGAAGCGCATTCTGCTCACCGACGTGCCCGGCGGGTATGTCTCCATAACGTCGGGCCTGGGCGCGGCCGCGCCGCTCAACATCATCGTGTTGCCGATCGTGTTCGAGAACAAGGTCAAGGCCGTCGTCGAAATGGCCTCGTTCACGCTGTACAGCGCGATTCACCAAACCTTCCTCGACCAGCTGGGCGAATCGATCGGTATCGTGCTCAATACGATCGAAGCCAACATGCGTACCGAAGAACTGTTGAAACAATCGCAGTCCCTGGCGCATGAATTGCAAAGCCAGCAGGAAGAACTGCGCCAGACCAACGAAGAGCTCGAAGACAAGGCCGGCTTGCTGGAAGAACAGAAAGCCGAGGTCGAACGCAAGAACCGCGAGGTGGAAATCACCAAGCTGTCGCTGGAAGAGAAAGCGGAGCAGCTTACCCTGACTTCCAAGTATAAATCCGAGTTCCTGTCGAGCATGTCGCACGAGCTCCGAACGCCGCTGAACAGCCTTCTGATCCTGGCACAACAACTTAGCGACAACGCGGACAAAAACCTCAGCCTCAAGCAGGTCGAATATGCAAAGACCATCGAGGGCTCGGGCAAGGATTTGCTGGGATTGATCAACGAGATTCTCGACCTGTCCAAGATCGAATCGGGTACGGTCACGCTGGATTTTACCGAGGTATTTTTTGCCGGGCTGCACGACCAGATCGAACGCACCTTCCGGCCCGTCGCCGACAGCCATGGTCTCGGTTTCACGGTTGAACTTGCGCCTGCGCTGCCCGTCGCGACATGGACAGACGAAAAGCGTTTGCTCCAGGTAGTCAAGAATCTGCTGTCGAATGCCTTCAAGTTTACAGAGAAAGGCGGGGTCAAGATGAGCATCGGACCTGTCGCCTCGGGATGGAGCGTCGATCATACCGGCCTCAACAGCGCCGATACGGTCATCTCCTTTGCGGTGACCGATACCGGCATCGGCGTGTCGGCCGACAAGCAGAAACTGATCTTCGAGGCATTCCAGCAGGCCGATACCGGGACGTCGCGCAAGTATGGCGGCACCGGCCTGGGGCTGTCCATCAGCCGGGAGCTCGCGCGCCTGCTCGGCGGCGAGTTGCGGCTTGTCTCCAGCGAGCTCAACAAGGGCAGTACATTCGCACTGTTCGTACCCATGCGAACGGTGAATATCGATAACGATGCCGCAGAAGGATCGATTACCGAAGCGGATCAGCGGCATTTCTATCGGGATGCGGCATTGCCGCAACCGGCCCATCTCATGGATGATCGGGAAACCATCGGACCTCGCGATCAGATTCTGCTGATGGTCGAGAACGACACCAGGTTCGCCGGCATCCTGCTCGCTGCCGCACGGGAAAAGAAGTTCAAGGGCATAGTCACCACACGCGGCGCAGACGCTCTGGAACTTGTCGAGCGTTTCAAACCGCTGGCAATCACGCTTGATCTGCACCTGTCCGACATCGATGGCTGGGCAGTGCTGGAGCGGCTCAAGCGCAATCCGGCCACCCGGCATATCCCGGTCCTAGTCCTGTCGGCCGAAGACGATCGCGCCCGCGGGTTGCGTTATGGCGCTTTCGAGTATCTGATCAAGCCGGTGACCGCCGATGAAATTCAGAATGCGCTGGTCGGGATTGTGAAATTCGCGCGCAGCAAGACCAAGGATCTGCTGTTGGTCGAAAATGATGAAAAGCGCGGCGCCGGCATCGTCGATCTGATAGGCAGCGGCAATGTGCGGGTGAACATGGCCGCCACCGGCAAGGATGCGCTGGCGGCACTCAAGAAAAAGCGCTACGACTGCATGGTACTGGATCTCAGTCTGCCCGACATATCGTCCACCAAATTCATGGAGGCGATGCAAAAAAACGAGTTGACGCGCGATGTACCGGTCGTTCTCTATGGCGTGGACGATCTGCCCGGGAAAGAACAGGACAGGCTGCGGGCCCTCATCGGCAAGGGAATCATCAAAGAGGTAAAGTCGCTGGAACGGCTGCTCGACGAAACAGCGCTATTTCTCCACCGTGAAGTATCGAAACTGCCGGAGAACCAGCGCTCGATGCTCGAAAAACTCTACGAAGGCTCGGCCAGTCTGAAAGACAAGAAAGTGCTGGTGGTGGACGACGATGTGCGCAATATTTTCGCGTTGACCAGCCTGCTGGAGCGAAGCAAGATGGAAGTAACTTCGGCGGAAAACGGCCGGACCGCGATCGAACTGCTCAAGCAGCATCCGGACATCGACATTGTGCTGATGGATATCATGATGCCGGAAATGGATGGCTTTGAAACGATGCGCCAGATACGCCGGCTCAAGCAGTTCGAGTCGCTGCCGATGATCGCGCTTACCGCCAAGGCGATGAAAGGCGATCGCGAAAAATGCATCGAGGCCGGCGCATCGGATTATGTCAGCAAGCCGGTAGATACCCAACAGCTGCTGTCGCTGATGCGGGTATGGCTGTATCGCTGACCATGAAAACAAGTCTGCGCCCTGCGTTCCACGACGTCGCACAAGCGGTAAAATGCGGTTGGGGCGGCAAATGAAGGGATCGAAAGTACCAAAGATCGGTCGATTTTCCGTGTCGGCCCCGGAACAACAGAATCTGATTTTCTACGGAGTGCAGGCATGAGCATGCAGCGGCAGGAATCCCCTGCATTGAAAATAGGAAGCAATTTACGGCAGCCTCTGTCGCCGGACGGCGTGCCGGCCTCCGTGCTGGTGGTGGACGACAATCCGGGCAAGCTCAAGGCAGTCCTTTCCATCGTTTCCCACATGGGCCTGGATGTCACCACTGCTTCCTCCGGGCGCGAGGCGCTGCGCCTGCTGCTGAAACAGGATTTCGCCCTCATTCTGCTCGACGTGAAGATGCCGGCGATGGATGGTTTCGAGACCGCGACGCTGATTCATGGCCGTCCGCGATCCGCGCATACGCCTATCATTTTCATCACAGCCGAGGCCAGCTCCGACTCCGATCGGTTTCACGGTTACACGCTGGGTGCGGTAGATTACATTTACTCGCCGATCGTGCCTGAGGTTCTCTGCGCCAAGGTCCGGGTATTCGTCGATCTGTTCTATCTCCAGCGCAAACTGATACTGCAGACCGACGAACTGCGTCAATCGAAGATGATGCTGCGCCAGCTTGCGTCGCATCAGGAACTCATCAAGGAAGAAGAGCGCAAGCGCATCGCCCGCGAAATCCACGACGAGCTGGGCCAAAATCTGCTGGCCTTGCGAATCGATGCTTCGATGCTGCATGCGCGTACCGGCAGGATGCACCCGAGACTGAACGAAAAAGCCTCGTACGCGTTAAATCAGATCGATGCAACCATCAAAAGCGTGCGCGGCATCATTAACGATCTGCGCCCGCCGGTGCTGGACTTGGGATTGCAGGCGGCGATCGAATGGCAGATAGAAGAGTTTCGCCGGCGCAGCGGGATTGCCTGCAGCATCGTGGTGAGAGATCAACACTTCGATCGCGATCTGGACGAAAAAACCGCAACGGCACTTTTCCGTATTCTGCAGGAATCGCTGACCAATGTGATCCGGCACGCGCAGGCGACCAAAGTGCAGGTCGACCTGAACAGGGATAGCAGCTCGCTTTACATGAAAATTGCCGACGATGGTGTCGGCATGCAGCACGACAGCCGGCGCAAACAGACGAACACCTTCGGGATCGCCGGGATCATGGAACGTATCGGCATGCTGGGAGGCGAATTGAAGATTGACAGCGTCGAGGATAAGGGCACCACGCTGGCAATATCGATCCCGCTGAATTTGACCTGACTGCGCCCGAAGGCTGGCGGCAACTCAGGATTGTCGCCGCGGATATCCCTGCGCCGAAATCCGAATCCAGACCTGCTCTTTTTCTTCCGTTGTCAAAAAAACCCATTGCGCCACCTCGGCCACCGTGCGCCCGCAACCGCGGCACACTTCATCGAACGTGGTGGAACATACGGCGACGCAAGGCGTATCGGGACGAGCATGATCGGATTTCTGCATGACAGGATGTCGAAAATCTTGTGCGGCGATACAAGCTAGTTCAAGACTGGTTTAAGCTTTACGCATCCATCTGTAAAACCCAATGCGCAAAGCTGCTGGTAGTTTAGCAGCGCGGCGTGCGAATTGTTGAGCCCTTCATACGCCAGCGCCCTGCCCAGATAGGAACGGGCGAATTTCGGATTGAGTTCAATCGCCTTGTCGAAGTCATGCAGCGCCTGGGGAAACTGCCGTGTCGACAGATAGGTAGCACCGCGGTCATTGTAGGCAAGCATGTAATTCGGATTGAGCGCGATCGCTTTATTGAAATCTGCGAGCGCCGGCTCGAAATACCCCAGCTTTGAAAACTGCAATCCGCGGTTATGGTAAATCCGTTCCACTCCCGGACGATTATCCTTGTCCGTTATCAGGCGCGCAGCATCGTCCCACAACAGCAATGCGGAAGAAAAAGTCCTTAGACGATCCCACGTCGCGGGAATCATCACGAGCGCAAGCGCCGTCAGAATGACTGCCACACGTTTCGCGGACGCTTTCTGAAACAGGAACGGCATGGCCGCACAAGCGCCGGGCAGCCACAGATAGCTCCGATACAGCACGAAAGATTCCTGGATTCTGACTGACGATAACTCGGTAGCAAACATGAGCCATGGGCACAGCATGGCGAAGCCCAGCAAACCTCGTTTCCCGCGTTGCAGCAGCAACCGGATGGCGACCGCCGGATAAATGACGAAACCGATCAGCCCTGCCACATGCGGCCATGACCATAGCCTGGCAGCGAACTGTTCAAACATGTCCACCGACATCCAGGCCGGACTGGGCACGATCCAGACCAACAGGTACTTGAAAAACAAAAAGGATTGCGTCAGCATCGACAATGGATAGGCAAAAGCGGGATTGAATCCGGCATCCCGCCGGGCAAGCGTCGCCAGCATATCCGCGCCCCTGGGCTCATAAGCCTGCCCGAGAATATTGCCGCTTTTCATCTGAAACAGCGTGTTTGCGCCTATCAGGCCGTACAGCAAAAAAGTCGGCCAGACCTGCTTGAACGATTCGCGGGCAGGCTTATGCACCAGGAAAAATATTGCCAGCGCCACCGCCGGAGCCATGATCGCATGCTCTTTCGACAGGACTGCAAAAAAATAAGCAACGGCGGAACCGATCAGCCACCAGTGACTGCGCCTGGCCTGGCCCTCCACAAACAACCACCACATCACGACGGCAAAGAAGGTCGCCATCAGGGTCGTACGCTGGATAAGATAGCCTACGGCATACACAGCGGCGGGGTGCAAGGCAAAAATCAGCGCGCCGAAAAAAGCCAGCCAGAACGGCGAAAGAGAATTTTCGGATACAGGGGCGATGACGCCGGCTTTGTCCATGGGCAGGACAATTTCAAACAGTCTGCGTAAAAACAGAAATAGCGCGGCGCTGGTGGCGATATGCAAGACCATGTTGCCGAGACGGTACCAAATCATCTCGTGGCCGAGCAGGACACGGGTCCATTCGAATGTGGCATAAGGCAGCCAGCGCGAGCCCAGGCTGAAAAATACCTTCCAGTCCAGGTATTCCGAATGAATCCTGCCGCCGAAGAAATTGTTGTCGTCGAAGACAATCGGATTCCACAGGAACTGGCCATAGATCGCGGAAATGACCAGCGCGATGACAGCGACCAGCAGCTGCGGCCGCCGCTTGATGTGGGCGAAAATGTAATTCATCATGAATGGGCGCCGATAAAAATTTTCACCGGATTTTCCCGGTCCGATCGGTTGCCAATTCAACTCCCTGGAGATTGAACTCTGTCTGGAAATCCCTGGAATGCGGTTGCGATAGCATTGTCTTATTAACCAAGATCTTTCCTTTGGACAATGCATCAGTATAGTCCGTCTTTCTGCCGGATTGGAACTCTGCTGCACATTGAAATGATGGCGGCAGCCTCGGCAATGATTAACAACGCTGCGGACCTGCGCGGCAGACACGAGACTCAGGCGTAGCGACAGTGGGACCTGCCGATCGTTAGGGCCATTCGGAGTGAAGTGCGGAATGTACATTCTTGCCGTGCTAATTCAACAGGCGGGTCAAACGAAAATAGCTAAAAGAGAATTAATCCGCTTCATATGAAATCCCTCGGTATGTAATTTGGAACCAGGCACAATCAGTCTGCGGCGCAGCATCAGGGCAAATTCATTGAATTCACTTATGTCTGCAACGCTGCCGGTATCAGTGCACGAATTCAGAGCGAGTGGGCAATACCAGCCTTTTCCCGCTTCATTCCGCCATCAATCGTTTTCCAAACCGTATTTTTCGAATCCGAAGAGCAGATATACAACGTTCACTACAGAAGTTCTGGGTATTCCGTCGGCGCACAGTACGAGCAAGCCGGCAAATCTGCGGCCCGGCAAGATTCGAGGCAATCAGCAATAAAGAAGAAGGAAACAACATCCTGTCGATGGAATTTATGCGCCGCCCGCAGGGGGAAAGCAACCGGTCATCCTGAAAACGCATCAAATCATCTGAGGGTAGTCATGGCCGTGCCGAGATCATTGCACGCGTCAGACGTTCAACCAGATTGGACAACACACAACGGGCCGGCTTTGATCCGAAAACAATGGAGTTCCCATAGAGTTTTCATGTCCATTTCGTATGCATGTTAGTAAAAATCAATAGTTTTATCGAGGAAAACATCACAATAGTTTAATTATCCGGGCCAATCCTGGAAGTCAATGAATAGCAATCTATTAGCGTGCTCCAGTTAAGCCGGACCAAAACGGTAGCAATTTTTGGGTTTTCAATATCCTGATCTCCGTGTGCGAAGCCCAAGGAACAAAAAACATGTACCTGAAAAGCTTTTTCCCATCCATGAGAATTTCGCATGCGTTAGCGAAAAGGGAGCATGTGCTGTGGGTCATTTTTCAACAGGTCATCCTCCGTGGTCTGGTAGGGCTAAAGTTCCTGCTTGTGGGACGCATGCTGGGACCCGAAGCGGTCGGCCTTATCGGCGTGGCCTTGCTTGCGCTGGCAGTCACCGAATCGCTATCGGATACCGGCCTTCCGCAAGCGATCGTGCAGCAGCCTGCTGCAACGAATGCGGATCAAATCGGCGCAATCTGGACGCTGCTGCTGTTACGGGGCTTCGTTGTCGGTCTTGTTCTTTTTCTCGGCGCAGGACCGATCGCCGGCATGCTCAATGTGCCCAGTGCGGCGCCGTTAATCGCGCTCGCCGCAATCATTCCCTTGTTGCGGAACGGTTTGCATCCCGGTTTGTATATGGTCCAGCGGGATCGAAACTTCAAGGCGCTCGCGATCCTTGAGATGAGCGCAACCGGCATTGACCTTTGCGTTTCCATCTTGTTGGTTTTCTATGACTTTGGTCCGATCGCCGTCGTCATCGGCTCGATTACGGCTGAACTGATCCGGGTGTCGGGCTCATGGATATTTTTTTCAGTCCGGTTCCGCCCTAATTTCGATTGGGGAAAAATACGGAAATTTGTTTCGTATGGCAGATGGATATGGAGCAGCAGCGTCCTGTCGCTTCTCCT
>DASYKE010000088.1:0-7114 GCA_035995725.1 Burkholderiaceae bacterium | reverse complement strand
TAGCGTGGTGACAGCCAGGGAAATCTGCCCCAGCTTGTCCTTCCACAATACCGTGAAGCAATTCGAAAAATCGGCGATCAGTTTGATCGGGTTGCGCTCCTGGTGCGAATAGCGCGCCCCGGTATCCGGAATTTTCAGGTTAAACAGCGCAGCAATGAAATAAGTGCCGGCGATCACGCACAGCGCAGCCTCGGTCGGAGTATCGATGCCGGTGTCAATCCTCGGGAGGTCGAAGGACAGCAAGGCCGAGGAAATATGTGAATTGACCAAAACGCCGCCCATTACCGTGCCAAGGATAATCGACGCAACAGTCAAGCCTTCAATCCAGCCATTGGCAGCCACCAGTTTTTCCGGTGGCAATAATTCGGTGAGGATGCCGTATTTGGCCGGCGAATAAGCTGCTGCACCAAAACCTACGATCGCATACGCGAACAGCGGATGGACGTCGAAAAACATCATTGCGCAGCCGAGGATCTTGATCAGATTGGTGATGAACATCACGCGGCCCTTGGGCAGCGCATCGGCAAAGGCTCCGACGAAAGCGGCGAGCAATACGTAGGACAGCACGAAAAACAGCTTCAGCAACGGCGTCATCCATGCCGGCGAATTCATTGTGGTTAACAATGCAATGGCAGCGATAAGAAGGGCGTTGTCTGCGAGCGACGAAAAAAACTGCGCCGCCATGATGGTGTAAAAACCGCGATTCATCCGCATTCTTTGATTGTCACGAAATCTCTCCGAATTGCTTTATACCATGAAAATATGCGAAGCCCATCGGATTTCAGGCTGGTGCGGCGACCCTCTCCGGTAAAATGGTCATCGGGCTTCGATTTTTTCAACATTCAATATTGTTCTCATGCCAAGACCGCTTGTCGCCACCATCGATATCGCTGCGCTGCAATCCAATCTTGCTATTGCCAGAAACTGTGCGCCTCGTTCAAAAACGTGGGCGGTGGTCAAGGCAAATGCATACGGTCACGGCTTGGCACGCGGCATGCGCGGTTTCGCTGCTGCTGATGGATTGGGCTTGATTGAACTGGATGGCGCAGCTCGGTTGCGCGAAATGGGTTGGCAAAAACCAATTTTATTGCTGGAGGGATTTTTCGAGCCGTCGGATCTGCAAGAGGTCATCGATTACCGATTGGAAGCCGTCATCCATTGCAATGATCAAATTGTAATGCTCGAAAAAACCAAATTGGGATCGACCATTGATGTGCACCTGAAAATGAACAGCGGCATGAACCGCCTTGGCTTCAAACCGGACGCTTTCCGTGCCGCCTACGCACGGCTGCGTGCAATCGGTGCGGTAGATAATATCACGTTGATGACACATTTCGCCAATGCGGACGATAACGCCAACCCTGCGCTTCCATTGTCGGAACAACTGCGTCGCTTTCATGCTGCTACAGAAGGATTGGCCGGTCCGCGCAGTTTGTCCAATTCCGCAGCGGACTTGATGCATCCCGGCATAGTCTCCGACTGGATACGTCCCGGCATCATGCTATATGGCGGCACGCCAGGTGTCCGGAGTGCGGCTGAATTCGGTTTGCTGCCTGCGATGACGCTCACCAGCGCCATCATCGGCGTGCAGGAAGTGGCCGCCGGCGAAGCGGTCGGCTATGGCAGCCGCTTTGTCGCGGACAAGCCGATGAAGATCGGCGTGGTCGCCTGCGGTTATGCGGATGGCTATCCGCGCCATGCGCCCGACGGGACGCCAGTCATTGTCGATGGCATCAGAACCGGAATCGTGGGGCGCGTATCGATGGATATGATCTCGGTCGATTTGACGCCGGTACCGACCGCGCGCGTAGGCAGCGCGGTGACGTTGTGGGGAGCCGGTTTGCCGATCGACGAAGTGGCGCACGCCGCCGGCACGATCGGCTATGAGCTGATGTGCGGACTGGCATCGCGGGTGCCAACGATTGAGCATCGAGCGGGCAACTGATGTAACGACAGGACAAATTTTCTACGGACCTTCATTTCATAATGGCCAAACCGAAAACCAATTACACCTGCACCGAATGCGGTGGCGTCAGCAACAAATGGGCTGGCCAGTGCCCGGCATGCGGGCAGTGGAATACGCTGGTCGAAACCATCGTCGAAGCAGCCGGTAACCGCTTTTCCGCGCAACATCAGGGGCTCGCTCAGACTTCGCCGGTGTTGAGCCTGGCTGACATCGAGACGATCGATGTGCCGCGTTTCGGCACCGGCATCGAAGAATTCGACCGGGTACTCGGCGGCGGCCTGGTCGCCGGCGCAGTCGTGCTGATCGGCGGCGACCCGGGTATCGGAAAATCGACTTTGCTGCTGCAGGCACTGGCGAATCTGTCACGTACAAAAAAAGTGCTGTACGTCAGCGGCGAAGAATCCGGCGCGCAAATCGCATTGCGTGCCAAGCGGCTTGCAGTCGATGCCGGGGAGCTCAAGCTGCAGGCCGAAATACAGCTGGAAAAAATCCTCAATACACTGGCCGAGCACAAGCCGCAAGTCGCCGTCATCGACTCGATCCAGACTGTCTATTCCGATGCGCTCACTTCCGCACCGGGGTCGGTCGCGCAGGTACGCGAATGCGCGGCGCAATTGACGCGGGTCGCCAAGCAATCAGGCATCACGATCATCATGGTCGGCCACGTGACCAAGGAAGGCGCGTTGGCCGGACCGCGCGTGCTCGAGCATATCGTCGATACCGTGCTGTATTTCGAAGGCGATACCCATTCGAGTTTCCGCCTGGTGCGCGCATTCAAGAACCGCTTCGGTGCGGTCAATGAACTGGGCGTGTTCGCGATGACGGAAAAAGGCTTGAAGGGCGTATCCAATCCGTCCGCCCTGTTTCTATCTCAACACGACAATCAGGTGGCCGGGTCGTGCGTAATGGTCACGCAGGAAGGAACGCGGCCGCTGCTGGTGGAAATCCAGGCGCTGGTCGATACATCGCATCTGCCGAACGCGCGCCGGCTGTCAGTCGGGTTGGAGCAAAACCGGCTGGCGATGCTGCTCGCAGTATTGCATCGTCATGCCGGTATTGCCGCATTCGATCAGGATGTGTTCATCAACGCGGTCGGCGGCGTGAAAATTACGGAACCGGCAGCCGACCTCGCCGTGCTGCTGGCAATACATTCTTCAATGCGCAGCAAGCCATTGCCGCGTGGCCTGGTAGTATTCGGCGAAGTTGGGCTGGCAGGCGAAATCAGGCCGGCGCCCCGCGGGCAGGAACGGCTGCGGGAAGCGGCAAAACTGGGTTTCTCGATTGCACTGATTCCCAAATCGAATGTGCCGAAACAAAAAATCGAGGGATTAAGCATTATCGCGGTCGAGCGTATCGATGAAGCGCTGAGCCGGGTACGCGAACACGAGTAGCAGTCTGCCGAAGCATGTTCGGGTGAGGGGCACGCAACGGCGTTGGCCTTGCATTCCCTTCGGCGACCAACGGGAGTGTGACCGCAGGGAATGTGACCAAAGGGAATGCAACGCCAACGCCAGAGCTCACATTCCCTGTGAGCTCTGCATTTCTCCGGTTGTGTCAGCGGGTGATGCCTTGTGCCGCTTTTACACCGCTTCTGATGGCGGACTCCAGCGTGGCCGGATAATCGCCCGCGGTGTAATCGCCGGCGATCATCAGGCCATCCAGGCTCGTCGCGTTATCAGGACGGACCAGGGAGGGTGTGCATGAAAAGGTTGCGCGCTTTTCCGAAATCACTTTTACCCACTCGGGATGTGCCAGCTCCGGTACTCGAAACGCCTTGGCCAGTTGAGCTGCTATCGCGGTGGCCAGCGCCTCGTGGCCGAGCGCGATGGCATCACCCGCTGCGCTGACCACGACCGCCAGCAATCCCGGCCGGCTTTTGTCGATCTGACCGCGGTCGAATACGAACTGGCCCCATTCGTTTGCCGCAACATCGTCGATCAGAGCGAAGAATGGCTGAGGCAGACTTGCATTGGGTTTGTATTGCAAATAACACGTGGTGATCGGCTCGTAATTGAAGGATGTCAAATTACCTGTTTCGACCAAGCCGTTGAGCAAACCGGCTGCGTGGCCGGGCTGCGTGGCGATGATGATCGCATCGAAAGTTTCGGCGACCGAAGGAAGTGCACAGCCGAGCTCTGGCGTTGCATTCCCTGCGGTCACACTCCCGTTGGTCGCCGAAGCAAGTGCAACGCCGCTACGCGATGCTCGGGGGCCGCCGTTCAGTTCGACGCGCCAGCATCGACCTTCCCGTTTGATTGCATTGACGGCCGCACCGCATTCCACAACGCCGCCTTGCCGTTCGATAAACAAGGCTGCATGCTGCGGAAACAGAGCTGTCAGATCGACACGCGGAATCAGCATGTCCGATGCGGCGCGGCGCGCACCCAGGCTATCGCGCAGCACGCTCAGAAATACTTGCGCCGATGCACGTTCCGGCGGTGTATTGAGGGCGGCGATGCAAAGCGGGCGCCACATCAATCTGATCAGGCGTTCAGTCTGGTCAAAGCGGTCAAGCAATTCAGCGACAGTGCAATCGGTATTGAGCTGCCAGCCCATCCAGCGCGCGGTTGTCGAAAATCTCGCCAGCGATAATTTGTCTTCTTTCGCAAGTCCGGTGGCACGCAACAGCGCGGTAAGCAGATGGAGCGGGGCGGGCAGGCGTGGCGCAATGAAATCCATGCCGTCGCTATGTTGCGGATAGCGCATCTGGAGCGGTAGTCGCAGCATTGCATTGTCGGCATCGATGCCGACAATACGCATCAGGCGCAGGGTTTCGGTGTAAGCTCCGAGCAGGATATGCTGGCCGTTATCCAATGCATTACCATCGATTTCGACGCGGCGAGCCCGGCCGCCCAATGTGCGCGCGGCCTCGAACAGCGTGACCTGATGACCTCGACGGACCAGCTCGACTGCTGCTGCACAGCCGGCCCAGCCGCCGCCCACCACGCCAATCTTTCGCGCAGCGCGAGTACGATCACGACGCCCCTTCCTACCCTCGGACATAGGTCTTCCATGCCAGCCAGAGTTTACGGATCGGTGTCAGGGAAATCCGTTGATTGAGCACATGAAAGCCATCGCGTTCGATCTCGTTCAGCAGCGCTCGATAAATCGCCGCCATTATCAGGCCTGGCCGCTGCGCGCGGCGGTCTTCCGCAGGCAGCAATGCAAACGCTTCGTCGTATGCGCGTTGCGCGCGTTCGACCTGAAAACGCATCAGATTCTCGAAATTTTCAGTATGTCGGGCATTCAGGATATCGGCTGCGGTGACATTAAATTGCTGCAACTCGCTGATCGGCAAGTAGATACGTCCCTTGCGCGCATCTTCGCCGACGTCGCGAATGATGTTGGTCAGCTGGAAAGCAAGACCAAGTTTTTCAGCGTATTGCAGGGTTTCCGGACGCGTCGCACCGAAAATGCCGGCCGACAGCAGTCCGACCACACTCGCCACATGCCAGCAATAGCGCTGCAATCCCGCGAAGTCGAGATAACGCGTCTGGTCGAGATCCATTTCCATGCCATCGATGATGGCTTGCAGATGTTTGCCGTCCAGCGAGTACGGCACCAGGTGCGGCTGCAGCGCCAGCGTAACCGGATGAGTCGGATTCCCGGCCAGCATCGCAGCGATTTCCTTGCGCCACCAGATCAGCTTGGTGCGGGCGACCGCGGCATCGGTACACTCGTCCACGGTATCGTCGACCTCGCGGCAGAATGCATACAGTGCCGTGATCGCACGGCGGCGCTCCGGCGGCAGGAACAAGAAGCTGTAGTAGAAGCTGGAACCGCTCTGCGCGGCTTTTTGTTGGCAATAATCGTCGGGAGACATGAGAATTGAAGGCCAATTGAAGGCCGTTTGGGGCGCGATGGAAGCCGCTATCCTAGCCGACAAAAGGTTTTTAATAAAAGGTTTTTAATACATGGGGCGGATGCTTTGTCTTGAAAGATGATGCCAAATAGCCTGGCTCGCTTTTTTACCGCACCTTCATCCGGATAGCGCGCCAAACGAGGCGCAGCCAGTCGCTTTTACCCAGTTGCGGCCGCTGATGGAACACATCGTAATCAACCATTTCGATACGTTCCAGGATTCTCAATCCGCCCTGGACAACCAGCCGCAGTTCCCAGCCGATCCGTCCCGGCAGGCGCAACGCCAGCGGCGCGCCTGCCATCATCATTGCGCGCGTGCGCTCGATCTCGAATCGCATCAAGGCGCGCCATGCATCATTGTTCTGCGCTTGCGCCAACTGAGCTTCGCTCACTTGGAAGCGCATCAAGTCTTCTTGCGGCAAATAAATCCGCGCCTTTTGCCAATCGACGGCCACGTCTTGCCAGAAGTTAATCAATTGCAAGGCTGAACAAATAAGGTCCGATTCGCGCAGGTTTTGCGTGTTCGCTGCACCGTAAAGATGCAGCATCAGTGCGCCGACCGGGTTGGCGGAGCGTCGGCAATAATCCATCAATGCGTCGAAAGTCGCATATCGCTTGGTCACGACATCCTGTTTAAAAGCCGACAGCAAGTCGCGCAACGGTTGTAACGGTAACTCGTGGACACGTGCCACTTTGGCAAGCGCGGCAAACAGTGGCGAATCGGCAGGCTGGCTGTTTTCAATCCGATCCAGTCCGTGTTCGTATGCATTCAAAGCTGCCAGTCGGGCATCCTCCACCGCGTCTCCTTCATCCGCCAAATCATCCGCACTGCGAGCAAATGCATAAATGGTTTCGACCGCAGGGCGCAGGCGCGCGGGCAGCAAAATAGACGCAACCGGGAAGTTTTCGTAATGTTCGATCGACATTATTTTATTGATGACTAGAAAGTCGCATACAAATTATGGGCAGCGTGGTTGTAATTAATATAACTAACTGGTCAGTAAATAAAAGTGCACGCAAGTAACGCTGGCTTATATCCATGCAACGTCTTTTTCAGTCCGAATAGTAAAGGAAAACAACATGACCGGCTTGATAAAGACATACCCGATTGCGCATTGCAGGGTTGCTGCCCAAGGGGCCGGACTCCTCGCGGCAGCGTTGTTCATTTCCATATAAAAAGACGGAAGGGATCTGCCCCGTACGCGAGGTCGAGGCGGCCGAAGATGCTGCTGCAACTCGATCCACAGGGCTTGCGGCTGGTCAGGCGCAAGCCGGTGCGACGCAACG
>DASYKE010000087.1:0-8973 GCA_035995725.1 Burkholderiaceae bacterium | reverse complement strand
TACACAATTCCCATTAAAAACTTGCAAAAAACACTTGCATAGCTGGCAAAACCCTACCACTATTAGCGGTGCGTGAAATGGCGCAATTTCCCAACACTAATGTGAAGGAGGTTTTAAGATGGCAACAGCCAAAAAAACCGCAGCAAAGAAACCCACTGCGAAAAAAGCAGTAAAGAAGCCTGCAGCAAAAAAAGCTCCTGCTAAAAAAGCCGCCGCCAAAAAGCCGGTAGCGAAAAAAGCAGCAAAACCGGCAGCCAAAAAAGCAGCAGCAAAGAAAGCCGCTCCTAAAAAAGCAGCCGCCAAAAAGCCGGTAGCAAAAAAAGCCGCAAAGCCCAAGACCGCGCGCAAGCCAAACGCAGCATTCATGAAACCGATGACGCCGTCCGCCGTACTGTCCGCCGTCGTTGGTTCCAATCCGCTGCCGCGCACCGAAGTCACCAAAAAGGTCTGGGACTATATCAAGAAAAACAAGCTGCAAGATGAAGCCAACAAACGCAACATCAATGCAGATGAAAAGCTGAAAGCTGTCTTTGGCGGCAAGAAACAAGTGTCGATGTTCGAGATGACCAAACTTATCTCCGATCACTTGAAATAATCTTCTTTCCAGGTGCCAAACAAAAACGCCCGCAGACGCGGGCGTTTTTGTTTGCAGGGCAATCCGCTTATCGGGTTTTACATGCTTTTCCCAATTTCGCGTATCTGCTCCAGCGACGCGGGGCACTCTTCCGTTTCACGGATTTACCGTCTTCGGATATGTCTCATCCAAGATATTCATTGGCGCCCGGTATTCCGCTCCATGCGCTCAGATTTATATTCCCAACGCTTCCATGTGGCCAATACCGCATTTGGATATTCCGGTTTCCCGCGGCTGCCATTGTAGCGGCCGAGCGCGAGGTACAAATTACCGCGCTCTGTGTCGATATACATGCGCAGAATCGAGCAGCCGTACCGCAGGTTGGTTTGCATGTGGAACAGCTTTTTAGGATCGTGGTCGCCGATCACGCGCGTCCAGAACGGCATCACCTGCATGTAGCCGCGTGCGCCGGCATGCGACATTGCATATTTACGGAAGGCGGATTCCACTTCGATCAGTCCGAGCACCATCGCCGGATCAAGCCCCGCCCGCCTGGCCTCATACCAGACGGTTTCCAGAAATTCAAGCCGCACGTGCGCGTCGGGCAACTTGCGCTGCAGGCGTTTGGACATTTCGCCCAACCAATACGAGTAATTGATGCGGTCATTGACTTCATCAAACCTTGCCTTGGGCGGACGCGCATCCGTGATCGCATTGGATAATGCAATTCGCACTGAATCCGCCAGCGCCTCTTCCTTTTGATTGCCGGCGCTGGCCTGGGTACCCCAGCACAGCGCCGCGACGACTATCAACCAGAACAATAATGTGCGGGGCGTGACTGGCCAACCCTCATGATCGGCTATGAAGCGGCTTCTTTCACCGGTTTTATCGACGGTAGCGGCATTGACTCTCCTGTTTTCGCAATATTTCCGGTGAATTTTCGAAATATGCATGATCGCTCTATGCAATGCCTTCACTGCTTCAATTTGCCTTGAACGAAATCAGCCATTTGGGCAACAGGTATCGCGGTCGCCGCAACGTCGCGACGGCCTTGGTATTCCAGCGTGCCCTCCTTCAGCCCGCGATCGCCGATCACAATGCGATGCGGCACGCCGATCAATTCCCAATCCGCAAACATCGCGCCCGGACGCTCACCGCGATCGTCCAGCACCACGTCTACATCCGCCTTTTGCAGCACCGCATACAGTTTGTCGGTTTCAGCCTTGACCGCTTCATTGCGGTCGTATCCCATCGGGCACAACACTACCTCGAACGGCGCAATCGCGACTGGCCAGACAATGCCCTTGTCGTCGAAATTCTGTTCGATCGCCGCGCCCAAAATACGCGTGATGCCGATTCCGTAGCAGCCCATTTGCATCAACTGCGGCTTGCCGGTTTCATCCAGATAAGTCGCATTCATGTCTTGCGAATAGCGCGTTCCCAGCTGGAACACATGCCCGACTTCGATGCCACGCTGGATTGCGAGCACGCCCCGGCCATCCGGCGACGGATCGCCGGCCGCCACATTGCGAATATCGGACACGATCGGCTCCGGCATGTCGCGCGCCCAATTGGCACCGGTGTAATGGAAATCCGCCTGGTTGGCGCCACAAACGAAATTGCTCATGTTGGCAACCATCCGGTCTGCGACAATCCGGACCGGTTTTTTAGTGCCGATCGGTCCAAGATAGCCCGGCTTTGTCCCGAACCATTCGACAATTTCGGCTTCTGTCGCAAAGCGGTAATCGGATAAACCCGGTACTTTGCCGGCTTTTACTTCATTCAATTCATGATCGCCGCGCAGCAGCAGCAGCCAAACTTCCTTGTCGATCACACCTTGCTTTTCTTTTTCCACCGTGAGCACGATCGACTTGACGGTCTGCGCCAGCGGCAGGCCAAGCATCGCCGCGACATCTTCGCATCTTGATTGGCCCGGTGTCGGTGTTTTGGTCAGCGCCTGCGTCGCTGCGCCGCGTGGGGCCGTCGGCGCGATCGCCTCCGTCGCCTCCATATTGGCCGCATAATCGGACGTCGGACAATACACCAGTGCATCTTCGCCGGTATCTGCGATGACGTGAAATTCATGTGAGCCGGAACCGCCGATTGCGCCATTGTCGGCTGCCACCGCACGAAATTGCAAACCGAATCGATCGAAAATGCGCACATAGGCGTCATACATGACCTGGTAAGACTGCTGCATCCCCGCCACATCCCGGTCGAAAGAATACGCGTCTTTCATCGTGAACTCGCGTCCGCGCATCAAACCGAAGCGCGGACGGCGCTCATCTCGAAACTTGGTTTGAATGTGATAAAAATTGATCGGCAGTTGACGATACGATTTGATTTCCGTTCGCACCACGTCGGTAATGACTTCTTCGGAAGTAGGCTGAATCGCGTAATCGCGACCGTGCCGGTCTTTGACCCGCATCAATTCCGGCCCCATCTTGTTCCAGCGACCGGTTTCCTGCCACAGTTCCGCCGGCTGTACCACCGGCATTAGCAATTCGACAGCGCCGGCGCGGTTCATCTCCTCTCGCACAATCGCTTCCACTTTGCGAATCACGCGCAAACCCATCGGCATATAGGTATAAATGCCCGAACCGAGACGTTTTATCATCCCGGCGCGCAGCATCAATTTGTGGCTGACGATTTCTGCATCGGACGGAGCTTCTTTGAGCGTAGAAATAAAAAATCGGGAGGCGCGCATAACGATGAATTCTTTTTAAAAAGAGAGGGTTATAATCAACTCAATTTTAAAGGATTAGCTGGCTGATGCGCCCACTCTTTGCACAATTGATTGATGTTTCGCTGTTCGCACCCTGTTGCGGCCATGCCGGGGCATAGCGTTTGCGTGCCGGATTGATGTCGAGGCGCATCTAGCCGCAGAAATTTTGAGGTGCAACATGCTGGACCGTGAAGGCTTTCGTCCGAACGTCGGCATTATCCTCATCAACACCCATAACGAGGTGTGGTGGGGGAAACGGGTACGCGAACATTCCTGGCAATTTCCGCAAGGCGGGATTAAATTCGGTGAAACCCCGGAGCAGGCGATGTTTCGCGAACTCAAGGAAGAAGTCGGTTTGACCCCAGAACACGTCAAGGTCATCGGACGCACGCGCGACTGGCTGCGCTATGAAGTTCCGGATCACTTCATCAAACGCGAAATTCGCGGACACTACCGCGGACAGAAGCAGATCTGGTTCTTGCTGCGCATGATTGGTCGCGACTGCGACGTCAACCTGCGGGTAACCGACCACCCGGAGTTCGACGCATGGCGCTGGCACGATTATTGGGTGCCGCTGGATGTCGTCATCGAATTCAAACGCGACGTCTATCAGAGAGCATTGCAAGAATTGTCACGCTTTTTGACGCGACCGATCCAGGCCGGAGCGCAGCGCCACGCCGCACGTTATTTGCGTCAATCCCATCCGGCACAGGCTCTCGATGAACTGGGCTCCGCTGATACCCCACCAGACAACGAGTGAGAGCTTCAATGATTTTTTTAGAATTTTCCCAGATGCCTGTTGTCCGGTCCTTGGCCCAAAGAGGCTGGCTGACGCATGGCTTGATGTCAAAACTCCTGGTCGCTTTTGCCGGTATGGCAAGTGCCGTCGCGATGGTTCACGCGCAATCCCGTTTTGAAGAGGATTTTGATAACGAGAACAAGCTATGGCAGGAAATCGCCATTCAGCTTCCTGCCGCTCCGACGGCGGAGAATCTGCTGCCTTTTTACGTCAGCGCGACCGCCACCCAGTCTTTTGCCATCGATGCCAAATCGCTGACAGTCGGCGCCGATGGCGTGATCCGCTATACGCTGCTGACCACCAGTACGTCGGGTGCGCGAAATGTCAGTTACGAAGGCATTCGCTGTCAGTCATTTGAAAAGAAGCTGTACGCATTCGGACGCCAGGACGGTACCTGGTCGCGCTCACGCCACGACCAGTGGGAGCCGATAGTGCGCAACGCCGCCAATCGCCAGCATGCGACATTGGCGCAGGATTATTTTTGCCGGAATCTGACTATTGCGGATAATGCGGAAAAGATGTTGGAAAGAATAAGATTGCAGCAGCCTCTGACACAGCAACCTGGATCGTAGAATCGATTTGAAAAATCGCGGAAGAACCTATCTCAGTAAGAAACAGCTCCGCGCCGGCATCACAGCAGTACCATATTATCCCTGTGTATCAGTTCCGGTTCCTCGACAAATCCCAGGATCGCCAGAATCTCTGCTGACGGACGCCGCATGATGCGGCGCGCTTCGGAACTCGAATAATTGGTCATGCCGCGCGCGATTGCACTACCTGCCTCGTCGGTACAGGTAATCACGTCGCCGCGGCCGAATTCACCGGCAATCTTGATTACGCCGATCGGCAGCAGCGATTTCCCTTCGGCTGTCAGCTTTTGTACCGCACCTGCATCCAGGACTACCTTTCCAGCCGTTTGCAGGTGATCGGCCATCCACTGTTTGCGCGCCGTCAGTTGCGCAGTCTGGGCGGTCAATTGCGTACCGATCGCCTCGCCGGCGGCCAGCCGCGTGAGCACTTCATCCTCACGCCCCCATGCAATGACGGTATGTGCACCGGATGTCGCGGCCCGTTTGGCAGCCAGGATTTTAGTCAGCATGCCTCCGCGGCCAATACTGGTGCCGGTGCCGCCGGCCATCCCTTCCAGAGATGGATCGCCGGCTTTGGCCTCATGCACAAGTTGCGCTTCCGGG
Organism: Burkholderiaceae bacterium; assembly: GCA_035995725.1. Classification (GTDB taxonomy): domain Bacteria; phylum Pseudomonadota; class Gammaproteobacteria; order Burkholderiales; family Burkholderiaceae_D; genus JAQGLW01. The sequence continues at coordinate 3,682 of DASYKE010000087.1, read as the reverse complement.
TCTTTACGCGGATCGGCGGTAAATAATCCCTTCTGATCCGTGAGGATGATCAGTGCGTCGCCTTCGATCAGGTTGGTCACCAGCGCGCCGAGCGTGTCGTTGTCGCCGAACTTGATTTCATCGGTAACAACCGTGTCATTTTCATTGATGATCGGAACCACTCCGAGGTGCAGCAATGTAAAAAGCGTCGAACGGGCATTCAGATAACGCTCGCGGTCAGCCAGGTCGGCATGGGTCAGCAATACCTGCGCGGTCCGCACATCGTGCACGCGAAAACTGGTTTCATAAATTTGCGCCAGGCCCATTTGACCGACTGCGGCGCAAGCCTGCAACTCATGAATGCCGGTCGGTCGCCTGTCGAAACCGAGGCGCTGCATGCCCTCGGCAATTGCGCCGGAACTGACCAGCACTACTTCTTTTCCAAGCACGCGCAATTGCGCAATCTGGGCCGCCCATTTGGCGATGGCCATGCTGTCGAGCCCCTTGCCGTCGTTGGTAACGAGCGACGAGCCGACTTTGACGATCAGGCGTTTGGCTTTTTGAATGACGGAGTTCATATTCTTTCCGATGCGCCATTGGAGGAAGATGCGGCCATACAGACGGCAGAGAAGGTCGAAACAGAAATCAGTTTTTCTGCGTGTGCTATTCCATTAACTTGAACCGGGGATCATTCGGATCAATCGACACAATGGCGCGCGCTTCTTCCACCATTTGCGTTTCTTCCGCGCGCGTTTCTTGCTGACGTTGCTGGGCCAGATAATTATAAATTTCGATGACCAGATCTTCACAGCCTTCACGCGTCAATGCGGAAATTTCAAATACCGGGCCTTTCCAGCCGAAGCGTTTGACAAAGTCCTTCACGCGCTTGTTGCGCTCCGCTTCCGGCACCATGTCGAGCTTGTTCAATACCAGCCAGCGCGGCTTTTCAAACAGCGACTCATCGTATTTTTTCAGTTCCTTGACGATTGCTTTGGCTTCCTTGACCGGATCGACATTGTCGAACGGCGCAAAATCGACGATATGCAACAGTAAACGGGTGCGTTGCAAATGCCGCAAAAACTGGATCCCCAGGCCGGCGCCTTCGGCTGCGCCTTCGATCAGACCCGGAATGTCGGCGATCACAAAACTCTTTTCATGGCTGACACGCACCACTCCCAGATTCGGGTGCAGCGTAGTAAACGGGTAGTCGGCGATTTTAGGACGCGCATTGGAAACCGCCGTGATGAAGGTGGACTTGCCCGCATTCGGCATGCCCAGCAGCCCGACGTCGGCGAGCACTTTCAGCTCCAGTTGCAACTCACGCCGCTCTCCCTCTTTACCTTCCGTTTTCTGGCGCGGGGCACGGTTGGTCGATGATTTGAAGTGAATATTGCCCCAGCCGCCTTCACCGCCCTTGGCCAGCAGCGCAACCTGCCCGTGCTCGGTCAGGTCGGCAACGATTTCACCGTCGTTGTGGTCCATAATCAGGGTCCCGACCGGCATGCGTAGCATGATGTCGTCGGCGCCCTTGCCGTAGCAATCTGCACCGCGGCCGTTTTCACCATCGCGCGCTTTGTGCAGCTTGGAAAAACGATAATCCACCAGCGTGTTGATGTTTCGGTCGGCGACTGCCCAGATGCTGCCGCCCTTGCCACCATCGCCACCGTCCGGACCGCCAAAGGGCCTGAATTTTTCACGGCAAAAAGAAGCAACGCCGTTGCCGCCGTCTCCGGCAATGACTTCGATTTTTGCTTCGTCGATAAACTTCATATTTTGCCGCCATAAAACTAAAAAGGCCCTACCTGGGGCAGAGCCTTTCGATTGAAGGCTTGCGCCTCACACTGCATGCTACTTGAATATCATGCAGGTACTACAGTAACGATTTGACGCTGTAACGCACCTTTAATTGCGAACTTCACCTTGCCGTCGATCAGTGCGAACAAAGTGTGATCCTTGCCCATGCCGACATTTTCGCCCGGATGCACTTTGGTGCCACGTTGGCGAATGATGATGGCGCCGGCGTTGATCGCCTCACCGCCGTATACTTTGACGCCCAGTCGTTTTGACTCGGAATCGCGGCCATTGCGCGTAGTGCCGCCGCCTTTTTTGTGTGCCATTTCAGACTCCTTGGTATATGGTTAGCTCAGCCAACGCTTAGCCGTTGATTGAGACGATTTGCAATTCGGTGTAATTTTGGCGATGGCCCTGGTGCTTCTGATAGTGCTTCCGGCGGCGCATCTTGAAAATCTTTACCTTATCGTGGCGACCATGCGCCAAAACCGTAGCCAGCACCGTAGCACCCTTGACCAGCGGCGCACCAAACTTGATGGTGTCGCCTGTGCCCATTGCGAGCACTTGATCTAAAGTGATTTCGGAACCAATGTCTGCCGGTATCTGTTCTATTTTGAGTTTTTCGCCGGCAGCAACCTTATATTGTTTGCCACCGGTTTTTATGACCGCGTACATGTGAAACCTCGTCAAATGATTAAAGGACTTTTCTTCCCAAAGCGCCAATAAAGGAGGCTTAAATGGGAAAACTTCTAATTATACATGGACTTAGAGCGTCGGTCAAAAGTCCTGAACACGGCGCAAAAGACTGGTGCGGGACCGTGCGCCCGACCCAAGGAGCCTCGTCACCGCCACTCCCCGCTTGTCATCGTATAATCTCGGCACTCGACGATTTTTAGCAGGCTTGACCTTGTCCGCCACTCCCCAACACGTCTCATCAAGCTCGATCAGCCATTCGATCGCCATCGATATGGATGAGGTCAACCTGGTAATCCGCCAGCAATTGCATTCGGACGTTCCGTTGGTCAATCAAATTGCGCAATACATTATTAGCGCAGGCGGAAAGCGGATCCGGCCGGCACTGGTATTGCTTTTTGCAAACGCATACGGGTACCGGGGCGCCAACCATCGCAATCTGGCCGCCATCATTGAATTCATCCATACCGCGACATTGCTGCATGACGACGTGGTGGACGAGTCGTCGTTGCGCCGCGGACGGCAAACTGCCAATGCGCTGTTCGGTAATGCCGCATCGGTGTTGGTCGGTGACTTCCTGTATTCTCGCGCATTCCAGATGATGGTGTCGATTGGCGACATGCGGGTGATGCGGATTCTGGCCGATGCGACCAACGTGATCGCAGAAGGAGAAGTGCTCCAACTGTTGAACATGCACGATCCCAACGTGACTGAAACGCGGTATCTGCAAGTCATCCGCTCCAAAACCGCAAAATTGTTTGAGGCCGCAGCCCAGTTGGGCGCATTGATTGCCGGCGCATCCGATCCCGACATCGGGGCCGCGGCCGAATACGGTCGATCGCTCGGCACCGCATTCCAGTTAATCGACGACGTGCTGGACTACTCCGGCAAGGCTGCCGATATCGGCAAAAATGTAGGGGATGACCTGCGGGAAGGCAAGCCAACCCTTCCGCTGATTTATCTGATGCAAAGCGGCACCCCGGAGCAGCGCGAGCTGGTGCGCGTCTGTATCGAAAATGGCGCCGAAAATCACTTTGACGATATTCTGGCAGCGATTACGTCTTCGGGTGCACTCGACTACACCAAGCGCGAAGCTGAACGGGCTGCCCGGCGCGCGACAGAGTCGATTTCCGCCTTGGCGCATGGCGAATTCAAGGATTCTTTGTTACAATTATGCGCTTTCGCGGTCGACCGTAATCACTGAAAGAAGTTGTTCCCG
>DASYKE010000086.1:0-2986 GCA_035995725.1 Burkholderiaceae bacterium | reverse complement strand
GCCGGGCGGTATGTAGCAGAACGTGCCGTCGCTGAATACCGCGGAATTGAGCGCCGCAAAGAAGTTGTCGGTGTGGGGTACGACGGAACCGAGATATTGCTGCACCAGGTCGGGATGTTCCTGTACCGCTTCCGAGAACGGGCTGAAGATGATGCCGAGTTCGGACAGCTTGTCCTTGAAGGTGGTGGCCACCGATACGCTGTCGAATACCGCATCGACCGCGACGCCGGCGAGCAGTTCGCGCTCCTTCAGCGGCACGCCGAGCTTCTCGTAGGTCCTGAGCAGCTCCGGATCGACGTCGTCGAGGCTGGCCGGTCCGCCCTTGTTCGACTTCGGCGCCGAATAATAGACGATGTCCTGGTAATCGATCGGCGGGTGCTTCACCGTTGCCCATTGCGGCTCGGTCATCGTAAGGAAATGGCGATAAGCCTTCAGCCGCCACTCCAGCATGAACTCCGGCTCATGCTTTTTGGCCGAGATGGTGCGAATGACCTCTTCGCTCAAGCCTTTCGGCACCGCATCGGTTTCGATATCGGTGATAAAACCATGCTGGTACGGTTTATTGACCAGGTTTTCCAGATTTACTGCCATCATTCTCTCCTGTGCGATCACACGCCGAAGCTTTCGCCGCAGCCGCACTCGCTTTTGACATTGGGATTGCGGAATTTGAAGGCCTCGCTGAATCCCTCTCGCGTGAAATCGACTTCCGTGCCGTCGAGGAACGCCAGATTCTTTTCATCCACCAGCACCTTCACGCCGTGGCTTTCAAACACATGATCGGCTGCGGCAATGGACTCGGCGGCGCCGATGGTGTACGCGAATCCGGAGCAGCCGGTTTTGCGCACGCCCAGCCGCAGGCCGATTGCCTTGCCGTTGTCGATTAATGAGTCGCGGACCCGTTGCGCCGCGCTTTCGGTCAATTTCACTGCCATTGCATTACCTCTATAAATAACTTTATCCGGGGCTTCCTGATGCGCGGATTCGTGCGGGTTCGCGCGGATTCGGATTGCTCCGCCAAATCATCTTCTCCTGGACTGCGGCATTGTTATCTGCCGGGCACCGGCTTGCTGCTTCTGGCTGGCAACCAGTTGCGACAGGCTGACCGACGCGAGATAGTGGGTGATTTCGCTATTCAATGCGGCCCATAACTCGTGCGTCATGCAGCGCTCGCCGTCGTGGCAATTGAGCTGGCCATGGCACTGGGTCGTATCGATCGGTTCATCGACCGCGCGGATGATGTCGGCCACGGAAATGTCGTTCAGATTTCTGGCGAGTAAATAGCCGCCGCCGGGACCGTGCACGCTTTGGACCAGGTGATAGCGATGCAGCTTGCCAAATATTTGCTCCAGGTAAGATCGGGAGATGATCTGCCGCTTGCTGATGTCGGACAGGGTAACCACGCTGCCATTGCCATGCAAGGCAATATCCAGCATTGCCGTCACGGCATAGCGCCCTTTGGTGGTCAGCCGCATATCGCAATCCTGCCAGGCGAAAGAACATCTCAACAGGGCTGCCGGCATTTTCTTGACGATCGCCGATAGCCTACTAATTTAGTCGGCTATTTGGAGCGAAAGTTCGCGCCTGGATGAATTAAAACTAGTTAATAAAAGTAGTTACTCCAAGCGGCGCAAAGGCAGGAAATTTTGGGGGTAATTTTGGGGATGGATAACCGCCAAAATCGAGCGAGTCATTAAGAATAATTCACTAGGCACTCCACATCGCGATCAGGATAATAGGCATCTCTCGCGTCTGTCTTGCGTCTCTCTGGCATCTCTTTTTAACCCGGCGTTATTACGTTATTACCTTACGTTACTACCCATACGTTATTACCCTTGCGCTTCTTTTGCCTCCGTCCCGGACGGTGAATGAAAACGGACTCAAACTCAGTCGAGTTCGTATCGGTGACGGATAAATCGTACCCCGTGTCATGCTGGCCCAGCCGTCTCCCATGGCAAGGGGAATGCGCAACCAAAAAAATTTGCAATGAACACTCACTCTCGAAAACCGGCAAAGCAATGGCTCGTCTCCCATGGCAGGTGGAATGCGCAACCAGAAAAATTTGCAATGAACACTGACTATCGGAAACCGGCAAGGCAATGGCTGCCAATCGCCACTCTGGCGTTTCTGGCGCTGATCTGGGGATGCAACTGGATCGTCAACAAAATCAGCTTGCGCTATGCCGGGCCTTTTGAGTTCGCTGCGATTCGCTGCCTGGCCGCTTCTCTGGTGCTGTTCATCATGCTACCGTTGACTGGCCGCAGCCTGCGCCCTCCCAAATTGGGACCCGCCATGCTGCTGGGATTGCTGCAGACGGCCGGCTTTACCGGCTTGTCGAATTGGGCGCTGGTGGCAGGCGGGGCGGGCCATGTTGCGGTACTGGTCTACACCATGCCGTTTTGGGTCATGCTTTTTGCATGGCCGACCCTGCATGAACGCATTGTCGGATGGCAATGGCTGGCCGTGGCGCTTGCGTTGCTTGGACTGGTTTGCTTCCTGGAGCCCTGGCATTTGCAAGGCACGTTATCGAGCAAGGTGCTCGCCCTGTCCTGTGGCGCTGTCTGGGGGATGGGCGTCATTGTCGGCAAGAAAATCCAGGCAAACGGCCAGGTCGATCTGCTGTCCCTGACCGCCTGGCAAATGCTGCTGGGCTCGGTTCCTCTTATCATCGTGGCAGCGCTGGCCGGCGAGCCCGCCATTGAATGGACACCGGCATTGATTTGGGGATTGCTCTACAACATCGTCCCGGCGACGGCGATCGGCTGGTTGTTGTGGCTGTATCTGCTCAAAACGCTCAAGGCCAGCGCGGTGGGGATCGGCTCGCTGCTCAACCCGATCGTGGGCGTGGTGGCCTCCGCCATCTTCCTCGGTGAATTGCCGAACCATGTCGAGCTGGCGGGAATGCTGCTGATCCTGCTGGCGCTCGCTCTGATCGCTTATCTGGCCAGCAAGGCCAAGTAACAGTAACGGGGGTTCTGGTGCAAACTTC
>DASYKE010000085.1:0-10241 GCA_035995725.1 Burkholderiaceae bacterium | reverse complement strand
TGTTCTTGCTGACCGTGGTGCTGGTTGCGGTACGCTTTGGGCGCGGACCGGCAGTGACCGCTACCATCGTGGGCGTAGCTGCATTCGATTTCTATTTTGTGTCGCCGCGATTTTCCTTCGCAGTCAGCGATGCCCAATACCTGGTGACATTTGCCGTGATGCTGGCGGTTGGGTGGATCACTGCGCACTTGACTTCGGACCTGCGTTATCAGGCGCTTGTCGCATCGCACCGCGAATCCCGGTCGCGGGCCTTGTATCAATTCGCACGCGAATTATCCAGTGCATTGCAGACCGAGCAGATTTTTGAGATTACGCGCACGTTCATTGTGCGCACCTTCCGTGCCAAGGCGACGCTGCTCTTGCCGGACGATGCAGGTCGTTTGCAGCCACCATCGTCTGCCCAGGGCGATCCGTCTAAAGCTTCCAACATGAGCATACTCGATATGGGCATTGCGCAATGGGCATTCGACCGTGCGGCACCGGCCGGCATCGGTACCGACACGCTGCCAGGCAGCAATCTCTTCTATCTGCCGCTGGTCGCGCCGATGCGCACCCGCGGCGTGCTTGCCATTCAGCCGGAAAGCCGCCGCTGGATATTGATCCCGGAACAGCGCCGCCAGCTCGATACGTTCGCCGCGCTGGCGGCGATCGCGCTGGAGCGGGTGCACTACATCGAAGTCGCGCAGGATGCGCTGGTGCGCATGGAATCGGAACGGCTGCGCAATTCCTTGCTGGCGGCACTGTCGCATGACTTGCGCACGCCGCTTACCTCTCTGGTTGGCTTGTCCGAATCGCTGGCCATATCCAAACCGCCGCTGACATCGGCACAGAAGGCATTTGCCGACGCGTTGCATAGTGAAACTCTGCGCATGAGCAATCTGGTGTCGAATCTGCTCGACATGGCGCGTATCCAGAGCGGGGAAGTCAAATTCAATTTGCAGTGGCAGCTGTTTGAAGAAATGGTCGGCAGCGCATTGCGCGCCAGCCAGTCATTTCTCGGCAAGCATGAAGTGCAGCTGCGCCTTGCGCACGACTTGCCGCTCATACATATCGACGCCGTACTGATTGAGCGTGTGCTGTGCAATCTGCTGGAAAACGCGACCAAGTACACGCCGGCCGGTTCGCGCATCGTTATTGCGGCGGAAGTCAGCGGCCAGTTTCTGGAAGTTGCGGTGATCGACAATGGACCAGGCCTTCCGGTTGGCAAGGAAGATGCGATTTTTGAAAAATTCACGCGCGGCGAACGGGAGTCGGCCACTCCCGGCGTCGGCCTGGGCTTGGCGATTTGCCGCGCCATCGTCGAGGCGCATGGCGGCGCCATCCGTGCGGGGCAGGCACCGGGCGGCGGCGCGTCCATCGTCTTTACTCTTCCTCTGGGCACGCCTCCGGCCATGCCTGATATGGACGAGAGCGGAGCGAACATCGGTAACTACACACTATGACTGAATCCATACCTATTGCGCTCCTGGTCGAAGACGAGCCACAAATCCGGCGTTTCGTGCGCACCGCGCTGGAAGAAGAAGGATGGCAAATCTTTGAATCGGAAACGATGCGACGCGGTCTCGTCGATGCCGGAACACGCAAACCGAACTTGGTCATCCTCGACCTTGGGTTGCCCGATGGCGATGGCGTCGATTTCATTCTCGATGTCCGGGATTGGTCCACCGTGCCGATTATCGTATTGTCAGCGCGCACCAATGAGGCCGACAAGATCCGCGCGCTCGATGCCGGGGCCGACGACTATCTGACTAAGCCATTCGGAGTGGGCGAATTGCTTGCACGAGTGCGTTCCGCCGTGCGGCGGCAGCGGCAGCCGGGTGTCAATGCTCATGGGGTAATCCAGTTTGGCGATGTCAAAGTGGATATCAAGGCACGCCTGGTGACCAAGGCGAATCAAGTGGTGCATTTGACCCCGACCGAATATCGATTGCTGACGGTTCTTGCGATCAACGCGGGACGGGTAGTAACCACCCCGCAGCTGTTGCGTGAAGTATGGGGGCCGTCGCACTCCGAGAGTAGCCATTACCTGCGTGTCTACATGGGACATTTGCGGCAAAAGCTGGAGGATGATCCCGCGCAGCCATGCTACCTTCTCACGGAAACCGCAGTGGGCTACCGGTTGCTTTTGCCTTTGTAAGCCACGCTGTATTGGAACGATTGTAATGTTCGTGGCCATCAGGACCGATCGATTTTCTGGCGAGTCACGCGATCCGGCATCGATCACGATATTCTGTTTGAAACTGCTTGAAGGTGTATTTCATTTATCCCCTGTACTTGTCATGAAGTATAGGAATCTTAGATTTGCTGTAAAGGGATAAATGCCTGGAAAAAAGAGTCATTGCTTTGATGCAATGACTCTTTAGGGATAGAGATTACAATTCGTCAAACTTTGTTTTTTGCCATTTTTATTTTGAATAAACAACAAGAATTCAATCAACCCAAATTCTTCGCGGCAAAATCCCAGTTCACCAGCTTCCAGAACGACTCGATATACTTGGCACGGAGGTTGCGGTAGTCGATGTAATAGGCATGTTCCCATACGTCGCATGTCATCAACGGTTTGTCCGCCGATGTCAGTGGGGTCCCGGCGTTCGACGTGTTGACGATATCGACGGAGCCGTCCGTTTTCTTGACCAGCCAGGTCCAGCCGGAACCGAAATTGCCGACGCCGGATTTGGTAAATTCTTCCTTGAACTTGTCGAACGAACCCCACTTGACCCCGATCGCGTCGCCCAACTTGCCGGTCGGAGCGCCGCCGCCGTTAGGTTTCATGCAATTCCAGTAAAAGGTGTGGTTCCATACCTGCGCCGCATTGTTGAATATGGGGCCGGACGATTTCTTGATAATGTCTTCCAGCGATGCATTTTCGTATTCGGTGCCCTTGATCAGATTGTTCAGGGTGGTCACGTACCCCTGGTGGTGCTTGCCGTAGTGATATTCGAGCGTTTCCTTCGAGATATGGGGTGCCAGCGCATCCATCGGGTAGGGAAGAGGGGGAAGGGTGTGTTCCATGATGTGTCCTTTCTGGTGTATCGGGAGGAGGTTTGTTAAAGACCTTGATTGTGGTGCCACAAAGCGCAGTAGAACTATTCGGGAAGAATCACAGTTCACCGGTTCCATGCGAAAGTTCTAACCTTCACTCTCGCATGCATGCCTTTTATTCTATAGGTTCTGGAGAAGTGCCGCTTGGCACCGCAATTAGTTGACCGTGCGAAGAAAGCATACAAAAGCGCACATAAAAAAACGCACACCGTAGTGTGCGTTTTTTTATGTGGCCGTTTTATGGGCTGGATCAATGTTTAACCAAAAAACGGGACGCGGAACATGCCGCCGCTTGCCACCATGAAAAACAGCATGGGAAGGGACAGCATCGTGTTGGTACGCGATGCCAGCATTGCCACGCGACGTGCCTTGTTCTTTTCTTCGTCGGTAGCGGGTTTCAATCCCAATATTTTTTGCTGGTTCGGCCAGATCAAGACCCACACGTTGAAAAGCATGATGGTTCCCAGCCACGCGCCGACGCCAATCGGGTAATAGGCTTTGTTTGCGAACAGGAATACATCACCAAAACGTGAGCCCAGAATCATCGCGCCGGCCAGAAAGGTAACCACCGCCGCCCAGCGGAAAAACAACAAGGCACGCGGTGCCACATGCTTGTTGATGCCGGCCCCCGTGCCATCCGCAGCGGCGTTTTTCAGTGCCGCCATTTGCACGAAGTTGAAGTAATAGAGCAGACCGATCCACATCACGCCTGCCGCAATGTGCAGCCAACGTCCCAATCCTTGTGTGATGAATTCCATGATCAGCCTCCCGCCATGGCGGTTTTAACAATCATGTACAGAATCCCGGTCAGTACCAGACCGCAAATCACTGTACCCCACAGCGAATCCAAAGGGTTTTTCATTTTTATATCCTCCTTGTTGAACGAAAGAAATTATTCTAGCATTTCATTGCATCCTGCCAATTATTTTTTCGTCACGCATCTGCCTCGGTTTGATCCCCATGATGTGTGAAAAAGCCGATTACGGTTTATGCAAGTTTTGGCTGTACGCTTGCTACACCGATTTTCGCTGCGCCTTCCGCCATCGTTACATCGAGTTGTTGCCCAGGCTTGACCTGATGGGGGTTGCGTATGATGGCGCCGCGTTCGTTGGCGATAATCGCATAACCGCGTTCCAGGGTCCGTTGCGGATTGAGCAATTCCAGTTGCGCGACCAATGACGAGAGCGCCTGCCGGCGCTGCGCTGCATGCACTGTCATACGGGTCGCGATCCGATGGGTGCTGTCGGTGAGCCGCACCCGATGCACCGTGATGGATGGCAGTTGTGCCGACAGGCGGGTACGCAAATGCATCAATGCAAACTGCGAGCGGGTCAACGGTGTGCGCGTCGCATGCGCCAGGCGCACGTGCAAGCCCCGCAACTTCAGGCGTTCGTGCGTGATATAGGCAATCGGACTGACCAGCCGGCGCGACAGCCAGTCGAGAGTTTGTGCGGTATCGGCCAGTCGCCGCCGAAATGCGCGGGTCAGGTCGTCCGCATGCGTTTCGAGTAGCGCAATCCAGTCGGCGCGCGGCGTGGCGGCCATCTCGGCAGCGGCAGTCGGCGTTGCCGCACGCAGGTCGGCGGCGAAGTCCGCAATCGTGAAATCGGTTTCGTGGCCGACGCCCGAGATGACCGGCATTGCACAGCCGACGATGGCCCTGGCCACCGATTCATGATTGAACGACCACAGATCTTCAATGCTGCCGCCGCCCCGGCATACCAGCAGCACGTCACATTCGGCCCGAGCCGATGCCGTATTGATCGCCTGGGCGATTTTCTGCGCAGCGCCTTCGCCTTGTACCGGGGTCGGATACAAGATCACGTGGACCTGGGGCGCGCGGCGTCGCAGCGTGGTCAGGATGTCGCGCAGCGCCGCTGCCTGCATGCTGGTGACAATGCCGATGGTCTTGGGGAATTGCGGCAACGGACGCTTGCGGTCTGCATCAAACAAGCCTTCCGCAGTCAATTTATCTTTCAGTTGCAGGAAAGCCTCATACAAATTTCCGACGCCGGCGCGCCGGATTGCTTCGACATTGAGCTGATAATCGCCGCGTGGCGCATAGAGCGTCACCAGCGTGCGTACTTCAACCTTGTCGCCTTCGCGCGGGGTAAAGCCGGCGTACTGTGCACGGCCGCGGAACATCACTGCCCGCACTTGCGCGGCGTCATCCTTGAGAGTGAAGTACCAGTGTCCTGATGCGGCGCGGGTAAAATTGGATATTTCGCCGGAAACCCATGCCAGCGGGAAATTGCGCTCCAACATCCGCGCCACGGCTTGGTTTAACGCGGATACTGTTAGTACAGGCGGCGCCATTTCGGCGTTTTCAGGGCTGTCGCTAGGATTCATGCGGTCTTTCATCGGTAACCTGTCCACAGGGCGCATCAATCTGTCATATTTAAGTCATAAAGAATCGGAAATACCGTCTCTTTCCTCTAAGTATTTGATTTTAAAGAGAAACTAAATTTGCTCCATTCGTGTGCAATTGAGAAAACTCCTTTTGAATCAAATACTTTGCGCACCAGATCTCAACTTGTTCACAAAGTTATCCACATAGAATGTGAAAAACTTCTTACTGCCTTATTAATAATAAATTTGAAGCGGTAACGAATGTGTATGCAAATAGACGCAAATGCCGTTTCCCGTTTGTTGTCGCTTGCTCACAATGGCTCAACACGTTACATTCTGCAATCTAGACACACGAATCGATTGAAGGAGTTATTTTTGCTCGCCATTATTCAAGCTGCAGGTTGGCCGATCTGGTTCCTGCTTATTGCCTCCATAGTTGCGCTTACATTAATTATTGAGCGAATATTGTACCTGCGTCGCAACCGCATTTTGCCACCGAACCTGTTGCAGGAAGTAATCCGTGTCTATCACAACGGCAAAATCAGTACCGGCATCATTGATAATCTGCAACAAAACTCGCCGTTAGGCCGCGTGCTGGCGGCAGGATTGCGCAATGTCGATGCGCCGCGCGAGGTGATGAAGGAATCGATCGAAGAGGCTGGGCGGGGCACCGCGCATGAGCTGGAGCGTTTTTTGACGACGCTTGGCACGATCGCGACGCTGGCGCCGCTGATGGGACTCTTCGGTACCGTAGTCGGCATGATCGAGATTTTCGGTTCGCAGAACGGAACTGGCGCTAATCCGACGCAACTGGCGCATGGTATCTCCGTCGCGCTCTACAACACCGGTTTCGGTTTGGCGATCGCCATGCCTTCACTGGTTTTTTACCGCCATTTTCGCGCGCTGGTCGACGGTTTCATCATCGATATGGAGCAGCAGGCGGTGAAGTTTGTCGACACCGTGCATGGCGCGCGTCGATAAGCGGTTTGGAATGAACAGAAAATGAGTGATCGCACATGAACTTCCGCAGGGGCAAAGGCCGGGAAGATCCGGAAATCAATCTGATTGCGTTTATCGACGTATTATTGGTGATCCTGATTTTTTTGATGGTCACTACCAGCTATAGCAAATTTACCGCCTTGCAAATTACATTGCCGACCGCCGATGCCGAAAAGGCGGTCGAGCGCCCGACTGAAATCAATGTGGTGATAGACGCTCAAGGCCGTTATGCGATCAATAATGTGCAAGTGTCGTTCCAGGATGTGGCCGGACTGGCCGACGATCTGAAAAGTGCCGTGGCCAGCAAGGGGGCATTGAAGAAGGATCCGGTCGTCATCATCAACGCCGATGCGATGGCTACCCATCAGGCTGTAATCAATGTGCTTGAGGCGGCACGCCAGGCCGGTCTGGCGCAACTGACATTCGCGGCGCAAACCAGCGGCAAAAAATAACGCGTCAAGCGTTCTCGAACCGACGGGAAGTTTCAACTGCCGTAATCGTTGTGCTGCGGGAACGTCAGTCCGAAAGCCAACGGAAATCCCCGTGAAATGAACCTACTCGATGGAACCACCGGCGTGCCTTTCCAATCCCCTGCACTCGAATCGATTTTGACGCGTACCTGGACACGGCGGGGTCCGCTGGCATGGGCTCTCTTGCCGGTTTCATTGCTGTTTCGAATGCTGGTTTTGTTGCGCCGCGGCCTGTACCGGGCAGGCGTGCTGGAAACAACCCGCCTGCCGGTGCCGGTGATCATAGTGGGCAACGTATTCGTCGGAGGCACCGGCAAGACGCCGTTGACCATCTGGCTGGTACAGGCGTTGCGCAGGGCTGGATATGTGCCCGGCGTCATTTCGCGCGGCTATGGCACGCAAAATGCTGCACCACGCCTGGTGACAGCCGATTCCTTGCCGCAAAATGCCGGCGATGAACCGGTATTGATCGCACGCCGGACACAATGTCCGGCCGCAATCGGCCGCAACCGGGTTGCTGCGGCAAGCATGCTGTTGGCGGCACACCCTGAAGTCGACGTGATCATCTCGGATGACGGCTTGCAGCACTATGCGCTGGCGCGGAATATCGAAATTGTTTTATTCGATGCGCGCGGCACGGGCAACGGGTGGATGCTGCCGGCCGGACCGTTGCGCGAGCCGGCGTTACGGCAGCGTGACTTTACCGTCGTCAATGCGGAACAGCTTCCTGCCGGCATGCCGGGCGATGTAATCCGCATGCAATTATTAGGCGACGCTGCCGAGCGCCTGGCGGACCGGTCGCAGCGCATTGCGTTGCATTCGCTGTCGGCTTCCATGCAAGGCATTGAGCCGCCGCGTATTGTCGCCGCTGCGGGCATCGGCAATCCGGCGCGTTTTTTTTCGATGCTGCGCGCCGCGGGCCTGAGGTTCGATGAAATGCCGTTGCCGGATCATTATGATTTTTCAGACAGTGTTTTTTCAGACGTGTTAGCCGATATCATTCTGATCACCGAGAAGGATGCAGTAAAATGTATCCGGATCGATGCGCTAAAAAATGACCGGCGGCTGTGGGTTGTGCCCGTGGCGGCGCATATCGATGACATGCTGGCTGAAAAAATTGTGGAGAAATTACGTGGATACCCGACTGCTTGATATCTTGGTTTGTCCGATCTGCAAGGGACCACTTGCATATGATAAAAAAGCGCAGGAATTGATCTGCAATCCGGACAAGCTCGCGTACCCGATTCGCGACGGTATTCCAATCATGTGGGCCGATGATGCACGGGACTTGAACGCGGCAACCGTGATCGTGCCGAACACAGCTCCCTAGGGTAACCGAGCGTCATCGCTGCTATTTCCGACAGGATCGATAAAGGGTAGCATCCCCAATGCCCAAGGGGCAACTTCGGGGCGAACCGATCCTGCTGTCCGACTAGTCATCCACATAGAACTCACGATGTCATTCATCATCATCATTCCCGCGCGTCTTGCATCGACCCGCCTGCCCAACAAGCCGCTGGCCGATCTTGGCGGCAAGCCAATGGTAGTGCGGGTCGCCGAACGGGCTGCCCGATCCGGCGCATCGCAAATCATCGTTGCGACCGATCATGCCGATATCTTTTCGGCATGCCGGCAGCATGGCGTACAAGTTCATATGACGCGGGCCGATCATCCGTCCGGCACCGACCGTATTGCAGAAGTGGCTGCAGCCATCGGGCTGGAGGCGAACGCAGTGGTAGTCAACGTGCAAGGCGATGAACCATTGATCGATCCCGAACTGATTGCCGCGACGGCGGCGCGGATCAGGCAGGACGTGCCGATGGCAACTGCCGCCCATGCGATCGACGATATGGCAGAGGTATTCAATCCGAATGTGGTGAAGGTCGTGCTGGACAAGGCGGGACGGGCACTGTATTTTTCGCGCGCGCCGATTCCGTGGCATCGCGACGGATTTGCGCAATCAAAAGAGGCGCTTCCGGCCGGGTATCGGCCTCTGCGGCACATCGGACTATATGCATACACCAATGCATTTTTGCAGGCTTATCCGAAACTCGCAGTGTCGCCTCTCGAACAGACCGAGGCCCTGGAACAGTTGCGTGTACTGTGGCATGGATTTCCGATTGCCGTGCATGTGACCGATACCGCGCCGGCCGCGGGTGTCGATACGCCCGACGACTTGGCCCGGGTACAACGCCATTTCAGCCGCTGAATTATTGGAAATCCATGCCAAAGCACCGATTTGGTGAAATTTTGTGGTAAGTTTCATGCAAATTTAATATGATAAAAAGCATATCTCAGGGCGAGAGTTGTAAAACAGCCGCCGCAACAGAATTCAAAACTCGTTTAGGAAACAACATGCGCCTGATCCTGTTAGGAGCGCCCGGTGCCGGTAAGGGCACGCAAGCCAATTTCATCAAGGAAAAATTCAACATTCCGCAGATCTCGACCGGTGACATGCTGCGCGCCGCAGTCAAGGCTGGCACACCGCTTGGCATTGCCGCCAAAAAAGTGATGGACGCGGGCGGGTTGGTGTCCGACGACATCATCATTGGACTGGTAAAGGATCGTCTGAAGCAGCCCGATTCCGCCAACGGTTATTTGTTCGACGGATTTCCACGCACCATTCCGCAAGCCGATGCGCTCAAGGAAGCCGGTGTCCCTATTGATTACGTGCTGGAAATCGACGTGCCGGATGACGAGATTATCGAGCGCATGAGCGGACGGCGGGTGCATCCGGCATCCGGCCGCGTTTATCATGTCAAATTCAATCCCCCTAAAGTCAAAGGCAAGGACGATGCAACCGGCGAGGAATTGATCCAGCGCGATGACGACAAGGAAGAAACCGTCAAAAAGCGCCTGTCGGTTTACCACGACCAAACCGAAGTGCTGGTCGACTACTACAACAAGTGGGCGAAGTCCGGCCAGCCGGGCGCGCCGAAATACCGCAAGATCGCGGGCGTCGGTCCGGTCGACAAGATTCGCGACAGTGCGTTTGCGGCGCTGACGAATTGAATGAAAGCGGACCATGTGTCCGCTTTTTTATTTCAGGTTCGGATATCAACGTAGTACCATACTTAGCCAGCGCATAGAAATAGAAACATAAAAAGAAGCGGAAAATTTGCAGCAGGCAATACTCGCAGGACGGCGGCGGCACATATCACTTGCAAAATAATGCCTGTCGTCGCCGTCACTCGGAATGTCGCAGTGGTTAAAAACTTTGTCGTGATATTAAGGGGGAGATAATATGGCAGCAGGTTTATGGTTTGCCGTAGCGTGCGGCGTTATCGCCGTCGTCTATGGATTGATGTCCCGCAGCTGGATCCTGAAGCAGGATGCCGGTAACGCCCGGATGCAGGAAATCGCAGCCGCGATTCAACAAGG
>DASYKE010000084.1:0-60666 GCA_035995725.1 Burkholderiaceae bacterium | reverse complement strand
CGCGTGTTCGATTCGGAAAAGGAAACCATGGACGCGATCATGGCGCAAAAAATCAAAGCCGGCGATGTGGTGGTGATCCGTTACGAAGGTCCGAAGGGCGGACCGGGCATGCAGGAAATGCTGGCGCCGACTTCCGCGCTGACCGGCCAGGGCCTGGGCGATTCCGTCGGCCTGCTGACCGACGGCCGTTTCTCCGGGGCGACCTGGGGCATGGTGGTCGGACATGTGGCGCCGGAAGCATTCGCCGGCGGCACCATCGCGCTGGTGCAAGAAGGGGATTCGATCACGATCGACGCTCACCGGCAACTGATCCAGTTGAACGTGCCGGAACAGGAAATCGCGCAGCGCCGCGCGAAGTGGACGGCGCCTGCACCGCGTTACACACGCGGTGTATTGGCAAAGTTTGCTGCGTTAACCTCGTCTGCCAGCAAGGGCGCGGTCACCGGTTGACAAGCTTGCACGAGTAATAAAAAAGCCGGGATTTCCCGGCTTTTTTGCAACGAAGATTTCATGCAACGATACCAAGGACTATTGGATAAGCCTTGCTACTTGAAGGTTTTGTCTATGCGGGCTTTACGTGCTTTTTCCGATTCGTCGTGGGCTTTGCGCTTATCCAGACCGAGCGCGCCTTCAACGAATTCGAACCAGATAAAGGCCGCTCCCATCAAGCCCACGATCCACCACCACGACAGTGCGGCGAATGGGCCGACTTCAAAATAACGCAAAATTAACAATAGGACAATAATGATGATCAGCGGCATGTCGATTCCTTTTCCTCTTGGATACTATTGTTAAATAGTGTAACGGTCAACAGGCAGGTCAACGGCCTGTGGTACTTTGGCGTTTCACAAAGGCAGGACAGTATGTGACTACGCAATACCGTAGAACAAAGTAGAATAATGCAAGTGATTACTTCGGAGAAAGCAATGAAACATCTTTTGTTGGTTTGTTTGGCTGCAAGTGCTCTGGTTTCCAATGTTGCGATGGCAAATGCCGATTTGGCAAAAGCGAAGAATTGCATGGCGTGCCATGCAACGGCCAACAAGGTGGTTGGACCCGCCTTTAAAGATGTGGCCGCGAAATATGCGGGCCAAAAGGATGCGGAAGACAAATTGACGCAGAAGGTGCTGAAAGGCGGCAGCGGCGTATGGGGCCCGGTGCCGATGCCTGCAAACGGACAAGTCAGTGAAGCGGAAGCCCGCACGCTGGTGAAATGGATCCTGTCGCAGAAATAACCGGCTTCCGATCCAGCAAAAAAAAGCGCTCATCCGAGCGCTTTTTTTATTCGTGCATATATTTTCCGGTCTGCAGCGATCCAAAAAACCTCCCGCGAATACCCGAGAGGCTTGGATCAATAGAACCTATTTCACTACGGCGAGCTTCTCTTTCTTGCCGCCCTTGTAGGTATATAGCGTCAGGGAGCCATCCTTGATGTCGCCTTGGGCATCGAATACGATCGGGCCGGTTACGCCGTCATACCTGATCTTGGCCAGTTCAGGCAGGTACTTCGCCGGTTCGGCGGAACCGGCTTTCTGCATTGCGGCAGCCATCGTCATTACGGCGTCATACACGTATGGAGCGTAAAGCTGGACGTCAAGGTTGAAGCGCTTCTTGTAACGCGCATAAAATTGCTCAAACTCTTTTTCTTTGGCGCCGGTTACGCCGCCTGCTTCGGCGCAGATAACCTGGTTGTCGCTCATACCGTCGCCGGCGAGTTTGGCGAGCGCAGTGGTGCAGAGGCCGTCGCCACCCATGAATTTGGCATTGATGCCGAGCTGTTTCATCTGGCGCAGCATCGGACCGGCAACGTTGTCCATGCCGCCGAAGAATACCACGTCCGGTTTTTTGGCTTTAATGGACGTCAGGATCGCATTGAAGTCGGTTGCCTTGTCGTTGGTGTACTGCTGCACGATCGGAATATTGGGCGATTTGGCCTTGGCGCCCTTGACGAACTCATCGGCAACGCCCTGGCCATATGCGGTGCGATCGTCGATCACTGCAATCTGCTTGCTTTTAAGCGTATCAACAGCGTATTTTCCAAGCGTGCCGCCGAGCTGGCCATCATTGGCCACGACACGGAAAGCCGTTTTGTAACCTTGCTTGGTGTATGCCGGGTTGGTCGCGGACGGAGAAATCTGCGGAATGCCGGCGTCGTGGTAGATCCTCGAAGCCGGGATGGTCGTGCCCGAGTTCAAATGACCGATCACGCCGTTTACCTTGGCGTCCACCAGCTTTTGCGCCACCGCCGTGCCTTGTTTCGGATCTGCCGCATCATCTTCGTTCAGCAGTTCAAATTTAACTTTCTTGCCACCGATGGTTATACCCTTGGCATTCAAATCTTCCACTGCCAGGATCGCGCCATTGGCATTATCACGTCCGAAGTGCGCCTGGCCGCCGGACATCGGAGCGACATGGCCTAATTTGACGATCAGTTCCTGCGCATAGGCGGAACCCGACAATGCGACTGCAATCGCACCAGCTACCACTGGAATCATTTTGGTCTTGAACTGCATAAATATTCTCCCGAGATTGAAAAAATACGAGCTTGCCGCAACACTCAGCTTACAGTCTCCAGCATAATAAAAGGGGTTCTAAGATTCTTGCCCAAGCAGACGGTACAACAGAAAAAATGGTTCGCAAAGGGTTTTTCCGCGTTTTTTTGAATTTCCATATTTTTATATGCCAAAATTTCACCCTCTCGACAAAGTCGACCGCAGGCTTTTGAATTTGCTGCAAAAGGATAACCAGATTCCGACCCGTACGCTGGCCGACAAAGTCCATATCTCGCAGCCGACCTGCCTGCGCCGTATCCGGGACTTGAGGGAGGCAGGCATCATCAGCGCCGACGTGGCATTGGTGGATCCGTTCACATTAGGTTATGGAATGCTCGCATTCCTCGAAATTTCGTTGACCAATCAGTCGGACGAGCACATGCAGGAATTCGAAGCGCGCATGGGCAAGGAAGCGGAAGTCATGCAGTGCTACTTCGTCTCCGGCGACTACGATTATTTTCTGGTGGTCCATGTGATCGACATGGATGCCTATTACCAGTTTGTACGGCGCGTCATTTCCGGCTCCGGCAATGTACGCCATTTCCAGTCCCGTTTCCCGATGAAGCGCGCCAAGTTCGCGACCCGTATCGGCTTCGATGAAAAGGCAGCCGTGGTGCAAGTGCGCGTCGCGAAATAGCGATTCTGCAACCCAGAGAGTGTCATGCGCTATTTCAGGGGGCGCGTTCGATCCGGAAGGGTGCCCTGAAATAGTGCATAACACTCTCCAGGCAAATCCGCACCAGGATGACGAAGAAGGACCGGCACCTGACTTCAGGTGCCGGTCTTTTGCAACAGCCGGCTATGCCCGTGCAGGGCTGCGGGTTGCCGGCATGCCGGGCTTGCGCTGCTGCATGCCTGTAAACGCGAAATCGACTTCCGGCAGGCGGCCCGAAACGATATCGGCAATTGCGCGGCCCGATCCGCAGCCCATGGTCCAGCCGAGCGTGCCGTGGCCGGTATTGAGGAACAGATTGCTGAATTTCGTCTTGCCGATGTAAGGCACGTTGGATGGGGTGAGCGGCCGCAGGCCGGTCCAATAGGCAGGGTTGTCGTAATCGCACGCATCCGGGAACAATTCGCGCGTACGGCGCGTGATTGCCTCGCAGCGGGTCGTATTCAATTCGCGGGTATAGCCGTTCAATTCGCAGGTGCCGGCAACCCGCAAGCGGTCGCCCAGACGCGATAACACCAGTTTATAGCCGTCATCGGTCAAGGATACCGTCGGCGCCGCATCAGGATTGGTGACGGCATAAGTCGCGGAATAACCCTTGCCCGGATAAATCATCAAGTCGATGCCCAGCGGCTTCACAAGCGGTACCGAAAAGCTGCCCATGGCCAGTACGAATGCATCGGCGTGCAGCACTTGATGACGGCCTTCGGGATTGATGATCTCGACGCCGGTGATTCTGGCGGAGGCTCCGGTGCCGCTGGTTATCAGACGGGTCACAGTCGTATCGAACCGGAAATCCACGCCGGCCTGTTTCGCCTTGGCGGCCAGACCCGTGGTGAATTTGTACACGTCGCCGGATTCGTCGGTCGCGGTGAAATCGCCGCCGATAATCCTGTCGCGGATTTTCATCAATGCCGGTTCGATTTTGACGACTTCATCGGCATCGATCGAATCGCGCGGGCAGCCCAGGTCCCGCATCAGTTTGGCCGCCGGCAGCGATTCCTCGAAATCTTTTTTGTCGGTATAGAAATGCAAGATGCCGCGTGTCAGATAATCATAATCGATGCCGGTCTCTGCGCGTACTGCCTGCAAGGTCTGGCGGCTGTACTCGGCGATGGCGACAATCTGACGGATGTTGTATGCGGTGCGGGCCGGAGTGCATTCGCGCAGGAAACTCAATCCCCATTTCCACTGCAGCCATTCCGGGCGGAAGCGATAGAGCAACGGTGCATCTTCGCGGCCCAGCCATTTCAACAGTTTCATCGGCGCTGCGGGATTGGCCCACGGTTCGGCATGCGAGACCGAAATCTGGCACCCATTGGCAAAACTGGTTTCTTGCGCAACGCCGGGCTGGCGTTCGACGACCGTGACATCATGGCCGGCCTTGTTTAAAAACCACGCGGAAGCAGTGCCGATAATGCCTGAACCCAAAACGATGACTTTCATGCCGATCTCCGTTATACGATAGCGAAATTGTAGAAAGTTACCGGTTATTTAGGTATTCAATAAGGCTCGGTTTAATTTTATTAAACAATAAAATTGTGCGCCCGGTGTTTAAAAAAATAAAAAATCCTGAAAAAATTTATTTTTTCGTTTTTTGCAAGCGGGCGATTTCCTGTGCGACCGCTTGCGTAATGACTTGTTCCAGGCTTTGATGCAAACCGCGTTTGATATCGGTGGCCAACCCTTCCACGGCGACCTGCAGCACATCGGCCAACTGGTCTCTGACCTGTTGCTCCAGGATCGAATCGATCTGTCCCAGTATCTGGCGCACAATGCGTTCCCTGATCTTGCGTTCCAGGCGATACCAGTCTTCATCGGTCCAGTGCAGCAGGACCTCGGCCTCGAAGGCGTCGACGCTATATTGTGCGAGCGGGTCGGCAGGGCGCGGCGCAGCGTCAGTTGCGGTACCGTCTGTTGCCGGGCCGATGACTTCGGTCAGGATTGGGATGCTGGCATCGCGCGAAGAAGTACTCATGTCTTTCCCATGACAAAATGGGTCAGCGGATAACCGCGCTGTTGATAAAAGCGGTAACGCTCACGGCCCGCGGACTTGTCCGCATCCTCCGACGAGACGATTTCAAACAAGCGCTCAAAACGGGCGAAGTGGGCCGGAGCGGCAGTCGATAAATTGACCAGGATTTGATGATGCGGCAAATCCGCCGTGTCGCTGCCGGACAGAATCACGGGGGTTTGCGCCGCAAGCATATTGTCGGCCATCACGTGCGGCACGAAATCCAGATCGGAAAACGTCCACAGCGCTTCATCCAGCGCGGCGAGCTGTTTTCGATCATCGGTGAACATGACGATTTGGCAGTTCGCGGCGCGCGCCTTGCGTACCAGGCGGCACGCGTAGGCGATTTTGTCGGGGACATTGCTGTGAAAGTCGATACGGGTCATTTTTCAAAACCTGGCTCGGTAGGAAACAACCTCGCATTGCGGTAACCGGACATTTGTTCAAAAACGGAATCCGGGCGGCGCATTGCCGATTGCGGGAGGCCGCTCAGTGGATTGCGTGGTCGCCGTCTGCTCGTTGCCCGGCTTGGCTGCAACCGGAGTCGGGACCGGGGCGGGGGGCGCAGCTGCTTCCGCCGGCAGGTTGCGATAGGTTTTGGGCAATTTGCTGGTTTCAGGATAGCCTGCCGCCGTCAGAATCGCGCCCCAGCCGCCTGCTTCGAATCCTTGTTGCTTATTGCGTCCGACAATTAGCAGCGGCACTTGCGTATCGCCGCCGGCCTGGCGCAGCCGCGCAATATCTTCGCTGCTGCTGACGGTTTTTTCGGTAAAAGGAATACCACGCGTATTGAGCAGTTTGCGGCCGTCATCGCAAGGTATGCATTTGGCGCCGGTATAGAGAGTGACAGGACTGTTTTTGACGGCTTCGGACAATTCGTATGAAAGGCCTCTGCCGCCGGATTCGCCGAGAGCAACCGATTTTGCTTCGACCCGTTTCGCCTCTGCCGGAGGCGTATCGCTGTAAATTACCTTGCCGTCCGGCCCGATCGATTTGTACAGTTGCGCATGAGCGCTTGTCATGCACGATAAAAGCACCAGCAATGATAATGTGCGAGAGTGGTTCGCCATATTGTTCCTTTTCTCTTGTCGGCTTTTCAGGCCGCCATGCCGTTATGTCTCAGTAACGCATCGATCGTCGGTTCCCTGCCGCGGAAGGCTTTGAAAGATTCAAGTGCCGGACGCGAGCCGCCTACCGCCAGTATTTCTTTCTGAAACTTCAAGCCGGTCTCGGCCAACCGGCGGTGGCGTTGCACTTCCGTCGGTTGGCTGTGCACTCCCTGCGGTCGCACTTCCTGGGATCGGATTTTGTCGGCCGCGCTCTCCCTTTGGTCGGCTGTGCTCTCCCCCTGGTCGGCTGTGCACTCCCTTTGGTCGCCGACAGCGCCTGCTTCTTCAAATGCGCTGTAGGCATCGGCAGACAACACTTCGGCCCACTTGTAACTATAGTAACCCGCTGCATAGCCGCCTGCAAAGATGTGGCCGAACGAGTGTTGGAAACGGTTGAATGCAGGCGGAATGACGACTGCGACCTGACGGCGCACTTCGTCGATCACCTCCTGTGACGTTTTGGCGCTGTACGGATCATAGTCGTAGTGCAAATGCATGTCGAACAGCGAAAATTCAACCTGGCGCAGCGTTTGCAAGCCGGACTGGAAATTTTTTGCCGCAGTCATCTTGTCAAACAGACCACGCGGCAATGCTTCGCCGGTATCGGCATGGGACGTCATGTTTTGCAGAACATCCCATTCCCAGCAAAAGTTTTCCATGAATTGCGATGGCAGCTCGACCGCATCCCATTCCACGCCGGAAATTCCGGATACGCCAAGTTCATCGACCTGCGTCAGCATGTGATGCAAGCCGTGTCCGAATTCATGGAACAGCGTGATCACTTCATCGTGGGTAAACAGCGCCGGTTTTGCCTTGCCGTCCACTACCGCCGGTTCGGTGAAATTGCAGGTAAGGTAGGCGACCGGGGTTTGTATGCCGTCCATTGCATGGCGCCGAGCGCGCGCATCGTCCATCCACGCGCCGCCGCGTTTGCCGATACGTGCATACAGATCCAGATAGAACTGGCCGATCAGCTGGCCGTTTTTCTCGATGCGGAAAAACTTCACATCCGGGTGCCAGCTCGCTGCGGTATCCGGTCTGATGTCGACCGCAAACAGACTCTGCACCACGCGGAACAATCCATCGATGACCTTGGGTTCAGGGAAGTATTGCTTCACTTCCTGTTCTGAAAAGGCATAGCGTCGTTCGCGCAGTTTTTCGGACGCATATGTCATGTCCCAGGCTTCGAGCGTATCGATGCCGAGTTCATTTTTTGCGAAAGCGCGCAGTTCGGCCAGATCGGTTTCGGCAAACGGCCGTGCGCGCCTGGCCAGATCTTCAAGGAAACGGATCACTTGCTCGGGCGTTTGCGCCATTTTCGGCACCAGCGAGACTTCCGCAAAATTCTTGTAGTCCAGAAGCTTGGCTTCTTCATCGCGCAGCCTCAACAGCTCTGCAATATTCCGGGTGTTATCCCATTCCGGTTTGCCGCCCAGTTCAGACGCCTTGGTTGCATTGGCACGGTAAATCGTTTCGCGCAGCGCGCGGTTGTCGGCAAATTGAAGAATCGGAAAATACGAGGGGAAGTGCAGTGTAAACTTGAAACCCGGCTTGCCGATTTTTTCCGCTGCTGCGCGCGCCGCCTGTTTGACATCGTCCGGCACGCCGGCTAGTTGCGACTCGTCGTCGACAAACAACGCGTAATCGTTCGTGGCGTCCAGCACGTTCTCTGAAAACTTGGTGCTCAAAGCCGCGTGCTTTTCCTGGATCTCTGCAAAGCGTTCCTTTTTATCGTCCGGCAGTTCGGCGCCGCCCAAACGGAAATCGCGCAACGCATTGTCGATGATTTTTTTGCGGGCGGGCGAGAAAGTCGCATATTCCGCACCGGTTTTCAATGCCTTGTATTTTTCGAACAGGGCCAGGTTTTGTGCCAGCGCAGTCCAGAACTCGGTGACTTTCGGCAAATTTTCATTGTATGCCGCGCGCAATTCGGGCGTATCCATCACGGCGTTCAAGTGGCCGACGATACCCCATGCGCGGCCGAGCTGCTCCGTGGCATTTTCAAGCGGCTCGACGAATTTATTCCACGTCACCTGCTGCATCGGCGCTTCCAGTTGCGCTACCACGTTACGGCTTTGTTCAAGCAGAATGTCGATCGCCGGGGTGACATGTTCCGGCGCGATCGCATCGAAGCGCGGCAAGTCGGAAAAATCGAGCAGAGGGTTCAGCGAGGTATTCATTAAATTAGTTTCTTTCAGCAGCTTCAATAGTATTGACCAGTAACATGGTGATGGTCATCGGCCCGACGCCGCCGGGCACCGGCGTGATGTAGCCCGCCACCTCTTTCGCTTCGGCAAAATCGACGTCGCCGCATAACCTGCCGTTATCATCACGGTTCATGCCGACGTCGATCACCACGGCGCCGGGTTTGATCATGTCACCGGTAACAATGTTCCGCTTCCCGGTTGCAACTACCAAAATATCGGCCTGACGTGTGTGATGGCCGAGGTCGCGGGTCTTGGAATTGCAGATGGTGACAGTCGCGCCAGCTTGCAACAGCAGCATCGCCTGCGGTTTGCCGACGATGTTCGATGCGCCGACAATGACTGCATGGGCGCCGCGTACCGGGTAGTCGATCGATTCCAGCATTTTCATCACGCCATATGGCGTACAGGGGCGGAACAACGGTTGGCCGGTCATCAGCAAGCCGGCATTGCTGATATGAAAGCCGTCCACGTCTTTTTCAGGCGCGATCGCTTCGATCACCTTGTGCGCGTCGATGTGCTTGGGCAACGGTAACTGCACCAGGATTCCATGGATTTTCGGATCGCTATTCAACGCGGCTATGCGCGCCAGCAAGGCTGCTTCGGTCAAATCGGCATCGTATTTTTCCAGTACCGAATGGATTCCGTTGTCTTCGCATGCTTTTACCTTGTTGCGCACATACACCTGCGATGCGGGGCTGTCGCCTATCAGGACGACTGCCAGGCCGGGTTGTTTGCCCTTGGCGGTAAGGGCGGACGCGCGTTTTGCGACGTCGGCACGCAATTGCTGGGAAAGCAAGGTGCCGTTG
Organism: Burkholderiaceae bacterium; assembly: GCA_035995725.1. Classification (GTDB taxonomy): domain Bacteria; phylum Pseudomonadota; class Gammaproteobacteria; order Burkholderiales; family Burkholderiaceae_D; genus JAQGLW01. Next base: position 51,308 of record DASYKE010000084.1, on the reverse strand, counting down.
ATCAATTGTGCAGACATGGCGTTCATCGGAACAAATGCAGTTAAACCGAGATTATAAGGCGCCTGCTCCGTCAATGATGTCCGCCCTCTGAAAATGGCTATAACCGGATGAATGCCGGCAGGCCGCCGGCACTTTAAGTGTGTCCGGATTGTCTACTTGGTTGTTGAGGAAAGCATATTAGCCGGCACCTTCAATATTTCACATTGTAAAATTCGATATCGTAATTTGAAAAATTGAGGAAGTCCTGTTAGTATATTTCAATTGCAAAAACATAAGCCGTAATCTGTATCAAAATCGCTATTTCGATGTCTCATTGGGATAGGTAACAAATAGGAGAAGGAGACGCAATCATGTCAGCTCAACTCGACCACGTCATGGCGCAAGCCGCCAACGATCCCGATGTAATGGAAACGCAGGAATGGCTCGATGCACTCGAAGCCGTGATTGAACACGAAGGCCCGGAACGTGCGCATTACCTGATGGAGCGCATGGTCGACCTGGCCCGGCGCCGCGGTGCGCATATTCCGTTTTCCAGCAATACCGCATACGTCAATACCATTCCGGCCCATTTGGGGGAACACTGCCCCGGCAATCTGGAATACGAAGAACGCCTGCGATCCTGGATGCGCTGGAACGCGATGGCGATGGTGGTCAGGGCCAATCGCGCCGATGGCGATCTGGGCGGCCATCTGTCCAGCTTTGCATCGCTGGCCAACATGCTCGGTATCGGTTTCAATCATTTCTGGCATGCACCGACCGAAGAGCACGGCGGCGATCTGCTATATCTGCAGGGCCATTCTTCACCAGGCATCTATGCGCGCGCCTTCCTCGAAGGCCGCCTGACCGAAGAGCAATTGCTCAACTTCCGTCGTGAAGTCGATGGCAAAGGCCTGTCTTCCTACCCGCATCCGAAATTGATGCCGGAATTCTGGCAATTCCCTACGGTATCGATGGGCCTGGGCCCGCTGATGGCGATTTATCAGGCCCGCTTTCTGAAGTACCTGCATGCGCGCGGCATCGCCGATACCGAAAAACGCAAGGTATGGGTGTTCTGCGGCGACGGCGAGATGGACGAGCCGGAATCGATGGGTGCAATCGGCATGGCCGGTCGTGAAATGCTCGACAACCTCATCATGGTGGTCAATTGCAATCTGCAGCGCCTGGATGGCCCGGTGCGCGGCAACGGCAAGATCATTCAGGAGCTCGAGGCCGACTTCCGCGGAGCCGGCTGGAATGTGATCAAGGTCATTTGGGGCCCCGGCTGGGACGACTTGCTGGCGCGCGACAAGGAAGGCATCTTGCAGCGCGTGATGATGGAAACGGTCGACGGCGAGTACCAGAACTACAAGGCGAAAGACGGCGCCTATGTGCGCAAGCATTTCTTCGGCAAGCATCCGAAATTGCTGGAAATGGTCGCCAACATGAGTGACGACGACATCTGGCGCCTGACCCGCGGCGGTCATGATCCACACAAGATTTACGCCGGCTTCAAGGTGGCACAGGAACATAAGGGTCAGCCGACCGTGCTGCTGGTCAAGACCGTCAAGGGCTTCGGCATGGGCAAATCGGGCGAGGCGCGCAACACGGCGCACCAGACCAAGAAACTGGATGACCAGGCCATACGCGAGATGCGCGACCGTTTCGGGATTGCGGTTCCTGACGATCAGCTGGCCGACATTCCTTTTTTCAAGCCTTCCGACGACGCACCCGAAATGAAATATCTGCACGAGCGCCGCAAGGCATTGGGCGGATATTTGCCGCAGCGGCGCGTGAAAGCGGATGAAACATTGCCGGTGCCCGAGCTGTCGGCATTCCAGGCGGTGCTCGATCCGACTGCGGAAGGGCGCGAGATTTCGACGACCCAGGCCTACACGCGCTTGATTTCAATATTGCTGCGCGATGCCAATATCGGAAAGCGTGTGGTCCCGATTCTGGTCGATGAGGCACGCACCTTCGGCATGGAAGGCTTGTTTCGTCAAATCGGTATCTTCAATCAGCAAGGCCAGTTGTACGAGCCGGTCGACAAGGACCAGGTGAGCTACTATCGCGAGGACAAGGCGGGCCAGATTCTGCAGGAAGGGATCAACGAAGCGGGTGCAATGAGTTCCTGGATTGCGGCGGCGACATCGTACTCGAGCAATAACCGCGTCATGATTCCGTTCTATACGTTCTATTCGATGTTCGGTCTGCAGCGCATCGGCGATCTCGCATGGGCTGCCGGCGATATGCGGGCGCGCGGATTTTTGCTGGGCGGGACCGCGGGCCGCACCACGCTGAACGGCGAAGGTCTGCAGCATGAGGACGGCCACAGCCATGTGCTGGCGTCGACGATACCGAACTGCATACCGTATGACCCGACCTTCGCACATGAAGTCGCCGTCATCGTGCAAGACGGCTTGAAACGCATGGTCGAAAAGCAGGAAGACGTGTTCTACTACATCACGTTGATGAACGAGAACTACAGTCACCCGGGCCTGAAGCCGGGCCAGGAAGAAGGCATTCTCAAAGGGCTTTATCTGCTGAACGAAGGCGCCAAGAAAGCCAAGCAGCGCGTCCAGCTGATGGGTTCCGGCACCATCCTGCGCGAAGTGATCGCTGCCGCCGACTTGCTCAAGGATGACTGGGGCGTTGCGGCCGACGTGTGGTCTGCTCCGTCTTTCACGCTGCTGGCGCGTGACGGTCAGGACGTGGAACGCTGGAATATGCTGCATCCAGCCGACAAGCCGCGCGTCGCGCATGTCACGCAATGCCTGCAGGGCACGGCCGGTCCGATCGTGGTGTCGACCGACTACATGCGTACATTCGCCGAACAAATTCGCGCATTCGTGCCAAAAGGGCGCAGCTATAAAGTGCTCGGCACCGATGGTTTCGGCCGCTCCGACAGCCGCGCCAAGCTGCGTGAGTTCTTTGAAGTGAATCGTTATTTTGTCACCGTAGCGGCGCTCAAATCGCTGGCGGACGAAGGCGCGGTTTCCGCCTCCGTCGTTACGCAGGCGATCGAAAAGTACGGGATCAATACGAATAAACCGAATCCGGTTACGCTGTAATCCACTGAAAAAACACTAATATTCCTCCCCTTCAAGGGGAGGGCCGGGTATAGCGGGGGTTTCAGGCGGCATGCCGCTCGAACTCCATTGCCCATCCCGGCCTTCCCCCTGCGAGGGGAAGGTGAGAACGGAGCTAACGCTATGAGCTTGATGGAAGTCAAAGTCCCGGATATCGGCGACTTCAAGGAAGTTGAAGTCATTGAATTGCTGATAAAGCCGGGCGATACGATCAAGGCCGATCAATCGCTGGTGACGGTCGAATCCGACAAGGCCAGTATGGAAATTCCGTCGAGCCATGCCGGTGTGGTCAAGGAATTGAAGGTCAAGATCGGCGACAAGGTGGCTGAAGGTTCGCTGCTGTTGGTATTGGAATCCGCAGAGGTTGGAGCAGCTGCGCCTGCAGCCTCTGCGGCAGCTGTTGCCAAATCGCCCGCCGTTGCTGCCGTCCCGGCACCAGCCGCTGCACCGGTGAGCTCTGCACTCCCTTCGGTCGCCGCAGGGAATGCACAGCCGACCAACGGAAGTACACAGCCGCCGGCGCTTACGCTGGTTGAATCCAGACCAGTGGCGATAGCGCAACCGCAGGACTCCGACGGCGCCAAACCGCATGCGTCGCCATCGATCCGAAAATTTTCGCGCGAACTGGGTATCGACCTGGTACGCGTAAAAGGTTCCGGTCCGAAAGGCCGCATCACCCATGAAGACGTGCAGAATTATGTGAAGTCCGTGGTGTCCGGCGGAGCCGTTTCAGCCGTACCTGCCGCCAGGGGCACCGGCGTCGGCCTTGATCTGCTGCCTTGGCCATCGCTGGATTTCTCCAAATTCGGTGCCACTGAATTGGTGCCGTTATCGCGCATCAAGAAAATCAGCGGTCCGAATTTGCATCGCAACTGGGTAATGATTCCGCATGTGACGCAGTTCGACGAAGCCGACGTCACGGAGCTGGAAGAATTTCGCAAGGCATCCAATGCCGCGATGGCAAAATCCGGCGTAAAACTGACCATGCTCGCGTTCGTCATCAAAGCCAGCGTCGCCGCACTGAAAAAATTCCCCGCTTTCAATGCGTCGCTCGATGCCAACGGCGAAAACCTGATTTTGAAACAGTACTACCACATCGGTTTTGCAGCCGATACGCCGAATGGCCTGGTGGTTCCGGTCGTCAAGGATGCGGACAAGAAGGGCATTGTCGAGATCGCACAAGAGATGGGTGATCTGTCGGCGCAAGCGCGCGAAGGCAAGTTGAAGCCGGCCGACATGCAAGGCGCCAGTTTCACTATCTCGTCCCTCGGTGGTATCGGCGGCACGGCATTTACGCCGATCATCAATGCGCCTGAAGTAGCGATTCTCGGCTTATCGAGGTCCGAGATCAAGCCGGTCTGGGATGGCAAGCAATTCATGCCGCGCCTGATGATGCCGATCTCGCTGTCGTATGACCATCGTGTAATCGACGGCGCGATGGGCGCACGCTTTACCGTATATCTGGCCGAGGTGCTGGCGGACATGCGCAAGACATTGTTGTAGGTTATCGACCCAGAGACAGGGCGGGAAAGCAAGAGAATTCACATCGAGAATTCACACCGTTTTCTGCGCAGGACTTGCTGCAGCGTTAACCTACACGGAGAACAACAATGACCACTTGCGTTGTCGTCAAAAAGGATAATGAAATTGCCATTGCGTCAGATTCGCTGGTCACCTTTGGCGACACGCGTTTGTCGAATGCCTATGAAGTCAATGAGAAGATTTTCCAGGTGGGAGAGTCTTACATCACGCTGGCGGGCACCGCAGCCCACTTTCCGGTAATGCGCAAGCTGCTCACCGAGATGGGAGAAGAGTGCAGGTTAAACAGCCGGGATGAAGTATTCGAGACTTACTCGAAAGTGCACCAGCTATTAAAAGAGAAATATTTCCTCAACACCAAAGAAGATGAAGACGATCCGTATGAGTCGTCGCAGATCACATCATTGATTGCAAATCAATACGGCATTTTCGGCGTGTACTCGTATCGCGAAGTATTCAGTTTCGACCGCTTCTGGGGTATAGGCAGCGGCAGGAATTTTGCATTGGGTGCGATGTACGCCGCATATGATCGAGTGAAGAGCGCCAGGGAAGTGGCGGAAATCGGTGTGAAGGCCGGCGCAGAATTCGATAAGAGTTCGTCGGCGCCTTTCCGGATATTCAGTTTTGACGTGAAGTGATTTAGGTTTCTCTTCTTTCAAGGGAGAACTTATGACGGGGATGGATTGTTGTTCTCCGTGATTGAAGGGAAACCCGATTGCAGTGCGCGCATCGGCTTGCAGGTCGATGCAGTTGCGCGGGCGAGCGAAGGGAGTATCGCCCGCCATGCCGATCGACCCCTGCGGGGTGCATGTCCGCTTGCACGCGGACATCGTTACGCAGGCAGATGGCATGCCGTCTGAAACCCCTGCTTCACTCCCCGCTGCACCCCTAATCCCTCTGCTTGAGGGCGAGAAGAACGAATGGAGCTAACGGAGCTAACGCTATGAGCTTGATGGAAATCAAAGTCCCGGATATCGGTGACTTCAAGGAAGTTGAAGTCATTGAATTGCTGGTAAAGCAGGGCGATACGATCAAGGCCGATCAATCGCTGGTGACGGTCGAATCCGACAAGGCCAGCATGGAAATTCCAGCGAGCCATGCCGGTGTGGTCAAGGAATTGAAGGTCAAGATCGGCGACAAGGTGGCTGAAGGATCTTTGCTGTTGTTGCTGGAGGTTTCCGAAGGAGCGGCCGCAGGAAGTGTGAGCTCTGCACTCCCGTTGGTCGCCGTAGGGAATGTGACCGCAGGGAATGCAACGCCAACGCCAACGCCACCGTCACGGCCGGCCGCAGCCGCTGCACCGAGTGCAGCGACCTTCGCCGGCAAGGCCGATATCCAATGCGACATGCTGGTGCTGGGTGCCGGGCCGGGCGGTTATTCGGCAGCCTTCCGCTCAGCCGACCTCGGCATGGCGACAGTGCTGGTCGAGCGTTATGCGACCCTTGGCGGCGTTTGCCTGAACGTCGGTTGTATTCCATCCAAGGCGCTGCTGCATGTAGCCGCCGTGATCGACGAGACAGCCGCGATGGCCGCACACGGCATCAGCTTCGGCAAACCGAAAATCGATATCGACCAGCTGCGCGGCTGGAAAGATAAAGTCGTAGGCAAAATGACCGGCGGTTTGTCGGGCATGGCCAAGGCGCGCAAGGTCAATGTGGTGCAAGGCATCGGCCAGTTCATCAGTGCGTATCACATGGAAGTCACTGCGCCTGACGGCAGCAAAAAAACCGTGCAGTTCAAGCAGGCGATTATCGCAGCCGGTTCCTCTGTCGTGAATTTGCCGTTCGTACCGCAAGATCCGCGCATCGTCGATTCGACCAGCGCTCTCGAATTGCCTGCCGTGCCCAGGCGCATGCTGGTCATCGGCGGCGGCATCATCGGCCTGGAAATGGCGACCGTCTATTCGACGCTCGGTTCGCGGATCGACGTGGTGGAGATGCTGGACGGTTTGATGCAGGGCGCCGACCGCGACCTGGTCAAGGTATGGCAAAAATTCAATGAGAAGCGCTTCGACAAAATCATGTTGAAGACCAAGACGGTTGCGGTAGAAGCTTTGCCGAAAGGGATCAAGGTTACGTTTGAAAGTGCCGATGCATCCATCACTGCTCCTGAACCGCAGCTGTACGACATGGTGCTGGTAGCGGTCGGGCGCAGCCCGAACGGCAAGAAAATCGCCGCCGACAAGGCTGGCGTCGCAGTGACCGACCGCGGCTTTATCAATGTCGATTCGCAGATGCGCACCAACGTGCCGCATATCTTCGCTATCGGCGATGTGGTCGGTCAGCCGATGCTGGCGCACAAGGCTGTGCACGAAGGGCATGTGGCGGCAGAAGCTGCAGCAGGTCAGAAATCTTATTTTGACGCCAGCGTGATTCCGTCGGTCGCTTACACCGATCCGGAAGTGGCATGGGTCGGCGTGACCGAAGACGAAGCCAAGACCAAAGGCATCAAGCTCGAAAAAGGTCATTTTCCATGGGCTGCCAGCGGCCGCGCGGTCGCCAACGGTCGCGACGAGGGCTTTACCAAGTTGCTGTTCGATGCCGAGACGCATCGCATTGTCGGCGGCGGCATCGTCGGAACGCATGCCGGCGACCTGATAAGTGAAATCGCGCTGGCAATCGAGATGGGCGCCGACGCAGTCGATATCGGCAAGACCATCCATCCTCATCCGACCCTGAGCGAATCGATCGGCATGGCAGCGGAAGTGTTCGAGGGGGTTTGCACCGACTTGCCGCCGATGCGGAAGAAATAGCAAGACGCGCGTCGTGTGGCGGTGGCGTCGCATTCCCTACGGTCGGCTGTGCATTCCCTGCGGTCCTGCAAAAAACCTCCGAATCAGGAGGTTTTTTGTTTTGGCGGCGGCCGGTAAAAACATGCAGGCTCGGTTGACGAAGGAAGCCCGACACGACGTCTGCCCGACGCCGGAATCGGCCAGTTCATCCGAAGCCAGGCTAGTACCGGGCTTATATTACTGTCCCAGTTTCTTCAGCACATCCGACAACATCGAAATCATTTGATCGATTTCCTGCGTTGTTACCGTTAATGCCGGCATGAAGCGCAGCAGATCCGGGCGCGGCGAATTGAGCAGCAGGCCGACCGGACTCATGTCGCGCGCGGTTTCAACGATCTTGGGCCCGATATCGCTGCTCAGTTTGAGTGCGCGCAGCAAACCTTCGCCGCGCTCGCCTTGCAAGCCGTGCCTGGAAGCGAGCTTGAGCAGCTCGGCGCTGAGGTAAGCGCCTTTGTCTTGCACCGATTGCAGAAAGCCCGGTTGCAGCAACTCGTTTGTTACCGCCACGCCGACTGCGGTCATCAGCGGGTTGCCGTTGTATGTGCCGCCCTGATCACCGGGTTCAAAGCAGGCGATTTCTTCGCGGCATAGCATTGCCGCGAGCGGTACGCCTCCGCCGATACCTTTGCCAAGCGTCATGATGTCGGGCACGACATCCGACAACTGGTATCCGAACAGTTTGCCGGTACGACCCATGCCGGTTTGCACTTCATCGACGATGAGCAGCAATCCGCGCTGCTTGGTGAATGCGCGCAGGCTTTGCATGAATTCGCGTGTCGCAGGAATCACGCCGCCTTCGCCCTGCACCGGTTCCAGCATCACAGCAACGGTTTTGTCCGTAATCAATTTTTCGACGCTGTCGAGATCATTCAACACCGCTTTTGGAAAGCCCGGCACTTGCGGCGCGAAAATAGTGTCCCAACCCGGCTTGCCGCTGGCCGACATGGTTGCGAGCGTGCGGCCATGGAAACTATGGTCGAACGTGATGATTTCGTAGCGATCGCCGCCGCTGCTGTTTTTATTTTTCTTGCCCCACTTGCGGGCCAGCTTGATTGCCCCTTCATTGGCTTCGGCGCCGCTGCTGGCAAAGAACACGCGGTCAAAGCAGGAATGCCTGACCAGCAGCGAAGCCAGTTCGATCGACGGTGCATTGTAGAAAGCCGGGGATGGATTGATCAGTTTTTTTGCTTGCGCAGCCAGCGCATCCTGTATGCATTGCGGCGAATGCCCGAGACAATTGACAGCCCATCCTTGCAGGTAATCGAGATAGCGCTTGCCGGCATGATCAGTGAGCCACATGCCGTGGCCTTCGGTAAAGATCAGCGGCGGCCGATTGGTAATCGACAAGAGGGCATCGGTTTGATACTGGCTGAATTCCATTTCGGGTACTCCTCGGCAAGGGCGATATCAATAAAAATCGGATGGTAACTGAATTGACTAAATTATCTGACAGTTCAAAAAAAAAGCCACAGGACCGGCCTGTGGCTTAGTGGTAGGCAAACGCTTACACGCACGGCATCCCGGTCTGAGGCAGCAGGTTACGGCGTCGCAAGAGTCTGGCTGTGGTGTTCATCGGTCCAATATTATGACGTTTTGCGCAGTGCGTCAAAATTTTTATTGTATCGCTTGTCAGACCATAGCCAGGTCTGCCTCGGAAGTGAACGAATCCGCATAGAATTCTTCTTCCGGCAGTCTGCAAAGCGCAACGAAATCCCGCTTGGCCGAATCGACCATGACCGGCGCGCCGCACGCATAGACCTGATGGTTGGACAGGTCGGGCAGGTCGTCGATGACTGCACGATGCACGAACCCGGTGCGGCCAGTCCATTTATCTTCCGGTGCAGCGTCGGAGACCACCGGCACGTACCTGAAACCGGGCAGCGTGCGCGCCCATTCTTCGCATAATGCATGCATGTACAGGTCCTTAGGACGGCGTCCGCCCCAGTACAGCACCATGGGGCGCTCGATCTTGCTGTGCGCCGCATGTTCGATGATCGCCTTGATCGGCGCGAAGCCGGTACCGGAAGCGAGCAGCACCATCGGCTTGTCGGAATCTTCGCGCAGGAAGAACGTGCCGAGCGGTCCCTCGAAGCGCAGGATGTCGCGCTCTTTCATGTTGTTGAATACATGATCGGTGAATATCCCGCCAAGCATATGGCGAATATGCAGGGTCACTTGTTCGCCCAGATGCGGTGCATTGGCCATGCTGTAGCTGCGGCGCTTGCCGTCTTTCAGAATGAATTCGAGGTATTGACCGGCGCGATATTGCAGCCGCTCGCTGGCCGGCAATTGGAGCGATATGACAACGACATCATCGGCGACTTTGTCTATTTTCGCTACACGGGATGGCAATTTCTTGATCGGGAATTCACCGATGCCCAGCACTTCGCGCGCCTCGATGACAATATCAGAATGGGGTATCGCGCTGCAAAAAAGCGAGTAGCCATTTTTTTCTTCTGCCACCGGCAACGCTTTTTCCTGATGCGCGCCATGCGTGACCTCGCCGGAGACGAGCTTCCCTTTGCAGGTGCCGCAGGCGCCGTTCTTGCAGCCGTAGGGCAGGCCGACGCCGGCGCGAATTGCCGCTGTCAGCACGGTTTCGCCGTCGTCGCAGATAAATTGCCGGCCGCTGGGCTGAACAGTTACTTGGAAAGTCATACAATCCTGACGATGAAAAATAAAATTATTAGAAAAATCGGCAAACCGCGCTTATTGATCCTTGGCTGCGGCGATATCGGCATGCGCCTGTTACCGCTGGTGCGCGGCCGCTTTCGCGTGTTTGCCGTTACCAGTCAGGCATCGCGCCGTGCCGAGCTGCGCGCTGCCGGAGCCATACCGATTGTCGCCGATCTGGATCAGCCTGCAAGTCTGGCTCGACTCGCTCGCCTGGCACATGCCATCGTGCATCTTGCGCCGCCTCAATCGCAAGGGGCGCAAGACAAGCGTACGCGCAATTTGACCGCCATTTTACCCGACCATGCGACACTCGTTTATATCAGCACCACCGGCGTGTACGGAAATTGCGATGGCGCGCAGTTCAATGAAACACACCCGGTAAATCCGCAAAATCCCCGTGCCCGGCGTCGTGTAGATAGTGAGCAGGTATTGCGCGCATGGGCCAGGCGTTCAGGCGCAAGCCTCGCGATTTTGCGGGTGCCGGGAATCTACGCAGCGGAGCGCTTGCCGATCGAGCGGTTGCAAAAAGGCACTCCCGCGCTGCTGCCGAATGAGGACGTATATACCAATCATATCCATGCGGACGACCTGGCGCACATTGTTGCATTGGCGTTGTTTCGGGCGCTGCCTAATCGTGTCTATCATGCGGTCGACGATTCTGATCTGAAGATGGGTGAATACTTCGATGCGGTGGCCGATGCGCGCCATTTTCCGCGGCCGTTGCGTTTGCCGCGTGCCGAGATAGAGAAGGTGGTATCGCCGATGCTGTTGTCATTCATGTCCGAATCTCGACGTCCGACGAATGAGCGGATCAAATCGGAATTGGGAGCACGTCTGCGCTATCCGCAGGTGCGTGATGCGCTGGCCCGGATGACGTAGGGGGTGCCATGCGCACCAATTCAATATCGGGAACGGTCCGTAGCAAGTGTGTGGCATGTAAATCAGGTCAGCGCCGACGTAGCCTTCAGCACTTCATCGGCCGTAGTCGCGCCTTCGGCGATCTTTAACGCCCCCGCGATCCGCAGCGGTTTCATCCCGTCGGCTATGCTTTGCTGCCGCAGCACATGGATATCGGTTTGCGGCTGAATCAGTTTTGAAAAAGTCTGCGTAATAGTCAGTAATTCATAGAGCCCGGTGCGGCCACGAAAGCCGGTCTGCCGGCATTCGGGGCAGCCGACAGGGCGATAAATCGCGTTGGGTTTTTCGATCTGCCAGCCTTCGGTCAGGCTGTTCCAGATATCATCTGCCACGTCGCCATCCGGCGCTTTGCAGTGAACGCATAATGTGCGTACCAGGCGCTGCGCCATGATGCCTATCATTGTTGCTTCCAGCAGGTAATACGGGACGCCCAGTTCCAGCAGGCGCATCACCGCCGATGGCGCGTCGTTGGTGTGCAACGTCGACAGCACCAGATGGCCGGTCAGCGCTGCCTGTATCGCCATTTCGGCGGTTGCCAGGTCGCGGATTTCGCCGACCATGATGATGTCCGGGTCTTGCCGCATCAATGCCCGCACGCCGTCGGCGAACGACAGATCGATGCCGTGCTGCACCTGCATCTGATTGAACGATGCTTCGACCATTTCGATCGGGTCTTCCACCGTGCAGACGTTGACCTCCGACGTGGCCATTGCTTTCAATGTGGTGTACAGCGTCGTGGTCTTGCCGGAGCCGGTAGGGCCGGTCACCAGGATAATGCCGTGCGGCCGGCTGGTCAGCCCATCCCATCGCAGTGCATCGTCGGGTGGGAAGCCGAGTTCCGGCAAGGTTTTGACGACCACTTCCGGATCGAAAATCCGCATTACCAGTTTTTCACCGAACGCGGTGGGCAATGTGGACAGGCGCAATTCGATTTCCTGTCCGGCTGCGGTGCGGGTTTTGATGCGGCCATCCTGCGGGCGCCGCTTTTCGATTACATCCATGCGGCCCAGCAATTTGATGCGCGCGGTCATCGCGATCATCACCACCGCCGGCACCTGATACACCTGGTGCAGCACGCCGTCGATTCGGAATCGCACCGCGCCGAAGTCGCGCTTCGGTTCCAGATGGATGTCGGAGGCGCGCTGCTCGAATGCGTATTGCCATAGCCAGTCGACAATATTGACGATGTGCTGGTCGTTGGCGTCGAGTTGCTTGTTGGCTTTGCCGAGTTCGACCAGTTGCTCGAAATTGTTGCGCAGCGCGACGTCCTGCCCGTTCGATTTGTTCGCACCCTTGATCGATTTCGCCAGCGAAAAAAACTGGGCGATGTATTGAGCGATCTCGATCGGATTGGCGATCACCAATTTGATATTGCGGCGCGAGATTTTTGCGATTTCCGCTTCCCATTCGGTGAGGAAAGGTTCAGCCGTCGCGATGATCAGCTCGGTCGGCGTCAGTTCGACCGGCAGAATGTTGAAGCGTGCGGCATAGGTAGCGGACATGACATCGGCGACTCTGGCGAAATCGATTTTCAGCGGATCGATCCGGAAAAACGGCAGGTTCACTTTTTCCGCCGTCCACTCGGTCAGCCAGTCGAGCGTGATCAGCTTGTGCGGCGGCAGTGCCGAGTGTATCTTGGACTGCGCGACCGCCGTCAGCGGGTGCATCGATATCGCGCCGCTTTTGAGTATGCCTTGTGTCTGGTTGTAGAGCGCTTTGGCGTCGGCTTTGTCGATTATCCCGTCAGCCATCAGCCAGCCGAAGATCTGCTGCAGGTTCAGTGCTTTCGGCGGGTTTTTATTCATGGCGATGGGGATGGCTGACATTATTATGGATTCTACCCAGAGTATTGCCTTAACGCATCAATTGCCAGGCTTTCAAGCCATTTACCCATGGTTTAGTTGGCAATTTGGTACTTGCCGTAATACGGGATGCCCGTTCATAGAGGATAGGGAATTCAAGGGGCGGCGCGGTCCGGAATGCAATTGCCACAACATTGCCTTCATGGACTTCCGGCAGGCAGATCACTTTATCGAACGCGAAGCGCATTGCCTTGAGGTTTTTTTCATAGCTTGGATGGTCGCCGAACAGGTTGACCGTCATGATGCCGTGCGGTGCGAGACAGGCTGCGCAGGCGACATAAAACTCCGGTGTATCCAATGCCGGCCCGCGCGCGGTGGCGTCGTACAAATCCGCCTGCAGTACATCGATCGCGCCATAATTGGCGTGGTCGTTTACAAAATCGAGTGCATCCATTTCAATCACGGACAAACGATCGTCGTTCGAAGGCAGCTTGAACATCGACTCGCAAATTGCAATGACGGATGGATTGAGCTCGATTGCGGTTACCCGCGCATGAGGAAACTGACGATAGCAAAACTTGGTCAACGCACCTGTTCCGAGACCTAACTGCACAATATGCTGCGGCTGTTCGTTGAACAGCATCCACACCATCATCTGCTGCGCGTATTCGAGTTCGAGCCAGTCCGGTTTGCGCAGCCGCATCGCGCCCTGCACCCATTCGGTGCCGAAGTGCAGAAAGCGTACGCCGTCCTGCTCCGACAGCGTCACCGGCGCAAATTTCGGCTTGCGCGCGGGACGTGCCTTAGCCACCGTGCGACGCGATCCGCGCAAGGACTCTTCTTTTTCGATCGATTTACGTTTAATCAGCATTCTGATGCGTTAAGGACAGAGTCCCTTCCAGGGATAGATATAACTGGGCATGCTGCGGCGCGTCGTAAACTTTGGCCCGCATTCTAATCAGTTGGGGACAGAGTCCCTTCCAGGGATCGAGATAACTCGGTGCGCTGCGGCGCCTTGTAAACTCTGTCCCGCAATATTTAAGATTTTTAATCGTCGCATTATCCTTTGATGCTTTGCCAGAGCGCAAGCTTTTGTGCAAAGGATAGCTGAGCATTGGCGGGCGACGACGAAGGCAGCACTACGGTTTCGAACCCGGCATCGGCAAACCTGGCGGCGAGTTTGCCGGAGGTTTTGCCATTGAAGCATACCCGCGCCAAGTGTGGACAGCGGTGTTTCAGCTTTGCAAAATCATTCGATTGCGCATTGCGGATCGACGCATCGAGACTGCCTTCGCGCTCGCAGGCGGCAATCGCGTCCCATAATCCGATTCCGTGCGCTTGCAGCCGCTCCAGCCGCTGCGCATACGGCAGTCCGACCAGATCCTCGGCCAGGATAGCCGATAGCAGTGCCCAGAACTGGTTGCGTGGATGCGCATAATATTGTTTTGCGGTCAACGATGCTTCGCCGGGAAAGCTGCCCAGAATCAATATCCGTGTATCGTGGTTAAGGATGGGCGGCAAGCCGGTCAACAGTACGCTGGAAGGTGATGGCGGCATGGCAGAATTCATACGGAAGATGGTTTTCTGGGCGGCTGGACGGTTTCGGTTTGATGCTTTGCATGTGGAAATAAGGCTACACTAATTAGAACTCATTTCATAAATAGCCACCTGCGCGAACGGGATCTGGGCGGCGCATCGCGTTGTTGCGCTGCTAGCAAAGGGAACCACCCTTTGCGTCGCACCACGCCTAGCGCTGCATCCACCCAGACGCCGTTCACCCATGCGCCTATTTATGAAATGAGTTCTAGACACTCTTGAATCAAGCCAAACGCCATGATGTTCAATGATGGCTGTTTATTTTTTGTCACGTTACAAGTGAACTATTGTGAAGGCATTTACACCATGGGCAAAAAAGTAATCGTCGTTACCGGCGGCAGCCGCGGAATCGGTGCAGCTACTGTACAGCTGGCAGCAACGCGTGGTTACGCAGTGTGCTTCAGCTATTTGCATAATCGGGCAGCCGCTGACGAAATTGTTCGTGCAATTGAAAATTCAGGTGGAAAAGCGATCGCGGTGGCTGCGGATGTCGCGCAGGAGGCCGATGTGGTGCGGCTGTTTGAAACTGCCGACAAAACCCTGGGAACCATCGACGCCTTGGTCAACAATGCCGGCATACTGGAGCCGCAAATGCGCGTCGACGACATGGATGCGGCGCGTCTGAACCGCATCTTTGCCACTAACGTCACCGGCAGCTTCCTGTGCGCGCGTGAAGCGGTACGCCGGATGTCGACCAGGCACGGCGGTGCAGGCGGTGCGATCGTCAACCTGACATCGGTTGCGGCGCGCCTTGGCGCACCCGGTGAATATGTCGATTACGCCGCTTCCAAAGGCGCCATCGATACATTGACAATCGGGCTGGCGAAAGAAGTCGCTGCAGAAGGGATCCGCGTAAACGCAGTGCGTCCCGGCGTCATCTATACCGATATTCACGCCAGCGGCGGCGAGCCGGGCCGTGTGGACCGAGTCAAGGATACAGTACCGATGAAGCGAGGCGGCGATGCGGTGGAAGTCGCGCATGCGATCCTGTGGCTGTTGTCGGACCAGGCGTCGTACACGACCGGCGCATTTATCGACGTGACGGGGGGCAGATAATTGTCCCGCGCCCCGGCTGCGCTATCGGCCGCCTTTTACAGCGCGCCATCAGTGCGGCTTACACTGTGGCGACTACGATATCGAATTGCGTCGAAAAACCGCCTGGTGTTCTGACCAGGTCCGCCAGCAACAGTCTGCGCGCCGCATCCGGCAGGCGAGCGATGAAAGGATCTTTTTCCGCGCCGTCGCCCTTCACATACATTTGCGTAGTGAGCAAATGTTTGCCATCGCGCATGA
Organism: Burkholderiaceae bacterium; assembly: GCA_035995725.1. Lineage (GTDB taxonomy): Bacteria > Pseudomonadota > Gammaproteobacteria > Burkholderiales > Burkholderiaceae_D > JAQGLW01. The sequence continues at coordinate 35,628 of DASYKE010000084.1, read as the reverse complement.
TGCGCATATGGACGTGCGGCGGCCGTCCCGGGTAAGGCACCGGTCGCATGGTGATGAAACGGTAGTGTCCGGAATTATCGGTGACGGTTTTGCCAAAACCTTGAAATCCGTGGTCTGCCGCGCGCATCGACGCGGCATCGTAGCGGTAATGGCCGTCGGCATCGCACTGCCAGATCTCGACGACCGCATTGGCGACAGGCGAACCGTCGGTACCTGACACGCGGCCCTTCAATTCAAGCAGGGCGCCTTTTGCGCTGGCCCCGCCGTAGTGCATCAGATCGGCATCCGTTTCTTCAGGAAACTCGCGCGGGTAGAACGGGCCTTCAGGCTGTGACGGTGTCGGGAGCAGTTTTTTTTGCGCGTTCGCGCCGGGCAGCCACAGTATAAACGGCGTGCACGCTATCGCGTTCAGGAGCATGCGCCGAATCGGGTTCATGATTAACTCCTTGCCGGCAGATTGCCCCGCGGGTTGCTATTCTTTTGCATTCCGCCGGCGGGGTATCTTGTTTCACTAAAAGGTACCGTCAATCAGCCGATAGCAGGGCAGGTGGCGCCCGTCCTGCCGGCTGTATTCAGACCTGATTATTTTCCTGCCATTCCGAGCAGCATCTCGTTCAACCGTTTCACGAACGCCGATGGATCGGCTAACGTGCCGCCTTCGGCCAGCATCGCCTGGTCGAATAGAATGTGCGACCAGTCGGCGAACTTTCCATCTTCATACTTCAGCCGCTGCACCAATGGATGATCCGGGTTGATTTCCAGAATTGGCTTGGACTCCGGCGCATTTTGACCCGCCGCTTTCAGCATGCGCATCAGGTTGCCGGACAGTTCGTTCTCGTCCGCCACCAGGCATGCGGGCGAATCGGTCAGACGAAAAGTGACGCGTACCTCTTTGGCTTTGTCGGCCAGCGCGGTCTTCATCTTTTCGACCAGGTCCTTGTATGTCGTTTCGGTTTCCTCGTGCCGCTTTTTCTCGGCTTCGTCTTCCAGTTTTCCGAGGTCGAGATCGCCTTTTGCGACCGACACCAATTCCTTGCCATCGAAATCCTGCAGGAAAGACAGCATCCATTCATCGACGCGATCGGTCATCAGCAGCACTTCGACGCCTTTCTTGCGGAAGATTTCCAGGTGCGGACTGTTCTTTGCGCCAGCGTAGGATTCTGCGGTGACATAGTAAATCTTGTCCTGGCCTTCCTTCATGCGGCCTGCATAGTCGGTGAACGATACGGTTTGCGCGTCGCCGTCGTTATGGGTCGACGCAAAACGCAGCAGTTTGGCGATGCGCTCCTTGTTGGCCATGTCTTCGCCGAGGCCTTCTTTCAGCACTTGGCCGAATTCTTTCCAGAACTTCGCGTATTTGTCCTTCTGTTCCTGTTCGTCGCTATCGGCCAGGTCTTCCAGCATCGACAGCACGCGCTTGGTGGAGCCCTCGCGGATCGCCTTGACGTCGCGCGATTCCTGCAGCAGTTCGCGCGATACATTCAGAGGCAGGTCGTTGGAGTCGATCACGCCCTTGACGAAGCGCAGATAGACCGGCATCAACTGTTCCGCATCATCCATGATGAAGACCCGCTTCACGTACAGCTTGATGCCGCCGCGCTTGTTGCGGTCCCACAGATCGAACGGCGCGTGCGACGGGATGAATAGCAGTTGCGTATATTCGCTGCGGCCTTCGACCCGGTTGTGCGTGTATGTCAGCGGCTCCTGGAAATCATGGGAAACGTGTTTGTAGAATTCGGCGTACTGCTCCGGCGTGATATCGGATTTGCTGCGCGCCCATAATGCGCTGGCCTGGTTGATGGTTTCGAGTTCGTCCCGGACAACTGTTTCCTTCGTTTTCTCGTCCCATTCTTCTTTCTGCATCAGGATAGGCAGCGAAATATGGTCCGAGTATTTCCGGATGATCGATTTGAGCTTCCACGACGACAGGAATTCGTCTTCGCCTTCACGCAGATGCAGCGTGATATCGGTGCCGCGCGACGGCTTGTCGATCGCTTCGACGGTAAAATCGCCGGCGCCTGCGGATTCCCAGCGCACGCCTTCATTGGAAGGGATCCCGGCGCGGCGGGTATCGACGGTGATCTTGTCGGCGATGATGAAAGCGGAATAGAAACCGACGCCGAACTGGCCGATCAGGGCGGCATCCTTTTGCTGGTCGCCCGACAGTCTGGAAAAGAATTCCCTGGTACCCGATTTGGCAATCGTGCCCAGGTGTTCAATCGCTTCGCTGCGGTTCATGCCGACGCCGTTGTCGGAAATGGTGATGGTGCGCGCCGCCTTGTCGAAGCCGACCTTGATCTTGAGATCCGGATCGTTCTCGAACAGGGAGCCGTTGTTGATTGCTTCAAAGCGCAGTTTGTCGGCAGCATCGGATGCGTTCGAAATCAGTTCGCGCAAAAAAATTTCCTTGTTGGAATACAAGGAATGGATCATCAAGTGCAGCAGCTGTTTGACTTCCGCCTGGAAACCCAGGGTTTGCTTTTCGGATACGGCCATTTTTACCTCTGAAGTTAATTAAAAACAGGTTGCTTCGCATTGCCCACATAAGTGATTATTGCAACGACAACAAGATGTCCCATGAAAATGAGGGTGGGGGAAATAATTTCAAGTTGCGGATTTTGGTTGTTTTATATCAAATCCTGCCGATTTCCCGTTCCAGAAAGCGCAGCGCGCCTGTATCGGACATGCTTGCCACATTGATGCGCATCCGGGTCGATGGCAATTGGTGCGGGGAAAACAGGCTGCCCGGCGCCAGCAGATAGCCTTGCTGCACCGCCTTCTCAGTCAGCACATTCGTATCGCAGCCGGCATCGGCCCATACGAACATGCCGGCCGGGGTGTCGATATCCACGGTCAGGCCGACATGTTCAAGTTGCCGGATGGTCTTGTCGCGCACGCCGTCGAGTTTGCCGCGCAGGCGATCGACATGCTTGCGGTAATGGCCTTCCGACAGGATCTTGTAGACCACGCGTTCGCCGATTTCGGTAGTGGTCAGCGTCGACAGCATTTTGCGGTCGGACAGGTGCCTGGCCATTTCATTCGACGTGGCGATGAAGCCGACCCGCAGGTTTGCCGCCAGCGTCTTGGAGAAACCGCCGAGATAAATCACCCGATTCAACTGGTCGAGGGCGGCAATGCGGGTGGCCGGCTGGACTGCGGTGCCCGGATGCATGTCGCAATAGATGTCGTCTTCGACAATCGTGAAATCATGCTGCTCGGCGATCTTCAGTATCTGAAATGCCTTGGCGGCCGACAACGACGTCGAGGTCGGATTGTGCAGTACCGAATTGATCACGTACAGCTTGGGCCTGTGCAACGCGGCCAGCTCGGCCAGCCTGGCTACATCCGGTCCATCCGGCAGCCGCGGTATGCCGACCACTTTTGCCCCCAGCGTCGCAAATGAGCCAAACATCAAGAACCACGCCGGATCATCGACAAAAATCGTATCGCCCGGCTGCAGAAAATGGCGTGCGACCAGATCGAGCGCCTGCGTTACGCCGGCGGTGGTGACAATCTGGTCGGGTGTGGCGGCGATTTCCAGTTCGGCCAGTTTCAGTTGCAGTTGCTGGCGCAACGGCAGAAATCCTTGCGGATTACCGTACTGCAGCAGCAGGGTTTGATTTTCCCGGCTGACTGCGCGCAAGCCGTTGGCGATCAACTGGCCGTCAAGCCACTCGTTGGGCAGCACGCCCGAGCCCGGCATTTTTTGCGGCGGATGCTGGCGGAACATGTTGCGCACCAGCCAGACCACATCCAGCCGGTACGGTTGCGGGTCAGTGGAATGCTGACTTGTGCTGCCGGCAATGATCATCGGCGAACGTTCGCGCACATAAAAGCCGGAGCCGCGGCGCGAATCCAGATAGCCTTTGGCTACCAGCCGATCATATGCTTCCACCACGGTAAAGCGCGATATGCCATGCAGCTCCGCGAACCGGCGGATCGACGGCATGCGGACGCCGGTGCGCAGCAACTTGTCGTCGATCCGGGCTTCCACCGAATGAACAATCTGTTCCACCAGCGATCCGCCCGCTTCGCGCGACAACAGGTGGGGCGAGTTCAGGATGAACTGGGATGAGGGCGCTCTGCGCAGGCTGGCCGTATTGGTCATTTTACCGTGACAGTGTAATGAATTATTCTTGCAATTGTACTGGTACTGTATTGGTTTTGTCGATTAGGATATCTATCCGACAAGGTGGCTGAGACGATGAAGCCAAATCACAGCAAGGGCCGCGACGCGAGCGATAAAACAGATGCTTTACCGTATCGCCCAAGGCAGCCTGAAAAATGAAAGAAAAACAAGTGAATGCGATGACGCAAGAAACCAAAGGCATGTGGCTCGGCTTGATCGGCGTCGCCATTTTCAGCCTGACGCTGCCGTTCACCAGAATCGCGGTTGCCGAACTGAACCCGGTATTCGTCGCTCTCGGCCGCGCCGTAGTCGCGGCCGCCTGCGCCGGCCTGCTGCTATGGCGGCTGCGCGCGCCATGGCCTACGGCGGTCCAGCGCAAGGCGCTGGCGATCACTGCACTGGGCGTGGTGGTAGGTTTTCCTGTATTCAGTTCGGTGGCAATGCGCTATGTACCTGCATCGCATGGAGCGATCGTGATTGGCATATTGCCGCTGGCGACCGCCTTGTTTGGCGCATTGCGTTTTGGTGAAAGGCCTTCCGTCGGATTCTGGGTCGCTGCATTGATCGGTAGCGGCATTGTGTTTGCATTTGCGCTCACCGACGGCCCGGCGCATGGAGGCACAGGTTTTCATGCTGCCGACCTGGCATTGTTTGGAGCGGTGATCGCGGCGGCGATGGGTTATGCGGAAGGAGCCCGCCTGTCGCAGGCAATGGGTGGGCAGCAAGTCATCTCTTGGGCACTCGTGTTGTCGATGCCGGTCGTGTTGCCGGTTACGATGTGGCTCGGCTGGCATTATGGGGTGAGCGCTTCGCCGCGCGCATGGGCAAGCTTCGGCTATGTGTCGATATTTTCGATGTTTATCGGATTCTTTTTTTGGTATAAAGGCCTGGCGCTCGGCGGAATCGCCCGGGTGGGACAAGTGCAGCTGTTGCAGCCATTCCTGACGCTGATCGGCGCCATGCTGCTCCTGGGCGAACTGCTGGATGCACGCAACATCCTGTTTGCCGTTGCCATCATTGCGGTGGTGGCGATCGGACGGCGCATGGCTATTCAACGATAACGAACAACTATTTCGCTGGTCTCGTCGACGGACTGACGTCGTTTGCAACCAGATGCTCGCCGCGTATTGCATGAGAGTAAAATTACTCGTTTTGCTTGAATTTTCATTACGGCGCAAGCCGGAATAAACTATTTTTGGAGCGCAGCATGTCTTTTTACGAAAAACTCAAATCTCTCAAGATTGAATTGCCATCCGTGCCGGCACCTGCCGCAGCTTATGTGATGTACGCGCAAACCGGCAACACGGTTTTCCTGTCCGGCCACATTGCCAAGAAAAACGGCAAGCCATGGGTCGGCCAGCTCGGCAAAAACATGACGACCGAAGAAGGCAAGCAGGCTGCGCGTGCGGTCGCGATCGATTTGATGGCGACCTTGCAGGCTGCCTGTGGCGGAGACTTGAACCGCGTCAAGCGTATCGTCAAGGTGATGAGCCTGGTCAATTCGACCGGCGACTTCACCGAGCAGCATCTGGTCACCAACGGCGCATCCGAGCTATTCGGCGAGATTTTCGGCGAACAGGGCAAGCACGCGCGTTCCGCATTCGGTGTCGCGCAAATCCCGATGGGCGCTTGCGTCGAAATCGAGCTGATTGCGGAAGTTCGGTAAGCTTCTTGTCGGCAGGTGGAATCGGAAAGACGCAGACGGCGGTAGAAAGACATATATGAAAATCGAACATCCAACGCCAATCCAATGGCATTTTTCACAACGTGCGCAGCAGTTGCAAAGCTCGGCTATCCGTGAAATTCTGAAAGTCACGATGCGTCCGGAAATCATTTCGTTTGCCGGCGGTTTACCATCGCCTGCGACTTTTCCGGTGGAACGCATGGGTGCCGCATACGATAGCGTATTGTCGCGTCAAGGCAAGGTCGCGCTGCAATACGGCCCGAGCGACGGTTATGCACCGCTGCGCGAATGGATTGCCGATTCGCTGTCGATCGATGGCGCCAGGATTTTGCCGGAACAGGTGCTGATGCTGTCCGGCTCGCAGCAAGGGCTCGACTTGCTGGGCAAGGTATTGATCGATGAAGGCAGCAAGGTGCTGGTGGAGACGCCGAGCTATCTCGGTGCGTTGCAGGCTTTCTCGTTATATCGGCCGGAATTCGTTTCGGTGCCTACCGACGACTCGGGCTTGCTGCCGGACGCGGTTGCCACCATCGGGCAGGGCGCGCGCATGCTGTATGCATTGCCGAATTTCCAGAACCCGACCGGCCGCAGTTTGTCTGCCGAACGGCGTTCTGCGCTGGTCGAAATCTGCGCGCGGCTGGGCTTGCCGCTGATTGAAGACGATCCGTACGGCGCACTCAGCTACCGCGGCGAGCCGCTGCCGAAGATGCTGACAATGAATCCCGGCGGCGTAATTTACATGGGATCGTTTTCAAAAGTGCTGACACCAGGTATCCGGCTCGGATACCTGGTCGCACCGCTGCCGCTGACGCGCAAGCTGGAGCAGGCCAAACAAGCCTCCGATCTGCACACTGCGCAACTGACGCAAATGGTCGTGCATGAAGTGATCAAGGATGGCTTCCTGACCGCGCACATACCGACCATTCGTGCGCTGTACGCGGCTCAATGTCAGGCGATGCTGGCTGCGCTGACTGATTTTTTCCCGGCGCAAGTGGCATGGACCAGGCCGGAAGGCGGGATGTTTATCTGGGTTACGCTGCCCGGACATATCGACAGCATGAAACTGCTCGACGAAGCGGTTGCGCAGAATGTCGCATTCGTACCGGGTGCGCCGTTTTATGCGAATACGCCGGAATCGAATACGCTGCGCCTGAGTTTCGTTACGGTGCCGCCGGAAAAAATCCGCGAAGGTATCGCCAAACTCGGCAAGCTGATTGCCGCGAAAATGTAGCAGCGCGCTGCAGCGCCAACACCGGTCACACTCTCGGTGGTCGGCGTTGCACTCCCGTTGGTCGGCCTTGCACTCCCGTTGGTCGGCTGTGCACTCCCGTTGGTCGCATTCCCTTTGGCGGGCAATATGTTCCGGCGGACGGCATTGCGCTTTTTCGCTCTGTCGTCCTGCGCCATTTATTCCGGCACTGTCAGCGTGCTCGGCTTGATCCTCGATTCCAGCGATTTGCCTTTACGCGCGCGTTTGCCGATATGAGCAGTCAGGCCGGTGGCGGAAAGTGTGACTTCCTGGGCTTTGCCGGCCCGTCCGGTGCCCGATACCACGACGCCTTTCCGGCTGATCGGTTGCGCGGCGAGCAGCTTCTCGTTGCTGTCCAATTCCATCAGGATCATGCCGCGCCCGCCGCCTGGCAGCAGTTTGATTTCATCCAGGCCGAAGATCAGCAGACGGCCTTTTTCGGACAGGCACGCGATCGCGCTGACATCGGCCGTCACAGCGCGCGGCGCCAGCGGTTCGTCGCCGTCGGCCAAAGCGATAAACGATTTTCCACCCTTGGTGCGGCTGACCATCTCGCCCGCTTTGGCGGTAAAGCCATAACCTGCGGTGGAAGCCAGCAGCAGCGTGGTATCCGGCGCTCCCGCAAAGTAATGCAACAGGCGCGTGCCGCTTGCCAGATCGACCAGCGTCGTGACCGGTACGCCATCGCCGCGCGCGCCGGGCAGCGCAGCAACCGGGACCGAGTAAATCCGGCCATTCGAGCCCAACGCAAGTAAATTGTCGACCGTACGGCATTCGAATGCCGCGTACAAACCGTCGCCGGCCTTGAAGGTGAACTGGCCGGCATCATGTCCATGCCCGGTGCGTGCGCGGACCCAGCCTTTTTGCGAGATCACGACCGTGACCGGTTCATCGATCACTTTTTGTTCGGCTACGGCCCTTTCCGCTTCCTCGATCAGCGTGCGGCGCGCATCGCCGAACTGCTTGCCATCCGTCTCGATCTCCTTGATGACAAGTTTTTTCATCGACGCCGGATTGTTGAGCAAGTCTTGCAGCGTTGCTTTCTCCTTGCGCAACTCGGCCAGTTCCTGCTGGATCTTGATAGCTTCCAGCCGTGCCAGTTGACGCAAGCGGATTTCGAGGATGTCTTCCGCCTGTCGATCGGATAATTTGAATGCCTTGATCAATGCCGGTTTGGGTTCATCCGAATCGCGGATGGTCTTGATGACCTTGTCGATGTTCAGCAATACCGCTTCGCGGCCTTCGAGAATATGGACCCGGTCGTCGACTTTCTGCAGCCTGAATTGCGAGCGGCGCGTAACCGTTGCAAAACGAAACCCGATCCATTCGCGCAAAATGTCGCCCAGCGCTTTTTGCCGCGGACGCCCGTCGCTGCCGATCATCACCAGGTTGATCGATGCACTGTTTTCCAGCGACGTGTGCGCCAACAGCATATTGATGAATTCGGTCTGGTCCTGATTCTTCGATTTCGGCTCGAATACCAGGCGTACCGGCGCGTCCCGTCCCGACTCGTCGCGTACCGTGTCGAGCAGCGACAACACGGTTTGCTTCATTACCAGTTGTTCGGGCGTCAGCGTTTTTTTGCCCAGCTTGACTTTCGGATTGGTCAGTTCTTCGATTTCTTCCAGTACTTTTTGCGACGAAGTCCCGGGCGGCAGTTCGTGCACCACAACCTGCCATTGGCCGCGTGCCAGATCTTCGATTTTTCCGCGGGCGCGCACTTTCAGCGAGCCGCGGCCGGTTTCGTACATTTCCGCGATGGCGGTTGGAGAGGTGATGATTTGTCCGCCGCCGGGAAAATCCGGACCGGGGATAAACTCCATTAATTCACGATGGGTCAGCTTGGGATTGCGAATCAGCGCGACCGCCGCTTTTGCTACCTCCTGCAGGTTATGCGACGGGATTTCCGTGGCCAGGCCGACCGCGATGCCGGACGCGCCATTGAGCAATACAAACGGCAGCCGGCCCGGCAACAGCTTCGGTTCTTCGGTCGAGCCGTCGTAGTTCGGTTGGAAATCGACCGTGCCCATGTCGATTTCATCGAGCAACAGCCTTGAAATCGGCGTCAGGCGCGCTTCGGTGTAGCGCATTGCCGCTGCGCCATCGCCGTCGCGAGAGCCGAAATTGCCCTGGCCATCGATCAGCGGATAGCGCAGCGAAAAATCCTGTGCCATCCTTACCAAGGCGTCATACACGGATTGGTCGCCATGCGGGTGCAATTTGCCGAGTACGTCGCCGACCACCGCGGCGGATTTGCGCGGCTTGGCGGTAGCATTCAGGCCAAGTTCGTTCATCGCGTACAGGATGCGGCGCTGCACCGGCTTTTGGCCGTCGCAGACATCGGGAAGCGCACGCCCTTTGACTACCGATATCGCGTAATCAAGGTAAGCGCGCTCGGCAAAGGTAGCCAGCGTCAGCGATTCGCCGCCATCGGCAGGGGTTGCTTCAAACAGATTTGTTTGGTCGGTCATCGTGGTTCAGAAAATTATTGGGATACTCTCAATGCGTCAGTAACGCAGCAGATCACGCAGTTCCATCATGGTCACGTAAATATATTTCAATGCGAAACGAGCCGGAAAATCCGGTATCGGCAATCCTGCCCACGCCGGTTCATGAATATTCTCATCAAATATCCGCTTCCGCTTCGTTGCCGTGTTCTTCAAGCCATGTGCGCCGCGCCGCAGCTTCGCCTTTTCCCATCAGCATGTTGAAGCGCGCTTCGGATGCGGTCAGGTCGAAATCCCCGAGGGATACCGGCATCAGGCGCCGGGTATCGGGATTCATCGTGGTTTCCCACAACTGCCCGGCATTCATCTCGCCCAGGCCTTTGAAACGGGAAATGGTCCAGCCATTGTCCTTGACGCCGTCCTTGCGCAGCTTGTCTTCGATCGCTTCGAGTTCGCCATCATCCAGTGCATAGATTTTCTGCGCCGGCTTTTTGCCGCGCGCCGGCGCATCGACCCGATACAGCGGCGGCCGTGCGATACAGATATGGCCGCGGTCGATCAAGTGGGGAAAATGTTTGAAGAATAGCGTCAGCAGCAATACCTGAATATGCGAGCCGTCGACGTCGGCATCCGACAGGATGCAAATTCTGCCATAGCGCAAGCCGCCCAGGTCCGGTGCGTCGGTTCTGCCGTGCGGATCGACTCCGATCGCCACCGCGATATCATGGATTTCATTGTTGCCGAAAAGCCGATCGCGTTCGGTTTCCCATGCGTTCAATATCTTGCCGCGCAATGGCAGGATCGCCTGGAATTCCTTGTCCCGCCCCATTTTCGCGGAGCCGCCCGCGGAGTCGCCTTCCACCAGGAATATTTCATTGCGTGTGATGTCGCTGGATTCGCAGTCGGTCAGCTTGCCCGGCAATACTGCAACGCCGGAAGACTTCTTTTTCTCGATTTTCTGTGCCGAACGCAGCCGGGTTTGCGCCTGCCTGATGACCAGTTCCGCCAGTTTCTTGCCGTAGTCGACATGGTGGTTGAGCCATAGTTCCAGCGACGGCCTGGTAAAGCTGGATACCAGGCGCACCGCGTCGCGCGAATTCAGGCGCTCCTTGATCTGCCCCTGAAACTGCGGATCCAGTACTTTGGCCGACAGTACGAACGATACGCGGGCAAAGACATCTTCAGGCAAAAGCTTGACGCCCTTGGGCAACAGCGAATGCATTTCGACAAAGCTTTTTACCGCGCCGAACAATCCCTCTCGCAAGCCGGATTCATGCGTGCCGCCGGCGGAAGTCGGAATCAGGTTCACATACGATTCGCGCACCACATTGCCTTCTTCGGTCCAGGCTACCACCCATGCCGCGCCTTCACCCTCGGCAAAGCCTTCGGCGTCCGCGCCTGCATACTGCTCGCCTTCAAACAGTGGAATCACGGTATCGGCACCCGACGCCTGCGCCAGCGATTCGGTCAGATAGCCACGCAAACCCTGATCGTATTGCCAGGTTTGAGTTTCACCGGTTTTCGCATGCAGCAGCGTGACTTTTACCCCAGGCAGCAACACTGCCTTGGAGCGCAGCAGGCGCTGCAATTCGGCTTGCGGAATTATCGGGGAATCGAAGTATTTCGGATTGGGCCAGGCGGTGACGCGGGTACCCGATTTTTTTTCATCGCGCGCGATCTGGCGCGACTTCAGTTTTGCAACCACGTCGCCGTTGGCAAATGCGATATTGTGCACGCCCCCTTCGCGCCAGACAGTGATTTCCAGGCGCGACGACAGCGCGTTGGTAACGGAGACGCCGACGCCGTGCAAGCCTCCCGAAAACGCGTAGGCGCCGCCGGCGCCCTTGTCGAACTTGCCGCCCGCATGCAACCGGGTGAAAACGATTTCGACCGTAGGCACCTTTTCTTCCGGATGCAAGCCGACAGGAATGCCGCGCCCGTCGTCTTCGACACTGACGCTGCCATCGGCATTGAGAGTAACCGCGATGTGCTTGCAGTAGCCGCCCAGCGCCTCGTCGGATGCGTTGTCGATCACTTCCTGAATGATATGCAGCGGATTTTCGGTGCGGGTGTACATGCCAGGACGCTGCTTGACCGGCTCAAGTCCCTTCAGGACCCGTATCGACGATTCGCTGTAATCAGATGAAGAGGATTTTTTAGTGGCCATTCAATGGATACGTATAAGAAAAACAAGTTTATTGCTGACTAAAATGTATTCAGGCATCCGGCAAAGCTACCGCATTCTAATGATAAATGAGTGCCATACGGCAATTTTTAGTGGATCGTGCGTAAAACGGCACAAACATTACTGTATATACATACAGGTGTTTTGGCAAATTTTTTAATCAGCTTTAGTAGTATTAACTGAAGAAGAGAATGAAATCGCAGACGTTTATTTAGTTTCTCGTCACGTTTTCAGTTCGGGCACTATATAGCTTATCCCGATATGGAAACTATGTGCAACAGAGAAGTGGGTAAATGTATTCAATGTTGCAACAGCGCCTGCAGGCGGGTGCGGAGCTGCCGTGATCATCGTTCGAACGATATTGGATTCCGGATACATTGCCGCAATTCACAACGGCATGTTGATTAACGGTAAAAAACAAGCCGTCGACCACCGATTTCATGCATTCTGCGACCCGTACTTCCTGTTACAGGCAGGCAAACCTTTACTTGCTCAACAGGCGCATCGCGCGTTCCAGTCCTTCTATCGTCAGCGGAAACATCCGGTTGTTCATGATTTGCCGAATTATCGCAATCGATTGACGATATTGCCACAGTCCTTCCGGTTCGGGATTAAGCCAGATAAATTTCGGAAAAGTACCGGTAAAGCGTTGCAGCCAGGTGGCGCCGGCTTCTTCATTATCGTATTCGACTGAACCGCGCGGCTGCACTATCTCGTACGGACTCATCGTCGCGTCGCCGACAAAAATCAGCTTTGTGTCCGGAGTGTACTTGCGCAGGATGTCCCAGGTCGGAAAACGTTCCGCATGACGGCGCCGATTGTTTTTCCAGATGTAATCATAGACGCAGTTATGGAAATAAAAAAATTCCATGTTCTTGAATTCCGTTCTGGCGGCGGAAAACAGTTCTTCGGTACGCGCGATATGGTCATCCATCGAACCGCCGACATCCAGCAGCATCAATACCTTGATATTGTTTTTGCGCTCCGGCTGCATCCTGATATCGAGATAGCCGGCATTATTGGCGGTAGCGCGGATGGTGTCGTCGAGCGCCAACTCGTCTTCGGCTCCTTCCCGCGCGAACTTGCGCAGGCGGCGCAGTGCAACCTTGATATTGCGCGTGCCGAGTTCGCGCTCGGAGTCGTAGTCGCGGAAGGAACGTGTTTCCCATATTTTGACCGCGGTGCGGTTGCCGCCTTCGCCGCCGATGCGGATGCCTTCCGGATTTTGCCCTCCGTTGCCGAACGGCGAGGTGCCGCCGGTGCCGATCCATTTATTGCCGCCTTCGTGCCGCTCTTTCTGCTCTGCCAGTAGTTCTTTTAGCCGATCCATCAGCTTGTCGTATCCGAATTTTTCAAGCTGCGCCTTTTGTTCCGGCGTCAGTTCATGCTGCATCCGCTTCATCAGCCAGTCGAGCGGAATTCCCGGATTCTTGTCGAATACCGCATCGATGCCCTTGAAATACAGGCCGAACGCCTTGTCGAATTTATCGTAATGCGCTTCATCCTTGACCAGGGTCATGCGCGACAGATAATAAAAATCGTCCAGCGACGGACTGCCGACATGTTTTTGCATTGCTTCCAGCAGAATCAGAAATTCCTTGATCGACACCGGAATTTTGGCATCCTTGAGTGTGAAGAAAAAATCGATTAGCACGGCAAGGCCTCAGCGTTCGAGTTTATATTGCAGATGCCGCTTCACTGCCGGCCATTCCGACTCGATGATCGAAAACACGACCGTATCGCGGTACGAGCCATCCGCCATCCTCTGATGGTTGCGCAGGATGCCGTCCTGCTTGGCGCCCAGCCGTGCAATCGCGGCGCGCGACTGCTGGTTCATCCAGTGGGTGCGGAACTCGACGGCAATGCATTTGAGCGTATCGAATGCATGTGTCAACAGCATCAGCTTGACTTCGGTATTGATGCCGGTCCGCTGAATGCGCGCAGCCTGCCAGGTATAGCCGATTTCCAGCCGGCGGTTGTTTGCATCGATATTGCAATAGCGGGTGGAACCGACCACGTCGCCATTGCGATTGTCGCGGATCACGAACGGCATCGCAAGCGATTGCGCGCGCATGCCGAGTGCCGTATCGATGTAGGCGCTGGTCTGTTCGGGGGAGGGAACCGTGGTATACCAGAGTTTCCACAATGCGCCATCGGATGCCGCCGCAATCAATGCGTCATGATGTTCGGTTGCAAGCGGCTCAAGCGTCGCATGCCGGCCCATGAGCGTGACAGGGTCCATGAAAGCCATATAGTTTTTACCGGTTTGCCCGCGACATGAATACGAGCCGTTCGAACAAGTGCACATCCTGCTCATTTTTCAACAGCGCGCCATGCAATGGCGGCACCGCGGCGTTCGCATCCTTGCTGCGCAGCGCTTCCGGTGGAATGTCTTCGGCCAGCAACAGCTTCAGCCAGTCCAGCAATTCCGAGGTGGAAGGCTTCTTCTTCAGGCCGGCGACATCGCGCACTTCATAAAAAGTCTGCAGCGCCTGCGCCAGCAAATCTTTCTTCAACTTCGGAAAGTGCACGTCGACAATCCGGTGCATCGTATCCTTGTCAGGAAATTTGATATAGTGAAAAAAGCAGCGCCGCAAAAATGCATCCGGCAATTCCTTTTCGTTATTGGAGGTGATGATAACCAGCGGGCGATGTTTCGCGGTTACCAACTCACGTGTTTCATATACATAAAATTCCATCCGGTCGAGTTCACGCAACAAATCGTTCGGAAACTCGATATCGGCCTTGTCGATTTCATCGATCAGCAGCACCACCTGTTCATTGGCGGTAAACCCTTGCCACAACACGCCCTTGACGATGTAGTTGTGAATATCCTTGACGCGCTCGTCGCCCAGCTGGGAGTCGCGCAGCCGCGATACCGCATCATATTCGTACAATCCCTGCTGTGCCTTGGTCGTCGATTTGATATGCCATTGCAACAGCGGCATATCAAGCGCGGCAGCCACTTCTTCGGCCAGCATGGTCTTGCCGGTACCCGGTTCGCCCTTGATCAACAGCGGACGCTGCAGCGTCAAAGCAGCATTGACCGCCAGTTTTAAATCGTCAGTGGCAACGTAACTTTGGGAACCTTCAAAGCGTGTCTCTTGTCGCATACTTCTGTCCGATCATGAATAATGAATAAAATAAATTCCAGTATAAGCGAGAAATAATATGCGAGTATTTTGTGCCGTCCCCCGTGCGGAATTGCGCCGCAGTTCATAAAAAGCCCTTTTTTCTTCGAAAACACATCATCCCGATGAAAATTTTTTTCCTCAGAATTTGTGCCATCTGGCGCAGATTCCGCCGCGGTACGCACTATCGTGAACATCGCCTGAATTACGCGTCCCAGATCGATGCATTAATGCGGCGCGCCAATCCGTTCGCCTCCTGGAACGAGCGTGCCAACTGGATGATCGATGTTGCCGAGTGGGTGCGACGCGAACCCCGGGTTTCATTGCTTGAAGACAGTGCACGACGCCGTGCCAGGCATTTGCGCACGCGCTTTTTGCTCGATTGGCTCAACGGCCACCGCGATACGCGGCGCGTAGTGCAGGCTACCTTGCAGAAGACGCTGCGTGAAGCAGTCGGGCCGGAACTGTTCTGCTCTACCGGCTTGCCGCGCGAACCTGCTTTTTTCAGTGAACTGTCCGAGCGGATTGTCAGGCTGCTGTTACCCAGGCCGCCGGCGCAAAAGGATTTGTCCGCGTTATTCACGGAAATGTTTCCGCGGCCGGCCGATGCCGATTGGTTGCTCGGGCTGGATCACAAGACGCTGTCGCGTCTATGGCGGCTGGTGGCCGACGAGTCGATTGCCCATACCTATCGGCAGCAACTCGATGAGGCGTTAATCTATCTGGTGACGATGATCATATCGGTAGGCATCAGTCCGGCTTTTCGTCAACGGCTGCAGCCTAATCTGCCGTTACAGGCGACGCCTTTCATGGCGCTGCGGCGCGAACTGGAAAAGTATCTGAGGCCGACGTCTGCGCAGGACGATTCCGCGTTGCGCAGCGTACGCATGCTGATCGCAGTATGTCAGGCCCAGACCGAGCGGATCTATGCGCATCTGGATGAATATGGCGTCTCGGTGGGCCTGGTCTATCATATCGAGCGCATGCGCTCGCAACTGACCAGAATGGCGCGACTGATCGATTTGCGCGCTGCCGTCCCCGATACCGCGCAGGGAACCGCCCAAGTCCAGGCATTGCTGGTGGACTTGATCACCGCCCATCATCATCGCTCATCGGTGCTGGTACTGGTCAGACGCAGTTTTTCGCTGCTGGCGCGCAAGATGGTCGAGCGCAATGCGAGCCATGGCGAAAAATATATCGCGCGCAATGGTCCCGAATATCGTGCGATGTTGAAGGCCGCCTGCGTAGGTGGCGTCATCACAACCCTGACAGTGCTGGGGAAGCTGGCCATGTCCGGCGCCGGTCTGGCTCGGTTTTTTGAAGGCATGCTCGCATCATTGAATTATGCAGCGAGCTTCACCGCGATTTCGGCGCTCGGCGGCGCGCTGGCGACCAAGCAACCGGCTGTAACGGCACCCGCACTGGCCTCCAGGATGGGAGCGCTCGATACTGTCGAAGGATTGCGTGCGCTGCTGTCGGAAATAGCATGGTTGCTGCGTTCTCAGGCGGCGGCGGTAATAGGCAATTTGAGCGCGGTGATCCCGACCATGCTGGTGGTTTCGGCTGCCGTTCTGATGTTGTCGGGCGCTCCGCTGATGCACTTCGACAAGGCAAATGCCAGCATCCACAGTCTGTCGGTCATCGGTCCGACACCGCTATTCGCGGCTCTGACAGGAGTGTTGCTCTGGGTCGCCAGCCTGATCGCCGGTTTTGCCGATAACTGGTTCGCATTGCACCGCTTGCGGGACGCGCTGGCACATCAACGGCGACTGGTGCATGCGCTGGGTATGGCTCGCGCCGAGCGCTTCGCACGATGGCTTGAGCATCATATTGCCGACATCGCCGGCAATCTGTCGCTCGCCGTTCTATTGGGGATGGCGCCGGTGATCGCAGAGTTTTTCGGCTTGCCGCTGGATGTGCGGCATGTGACGCTGGCCGCCGGCACACTGACTGCGGCTGCAAGCAGCCAGGGTTGGAGCGTGTTCGGAACGGCCGATTTCTGGCTTGCGGTAGCAGGCATCGCGACGATCGGCATATTGAATGTCGGTGTCGCATTCGGCTGCGCACTGGCGCTCGCGCTACGCGCGCGCGATGTGCCTGTGCGGGTCAGGCGCCTGGTGTTTCGGGCAGTATTGCGGCGCTTTACCGCGTCGCCTCATTTTTTCCTGTTCCCGGAAAAGCACGAGGCGGTAATGGATGCAGCGCCGGCAGATGCAGCCCCAGCACCGGTCGAAGAAATAAAACGGTCGAAGCGCAAGCGTTGATATCCGGCAGGGTAGAGCGCCTGATCGCCGTTGATATCCGGCGGTCATCGTTCGCCATGGACTATGCACATATCTTGAGGTAAAATTAGGCGCTTTTGGTGCAGGGGCAACACTAAACTCCTTTGCGGTGTGCCGATGGTGAATTATTCTCGCGCCTAGACAGTTTCGCACTACTTACCTAGCTATCCATGAAAAAAATAATACTTGCACTTCTCGCGCTTGCGGGCATTGCCAACTTGGCCGCAGCCGCGGAAGTGACCGCTAACGCCGATGCGGCCAAAAACAAGACTGCGATGTGTAGCGGCTGCCACGGCATTCCAGGGTACAAATCTACTTTTCCCGAGGTCTACCAGGTGCCGATGATCGGTGGCCAGTCGGCGAAATACATTGAAAACGCGCTGAAAGCCTATCAAAAAGGCGACCGCAAGCATCCCACTATGCGGGGTATCGCGGCCAGCCTGTCGGATCAGGACATGGCCGATCTGGCCGCCTATTACGCCCAGAAAAAATAACGGGAGCACATAATGAATAAAATTTTCGCATGGGCGGTGGTATTGCTTTCTTCCGTCGTTTCATTCGGCGCAATGGCTGCCGGCAAGATCGATGCCGGCAAGGCTGCCGCTGAAAAATACAATTGCGCAGCTTGCCACGGCAAGGATTTCAACACGCCGATCGACCCCAGTTATCCGAAGCTTGCTGGCCAACACCAGGATTATCTCGAGGAGGCATTGATCGCTTACAGGCGCGGCGCCGATGGTCCCAACGGTCGCAGCAATGCGATCATGGGCGCGCAAGTCAAGCCGCTGTCGAGCCAGGATATCAAGAATATTGCGGCTTATCTGCATAGTCTGCCAGGCTCCTTGGTGGTGCGGAAGTAAGTAAATAGCAGCCAGTCTGGTTTTTCAACAGAAAGCCACGGTAATCCCGTGGCTTTTCTGGTTTTTGGAGCGCGATCCGTATGCCGCGATCAGCGCCGCTTCACACATTCGATATAGGCCGCCCCGTCCGGCGGCAGGCCGCTGCGCTGCGAAGCCCACATCATCTCGCCCAGGCATTCCATGATCTGGTGATGCGCGTCGTGTTCCGACCCAAGCCGTTGTGCCAGCGCCACGAATGCCTGGCGAATTCCCGGCGGTTGATCGATCGAGATCTGTTCTGCAATCGAAAGATGCATCGACAAATGGAGAAACGGATTGCTTTGCCCGCTCTCAACCGAATAGTCGGTTGAGAGCGCTGCCTCCGCATCTGCCAGGGCCGCCGCATATTCCGGGTGTTGCACCACCCAGTCACGGGCGATCGCTTCGAGCGGCGTCAGGACTTCATTGGCGCGATGCTTGCGGTAGGTTTCGCAAAAAAAACGACGTACATCGTGCTGAGAAGGAGTAAACATCGCATCAGGATAAAGCTATTTGTCGGGGCAGGCTGTCTATCCCAATTGTACCTGTCTTCGTCATGCAAATATTCGGGAGCGGATTGGTTTAAGATGATCGGCGTGCCACGTGTGAATGCGATTCATGCCGACGTATCTTGTCAGGCCGTCAAACAAGGGACCATATGCTGAACGACACCGCACTCGCGACTCTGTTTGAAGATGCACGCACCCACAACGTCTGGCTCGATAAGCCGGTTTCGGAACGGCAATTGCATCGGATTTATGAATTGATGAAATGGGGGCCGACGTCAGCCAACTGTTCGCCGGCGCGGATAGTGTTTGCCAGATCCCTCGAAGCCAGAGAAAAACTGGCGGCATGCATGGCGCCAGGCAATGCAGCCAAAACCAGGGCGGCGCCGGTGACCGCGATTATCGGCATGGATATGGCGTTTTATGAGAAATTGCCGCAGCTTTTCCCGCATGTCGATGCAAAATCCTGGTTTGCCGGCAAGCCGGATCTGATCGACGCAACGGCGTTTCGCAATTCATCGTTGCAGGGCGGCTATTTCATCATGGCCGCACGTGCGATAGGACTCGATTGCGGACCGATGTCGGGTTTCGATGAAAAGAAAGTCAATGCAGAATTCTTCGCCGGAACGTCGGTGAAAGTGAACTTTGTTTGCAGCCTCGGTTATGGCGATCCTGCCAAACTATTCCCGCGTTCGCCCCGGCTGTCGTTTGATGAAGCCGGCAAGATCATCTAATCCTGAAGTCGAACTATCGGCTGCACGGATTTACATAGCCCGCCGCAGCGGAATGGTTCTGTCAGGTGAACAGGCGCGCGATCATGAATGCGGCGCCGGCGGCCAGCCCGCCGATCGACAGCGTTTGCACTGCCGATTTGATAGCGTCGGTACCGGTAAAGCGGCCTTTGAAATAGCCGAATACAAATAATGCGGTCATCGTCACGATGGCGGAGACCGCCAGCGCGGCCTGCGGTGTTTTGAACAGCATGTATGGGAACAGCGGAATAAATCCGCCGATCATGTACGACAGTGAAATCGTCAATGCACTTTTCTTCGCAGCCGACGCGTTCGGCTCTTCCAGGCCCAGCTCAAAGCGCATCATGAAGTCGCGCCAGGCCTTCGGGTTGCGTTCCAGTCCGGCAAGCATCGGTGCGCACTCTTGTTCCGTGACGCCGTAATGTCCCATGATTTCGATTACTTCGCTGCGTTCGCGATGCGGCACGTTAATGATTTCCTGCTCTTCGCGGGCGCGTTCCGAAAAATAATGCTGGCGTTGCGTGCGGGCTGCCAGATAACCTCCCAGTCCCATCGCGATCGAGCCTGCGGCAATCTCGGCGATGCCGGCGGCGACAACGATATCGAGCGAGACCGAAGCGCCGGTAATGCCGGCAGCCAGCGCAAATGGCACGGTCAGGCCGTCGGCCATGCCGAGCACGATATCCTTGATGGTATCGCTGGCTTCGAAGTGATGTTCCGTATGGGCGGAAGTCATTAAATCCCTTTGGCTGGCATCGGCGTTTTGGGTTTGAACTCGCATAAATCTGCAATCATGCAGTTCCAGCATCGCGGTGCGCGCGCGGTGCATGTATAGCGTCCGTGCAGGATCAGCCAATGATGCGCATCCATCCTGAATTCTTCGGGCAGGAGTTTCATCAGCTTGCGCTCCACTTCCTCGACGTTTTTGCCAGGTGCGATACCGGTGCGATTCGACACCCTGAAGATATGGGTGTCGACCGCGATGGCTGCCTGGCCGAATGCGGTATTGAGTATCACGTTCGCAGTCTTGCGACCGACGCCGGGCAGCGC
Source organism: Burkholderiaceae bacterium (assembly GCA_035995725.1). Taxonomy (GTDB): domain Bacteria; phylum Pseudomonadota; class Gammaproteobacteria; order Burkholderiales; family Burkholderiaceae_D; genus JAQGLW01. Next base: position 15,335 of record DASYKE010000084.1, on the reverse strand, counting down.
CTCCAATTCCTCACGCGAGCGCGGCACCTCGCCTTCATGCCTGGCCAGCAGCATGCGGCAGGTTTCGATGATGTTTTTTGCCTTGGTGCGGTACAGGCCGATGCTTTGAATATACGGAATCAACCCATCGACGCCCAGAGCATAAATCTGTGCCGGCGTATTGGCGACCGGGAAAAGCTTGCGCATGGCCTTGTTCACCGATACATCGGTTGCCTGCGCCGAAAGGATGACGGCAATCAGCAGTTCGAACGGGGTCGTATATTCGAGTTCGGTAGTAGGGTGCGGATTGGCGGCACGAAAGCGCGTAAAAATTTCGCGCCGTTTTTCAGCGTTCATTGGTTTCCTTGCTGTCTGGCGTGTCTGGGGTGTCCGGCATGGCATTCGGTTTTTTAGGGTGCGATTGTACTGCCGCAGAAACGGCTCCCATGTTAACAGGTGGGGCGCCTTGCGTCGCCATCTGCTCCTTCTTTAAGCGAGCCCGATCGATGGCCGCCTGAATGATTGCCTTTTTCCGCTGCCGCTCGGCTTGCTCTTGCGGCGTGGATACGGCCTCCGCTTCAACCTGTTTCAGTTTTGCCGCTGCCTTGGCGGCAAGTCGCGCATCGTTTTCTTCTTTCTCCCGCTGCAGCCGGTACAGATGAAAGTCGTGGCGTTCCCTGGACTCGGCCGCTTGCCGTTGCGACCATGCATTCCATCCGGTCTTGCCGGGAGTGACATCGACCATCGCGATGCAATCGACCGGACAGGGAGCAACACATAAATCGCAGCCGGTACACAGCTCAGGCAACACGGTGTGCATCTGCTTTGCGGCGCCGACGATCGCGTCGACCGGACATGCCTGGATGCATAGCGTGCAGCCGATGCACAGCGATTCGTCGATCAGCGCGACCGGCCGCGGGCGCTCGATGCCGTTGACGGGATCGAGCGGGATGACCGGTTTTGCGAGCAGGCGCGCGAGCCGTGCAATGCCTTCCGCACCGCCGGGCGGGCATCGGTTGTAACTGGCGTCTCCGTTTGCAACGGCTTGTGCATAGGGGCGGCAGGCAGCATAACCGCATTTGGTGCACTGGGTTTGCGGCAGCAGGTCTTCGATCCGGTCGGCCAGCGATTTGTGCACGGATGCAACGGTGGATGGATTTTGCGGCATAGGCGTCATTATCCGGGTATTCCGGCGAGCCTTCAAATGAAAAAGCCGTTCGCCTTACGGCGACCGGCTTTCAAACGGCACTGACGAAAAAATCAGGAATGCGTCTTGATGAATTCACCGATTTGCGGGCAGATGACCTCGCGCCAGCGGCGGCCGGAAAAAATGCCGTAATGGCCGCATTTCGGTGCGGTGAAGTGCTGCTTCTTCGACTCCGGGATTTGCGAGCACAAGGCATGTGCCGCTTCCGTCTGGCCGGAGCCGGAAATATCGTCGAGCTCGCCTTCGATGGTGAACAGGGCGACCGTTTTGATGTCTTGCGGACGTACCGGTTTGCCTTCGACTTCCCATGTGCCGAGCGGCAGACGCCATTCCTGGAACACTATTTTGATCGTTTCCAGATAATACTCCGCCGGCATGTCGAGTACCGCATTGTAATCATCATAAAACTTGCGATGCGCTTCAGCCGATTCGTTGTCGCCTTCACGCAGGTGCTCGTAAAAATCCCAGTGGCTTTGTGCGTGACGGCGCGGATTCATCGCAACGAAACCGGCGTGTTGCAAAAAGCCCGGATAGACCTTGCGCCCATAGCCGGGATAGTTCGGCGGCACACTGTAAATCACGGTGTTTTCGAACCATGAATACGGTTTTTTCGTGGCCAGATCGTTGACTTGCGTCGGCGACTTGCGCGGATCGATCGGGCCGCCCATCATGGTCATCGTTTTGGGCAGTTTCGGATCGTTGGCGCTGGCCATCAATGAAATCGCCGCGAGTACAGGCACGGTCGGCTGGCAGACGGAAATCACATGCAGATCCGGTCCCAGCAGGCGGATGAAGTCCTGTACATAATAAACGTAATCATGCAGATGAAATGGACCTTCGGCGAATGGCACCATGCGTGCATCGGTCCAGTCCGTGATATATACATCATGCTGCGGCAACAGGCTGCGAACGGTGTCGCGCAGCAGCGTCGAATGGTGGCCCGATAACGGGGCTACCAGCAGGACGGTAGGCTGCTTCAGTGCTGCGAATTCCTTTGCGCCCAGATCCTTTTTGAAATGCAGCAATCTGCAAAAAGATTTTTCCTGTGCGACTTCCTCGATTATCGGGACGGTCTTGTCATTGACGATGGTAGAGGTTATGTCAAATTGCGGTTTTTCATAATCTTTGCCGAGCCGGAACATTAACTCGTAACCCGCTGCAATTCCCTGTGCAAACGGCGTGTAGGCAAGTGGCGACACCGGATCGGTGAATAATTTGGATGAGGCCTCGGCCCAACGCATCAGGGGGCTAAGGAGAGCGCGGTTCATTTCGTGAAATTGGTAGAGCATGTTGCCCCTTTCAAGTGATCCCGTACAATTCTGCAGAGAAACATATATTACCGCAATGCATCATAAACAATATTCCGGAGTTTTGTTGGAGTTTGTTTCTTTGTGGCACTTTATCGCTTGTAATTTCGCGTAAAGATACATGCATCAAAAGCCATTTAATCCACAAACGGCCTGATTCGCGGCAACACATATAGACCTGAACTATAAATTTGATGTGCGTGATACTGCCTTATATTGGGTTATGGCACGCAATAACAATTACTTTCTGAATATTTTGCATCGCTTTCATTTGGTTATAACGACTTACCCAATTGAATGGCAGGCACGCGGTGCACACAGTTGCAGTAATCGATGCCTCCACTTGCAGTCTGAACAAGTGATTGCACCGGATATTTGAATATCCCGCTTCGTCAACGGTTATTGACATCGTTTTCTGCAGGCACTTTCAAATCGTTTATAAGAGCGACTGTATCGATTAACGCGATATCAAATTGGCAAAAATCATGCCTGTCGGCTCATTCTTCAATTAAACGGATTTGAGCGAAATCGTCAGCGGTTCGATGCTTGCGATTGGTCAAACAAGAATGTCGAATAGCAATAAGCGGCCTCTGCCGTCTTCATCGGCAATGCCGGTCGTGATGCCCGGTCCGCTTTATCCGCACGACGGCAGAACGCTATTCGTTGATATGAGTGAAACTGCACATCGCGCGCTCTCTGGACAGCCAGTCAGAAAAAATGCCCGCTGCTTATGAAGAAGCGGGCATTTTTCATCGCAGTCGGCCGACGATGCAGTGTTTCAGTCGAAAACCGGGCTTTCCACGCCAAGGATCTTATGCAGCTTCGGCGACGTGGTCGTGTACTGCATGTGGATTTTCTTGTCCGGGAAAATATACGGTGCGGCTCCGAAGGCAGCCAAGGCCGCTTCATGGAAACCGGACAGTATCAGTTTTTTCTTGCCCGGATAGGTATTGATGTCGCCTACCGCGAAAATGCCTGGCACGTTGGTTTCAAATTTTTCAGTACCGACTTTCAATTGCTTGCGTTCGATGTCGAGACCCCATTCGGCGATCGGTCCAAGCTTGGGCGACAGGCCGAAAAATACCAGCAAATGGTCCAGCGGCAATCGACGCGTGACGCCGTCCGAACCGGTAATCTTGATTTCCGATAATTTTTCGTTTTTGGTTTCAAACCCGGTCGCCTGGCCGACCACCAGCTGCATTTCGTAGTTGTCGCATAATTCTTTCATCTTCGCGACCGATGCCGGGGCTGCGCGGAATTCTTCGCGCCTATGCAGCAGGATGACCGATTCCGCCTTGCCGACCAGGTTCAATGCCCAATCCAGTGCCGAATCGCCGCCGCCGCAAATGACCAGGTTCTTGCCGTGGAACCGGACCGGATCCTTGACTCGATAAAACAGTTGCTCACCCTCGAACTGCTCGATGCCATCGATCTTGATCGTGCGCGGCTGAAACGAGCCGACGCCGGCAGCAATAAAGATGGTCTTGGTAATGAAACGGGTACCGGCCGACGTCTCCAGATTGAAACGCCCGTCGTCGCGGCGCTCGACTGCCGTGACTTCCTGGCTCAGGTGAAAGGTCGGCCCGAACGGCTCGATTTGCTTGAGCAGATTGTCGGTCAGTTCCTGGCCGGTGCACACAGGCACGGCCGGAATGTCGTAAATCGGTTTGTCGGGATACAGTTCGACGCATTGGCCGCCCACAGTTGGCAGCGAATCGATCACATGCGCCTTAATTTCAAGCAATCCCAATTCAAAGACTTGAAAAAGCCCAACCGGCCCTGCGCCGATGATGACTGCATCGGTTTCAATGGGACCTTTGCCGGCGGAAGTGGCCGCGGCATTCGGAGCTGGGATTGATACGTCGGCACTGGTTTTCATACGACTGTCAAGTTCCTGTTTCATGTCAAATATCCCCACAAGACCGATATTGCGTCACGATGACATGCGGTCCGAATGGTTTTTCACTGCATGGTCTGGTTAATACCTGGTCTGAAGTGCAATCAGCAGGCCGCAAATGCTCGTTACGATAGGGCCGTTCAGCGCTCCAGAAATTGCAATTTTTTCTGGATATCCTTCCATTCGTCCGCATCCGACAAGGCACTCTTGGACTTGGTGATCGATGGCCACTTGCGCGCGAGTTCGACGTTGAGCTTGATGAATTGCTGCTGATCGGCCGGCACATCTTCCTCGGCATAGATTGCATTGACTGGACATTCGGCTACGCACACTGCGCAATCTATGCATTCATCCGGATCGATCGACAGAAAATTCGGGCCTTCCCGAAAGCAATCCACCGGGCATACATCCACGCAGTCGGTATAACGGCAGCGGATGCAGGATTCGGTCACAACGTGTGTCATAACAGTCCTATTTGTAAATATTTTAAAACCGATTTGGAATCTGGCCGGCGTTCGATGGCGGTATGAAGCCCGGGCACAGCCACGCAAGCAGCTGCAAAACCGCAGCTGCAAAGCCTTGTATTTTAAGGCAAATGAGCTTTTCCTACAAATCAAGCTTAGATGAATTATGCATAAGCAAATACATGCTGCGTGGCGTGCTTCGGTGAATCAGCCGCTATTTATGTGCGGTTTTTACGGGGAATCATGAAAAGAGATTCAATTATTGGTTGTACATGCATTGAAAATTATCGCCATCGCCGATTGCGCCCCTGCTGCTGTCAGGATGCCGGAAATGACGTCGTCCCGCGCTTCAACGGAACAGTGCGATGCTGTCCAGCATGCGCGCGCCGCGCATTACTGAGCATAATACGTAGTGGGCCGCAGAGGGTAGAATACCGCCAATTTCTTGCATTTTAATAACAGGGAGACGGCAGTTGCGACTGTTCGCTTATTCGTTCGCTTTTTGCGCAGCGCTCATTGCCCAATTCGCGTTCTCTTCTTTTGCGCTGGCGGCTTCCATCGGTGAACCGGATAAATTTTCCGGCCCCATGATTTCCGGCCTCCCCGTTGAGTTCATGCTGTTTGCTGCCGTTCTGTTTTTCATTGCCTTCGTCCATGTCAATACGATGGTGACTGCAGTGACCGGCGCGATGGTGATCTCAGTCTATAAAATACTGTTTTCGCCGTTCAGCGAAGGCGCTGGGGTGGAAGGGCTGGCACGCCATTTTTCGCATGAATGGATCACACTTGGCAACTTGCTAGCTTTGTTATTGGGCTTTGCCTTGTTGGCCAGGCATTTTGAAAAAAGCGAAATACCCGCCGCACTGCCGAAATACATGCCGGACGATTGGAAAGGCGGATTCGTATTGCTTGTTGCCGTATTCGTGATGTCCAGCTTTCTGGACAATATCGCGGCGGCGATGATCGGCGGCGCAGTGGCGCATACCGTATTTCGCGGCAAGGTGCATATCGGTTATCTTGCCTCGATTGTGGCGGCGTCGAATGCAGGGGGCGCCGGCAGCGTGGTAGGCGATACGACGACCACGATGATGTGGATCGCCGGCGTAGCGCCGTCGGAAGTATTCCACGCTTATGTGGCAGCCGGCGTTGCCCTGTTGATTACTGCCATACCTGCGTCGTTGCAGCAGCATGCCTATTCGCCGATTGCCAAGGATGGACCGCATGACGTGAAAATCGACTGGACCCGCGTCGGTATCGTCGCTTTCATTCTGATTTCGGCAATTGGCGCAAACTTGATGCTGAACCTGAAATTCAAGGCATGGATTGATGTATTTCCTTTCCTAGGGCTTGCCGTGTGGATTGCTATTTTGCTAACTGCGGCGTTGCGCCGTCCCGACTGGGAGGAACTGCCGGGCGCGCTGCGTGGCTCGATTTTCCTGCTGTCGCTGGTCTGGTGCGCATCGATGATGCCGGTTGACAAGCTGCCGGCCGCATCCTGGGAAAGCGCTTTGTCGATTGGCTTTGTGTCGGCGGTGTTCGATAATATCCCGTTGACTGCGCTGGCATTGAAGCAAGGCGGATTCGATTGGGGTTTTCTTGCCTATGCAGTGGGCTTCGGCGGATCGATGATCTGGTTCGGTTCTTCTGCAGGAGTAGCGCTATCGAACATGTATCCGGAGGCAAGGTCGGTAACGAGATGGCTGACGCAGGGCTGGCATGTTACGCTGGCTTACGCAGTCGGCTTTTTTGTGATGCTGTTTTTGATTGGTTGGCATCCAGGTTCACAACTTCGTGGTTCCACGCAGTCATCTGCGTAGAACCAATCGTTATCAACCCGGACCGGCGGAATCGAGATACGGACCGGAGGCGGCTCAGGTTTGAAGATGCCGAGTTCTCCCTCCACCGGATTGAAACCGCCCGGATCGAACTAACAGAGCTCTATCATGCGAAAAAAAATATTGATTGCCCGTGCCGTATTCCCGGATGTGATCGCACGTCTGGCGCAGCATTTCGAAGTCGAATCGAATCAGGATGACCATATTTTCTCCGGCACCGAACTGGCGGAAAAACTGCGTGACAAGGATGGCTTGTTCGGCACCTTGAGCGAGCGTGTCTCGGCTGCCGCGATCGATGCCAGCCCCGGACTGAAAGCCGTGTGCAACATGGCGGTCGGCTATAACAATATCGATCTCGATGCCGCCACGCGCGCGGGCATCATGGTGACCAATACACCGGACGTGCTGAATGAAACCACAGCCGATTTCGCGTGGGCGCTGTTGATGGCGACCGCACGCCGCATAACCGAAGCCGAGCACTGGCTACGCGCGGGGAAATGGGAAAAATGGCGCTACGACGGCTTTCTCGGCGCCGATATGCATGGCTCGACACTCGGCATTATCGGCATGGGGCGCATCGGCCAGGCGATTGCGCGCCGTTCGACCGGTTTCAACATGCGGGTAATTTACAATAACCGCTCACGCCTGGCGCAGGAGCTGGAGGTATCCGCGAACCATGCAGAATATGTGAGCAGGGAAACGCTGTTGCGCACGGCCGATCACGTAATGCTGGCGCTGCCCTATTCACCGCAGGTGCATCACACCATCGGCGCAGCCGAGCTGGCGCTGATGAAACCGAGCGCAACGCTGGTCAATATCGCACGCGGCGGTATCGTCGACGATGCCGCATTGATTGCGGCGTTGCGCGAACATCGTATCGCATCGGCCGGGCTGGATGTATTCGAGAACGAACCTGCGTTCAATCCCGATTTTCTGACGCTGCCGAACGTGGTATTGACGCCGCATATTGCCAGCGCTTCGGAGGCAACCCGGCGTGCCATGGCTAATTGCGCGGCAGATAATTTGATTGCCGCGCTGACCGGGCAGCAGCCACCGAATCTCTTGAATCCCGGAGTCAAACCCAAGGGATAACAAGCCATCAAAAAACCGGCGCTGCAGCGATCAGTCCTTCAGCTCGGCGATGAGATCGATATATTGCTGCATCGCGTCTTCTCTGGATGTGCCCTTGACCGCATCCCACGCATCCCATTTGGCGCGGCCGACCATGTCCGTGAAGCCGGGGCGCTCGCCGCTCGCGTCTCCAACGCTTGCCTGCTTGAAAAGCGCATATATTTTCAATAACGTCATGTTGTCCGGACGTTCCGGCAGATTCTTCGAGTCGGCCAAGGCTTGCTCAAATCGGGCTTGCAGGGTCATGGGCTTCTCCATGCGAGTCAAAAAAGGGAGTGCTGTAATAGTGCGAAAACCGTGATGGCAGAAAATCTGACACATCTGACGCATCTTACATGACGGGCGCCCGATCATGCATGCAGGCAGTGCAAGCGCATCAGGGAGTCCGGCCGCTGGCACGGCACCGCGCCTGCGCAGTGCCACAATCGACTTTTTACTACGGCGCCATCAAACGCCCAGCAGCTCTACTTCGAAAATCAATGTCGCATTCGGCGGGATCACGCCGCCGGCACCGCGCGCGCCATAACCCAGTTCGGAAGGGATAATGAGTTTGCGCACGCCGCCCACTCTCATTCCCTGCACGCCTTGGTCCCAACCTTTGATCACATGGCCTGCGCCAAGCGGAAATTGAAATGGATCGTTCCGGTCCTTGCTCGAATCGAACTTGCTGCCCGCGCTGCCATCCGGGTTTTGCAGCCAGCCGGTGTAATGCACGGTCACTTGCGTACCCGGGACCGCTTCAGCGCCGGTGCCGGCCTTGATTTCTTCATACTGCAGCCCGGAAGCCGTCTTCACAGTAGACATGTTTTCCCTTTGTGGTGTGTTTATCAATCATACGAATTGTAGCAGGTAGGCCGCTTTTTCTGCCTGCGTTGATCATGGCAATCAGGCAATAAAATTCGTATGCAGATCACCTCACATGTGTTGTACCGAACGCAGCTGACAATATAAAGTAGGCGGGACTTCATTGGCTATCCGGCATGGTTGTAGTATCTTGGTGCAATATCACGTGATGGCGACTTGTGATGATTCGGCATGACGATTTGAATGGCCTTGTGCCGCACCGGTTTTAATACAAATAAGGGGGGATGGATGGGTAGCTTTGCATATGATCGAACAGGCTCAGTACGTGACAATCCTGACGAGAAAGAAATGCTGGAGTTGCTGCAGTCAATGGCCGGCGCAGGTGCCGGTCAGCCGGATGTGTCGCTCAATGATGATGACGGCTGGTCCATTTCTTACGGCAGCTCGAAAACTGTCATTTTTGGCAACGCCGAAAGCCATAAAGGTCCTTGGCACATGAAAAACGTTTCGGTGGAGCAGGCACTTGCATTATGGTCGCTGCTTGCCGGTGCGAAGCTGGCTGAATTGCAGTCCAAGCCGTGGACCCCCGGCAAAGGCTGACATTTCCGGGCTTTCCGGGCAATAGTATTGGTCCTGAAGCGATGCGATCCCGGCGCATTACCTATTCTCGTGCGAGAATAATCCGCGCCGCCGGAACGTGAGGCCGTTGCCGACGGCGCGGCCTTGCTGCCTTGCGCCGATCGGGCCGCAAGCCGATGATCAAATTTCCGAAATGGCAGATTGTTGATGCGTTCTGTACTAATTGCATTTGGCCGGGCATTGCTGTCGCAACTGCATTTCCGGATGCTGATGCTGACCGTGATGCCGTTCTTGCTGTCGATCGTGATTTGGGGCGTCGTCTTATGGCTCGGACTGAACCCGATGATCGACTGGATCCATGCTTATTTCGCCGAAAACGACGGATTCAGGATTGCCAGCGACGTGCTGGGCCGGTTTGGGCTGGAGGCGATCAAGACGGTGCTTGTTCCGCTGATCGCCATGTGGATGCTGCTGCCGCTGATGATTCTGACTGCGCTCATCTTTGTCGGCGCGTTGGCCATGCCTGCAATTACCAGGTATGTCGCAAAACGAGATTATCCGGAACTGCAACCGCGCAAAGGCGGTTCCCTGTGGGGAAGCTTATGGATATCGACATACTCGTTTGTCGTATTTATCGTGCTGTGGATCGTAACGCTCCCGCTGACCGCGATTCCTCCCTTTACCTTCCTGATCCAGCCGGTGCTGTGGGGCTGGCTTACCTATCGGGTGATGGCATATGATGCGTTGGCCGAGCATGCGGGCGATCACGAGCGCAGAGATATCATGCGCATTCACCGGTGGCGTTTATTGCTGATCGGCGCGATCACCGGCAGCATGGGCGCTGCCCCGACTTTACTGTGGCTGGGCGGCGCCTTGTCGGTGATCTTTTTTCCGCTGCTGGCAGCGGCATCGATATGGCTTTATGTTCTCGTGTTCATATTCACAGGGCTGTGGTTCCAGCATTATTGTTTCGATGCGCTGGCAAAATACCGGGCGGCCGGTCACGATGTCGTGGCCGCAGCAACCTCATCGTCACAGTTAAAAAATATTAATTGATGTCCACGCGATAGAACCGGCGCCACATCTGATGCATAATCACTGAAACCGCATCAGAGCAAATTTTTATACAGGTACCGCGCGCCAGCGCTGCACAATAGGCATAATTTTATGGCTATCGGCCTCATTATCATCGGTGACGAAATATTGTCCGGCAAGCGCGTGGACAAACATTTCTCCAAAGTAGTTGAATTGTTGTCGGCCAGAGGCATGCAGCTTGCATGGGCCGAATATCTGGGAGACGATCGTGCCCGGATTACCGCGACATTGCAGCGTACCTTTGCCAGTGACGATATCGTATTTTCATGCGGCGGTATCGGCGCCACGCCGGACGATCATACCCGCCAGAGCGCGGCAGCCGCCCTTGGCGTGCCGCTTGTGCTGCATCCCGATGCGAAGGCAAAGATCGAAGAACGCATTGCCGATGTTGCACGGGAGGCGGGTAAGGAGCCCGATCCAGGCGCACCGGATAATATGCATCGCCTGAAGATGGGCGAATTTCCGCAAGGGGCCGGGATCATTCCGAACCCGTATAACAAGATTCCGGGATTTTCCATAGCGCATGGCGCCGGAGGCGCGCACTATTTCGTGCCGGGCTTTCCAGTGATGGCGGGTCCGATGATCGAATGGGTGCTCGATACCATTTATCCGCATTTGTTCCATCAGGTTGCCTGGCTGGAAAAATCCGTATTCGTGTTCGGATCGATGGAGTCGACGCTGACGCCGCTGATGGAAGCGGTCGAAACCGAATTCCCGCTTGCCAGGGTATTCAGCCTGCCCAGCGTTGGCGATGCCAATACCAGGCGGCATATCGAACTCGGGGTAAAAGGCGAACCGTCGCAGGTATCTGCCGCATTTGAAAGACTGTTAGCCGGATTGGACCGGCTTAACGTTGACTATCGGCCCATTTAGAGCCTGTTTCAGAGCTGATCTCAGTCAAGCCCAGAGTCAGGCCCAGCGTTGCCATCGCACTCTTAGCAGATATTTCGTTTCGTTGTAATGGAAATCCAGATTGCCCTTGTAGGCACGGTTCAAGGCTTCGCCGATGCTTCTGGCCAAATGCACATCGGTAGTGGTAATTAAAAGTCCGTCGGGCTGTTCTTCGATCGACATGATGCGCTGCATCGGGTGTTGTAATTTCATCCGGGTTTCCAGAGTCTGAGCGAGGAGCCTCAATTCATCGCGATATTCCCGCGCGAATCTTCCTTCAATCGATACATGGCCGGCAGCAAGCTTGTCGTGAATTCTTCTGCAGGCGGGGCATCTGATGCGGTGCGCATTGACAGGCGAGGTTGTCCATTGCCAACGTCCTTCGAGATATACCGCTTTGCAATCGCCGCATACCGACGGTTCGTACAGCGAGCTGCATACCTGGTACGGATCATGGACTTCTTCATCCGGCAGCGCGAAAGACTGGACAAAGAAGCAAATCGGTACGGATGAATGCGTTGCTGTCATGGAGGCGCTCCTTGTATTTGACAATAGCGTGCCAGGAATAATCCTGGTTGATAACCGTCAAAGTAACAATCATCGCATCAGCATGGCTGAGATTACAGAAGGATATGATTCCGTGAGGATATTCAAGGTTAATAGAATGCTTATCCGCACCGGATCAGCGCTAATTGGAGTTCACCGCGTCAAGCAAACCTTGCTCGCGGATGAAATCAATAACATCTGCAACGCCAACGCCGCTGCGCAGGTTGGTGAAAATAAAGGGCCGATCGCCCCGCATTTTTTTTGCATCCCGCGCCATGACGTCCAGGTTTGCGCCGACATACGGCGCAAGATCGATTTTATTGATGATCAACAGGTCCGATCGCGTGATTCCGGGCCCACCTTTGCGTGGAATCTTTTCCCCGCCGGCGACGTCGATTACATAAATCGTCAAATCCGACAATTCGGGACTGAATGTGGCGGCAAGATTGTCGCCCCCCGACTCGATCAGGATCAGGTCGAGATCGGGAAAATCCGCGCTCATGCGGGCGATCGCTTCCAGATTGATGGAAGCATCTTCACGGATTGCAGTATGAGGGCAGCCGCCGGTTTCGACGCCCATCAAGCGTTCGGCCGGCAATGCATCGGCGCGTAACAGGATTTCCATGTCCTCCTTGGTGTAAATGTCGTTGGTGATGACCGCCATGTCGTAACGGTCCCTCATTGTCTTGCATAGCAATTCGCACAATGCAGTCTTGCCGGACCCGACCGGGCCGCCGATACCTACACGCAGGGGATTGGATGGATTTTTCATGATTGAATATGGAGTTATCAGGAACGATAAAGGCGACTGTACTGCACTTCATGCTGCATCGACAGCAGCGACAATCCCGGTGACCAATTGGATAATTCATCGTCGGCCAATTGCCGGGCATGCTGTGCGGCCGCTTCCAGCTCTTCTGCGAGAGAAAGTAAAAGGCGCTGGCCGGAGACTTGTCCGAGCGGCACCGATTTGACGCATACCAGCACCTGGTTCTCGGCCCAGGAAAACAGCATCCCGAGTAATGCAGCGTCATGTGGAACGTTCAATGCTACCGCCGCATAAGCCAGCGCGGTCGGTAGCGGCACTTCCGATTGTTGCTGCAACAGACCGAGTAACGCATCGTCGGAAATTTTTAATTCGGCTGCCAGCCTGGCCAGTGAATATCCCATCTGAATGGTTTCAGCACGAAACTCGGCAGTGTCGCGCGCGGCGATAAAGCGTTCAGTCCACGCGGTTACCGCCGGTGCATCGCGCGCAGCGAACGCCTGCAATAAACGCCATAGGATCGGCGCTTCGAAACATGCCACTACATGATGCAGTGTATCGACGATCCATCCACGTGCGGATGCCTCATTTTTCACCAACCCTTTTTCTATTGCTGCTTCCAGTCCTTGCGAATAACTGTATGCGCCCACCGGCAATGATGGACTGGCTAACTGCAGAAGGTGGAGCAGGGCAGCGGCTTGCATTATGGAACCTACGACTCTTTATCGGAGGGACGATGGATTTTTTGGCGTAAAGGAATCGGCGCCAGCGGGTTACTGGACCGATGGTCGCCATGGTGACTGTGACCGCCGCTAGCGTAAGCGCCGGATTCCGGATCGAACGGAGCATCTTCTTCCGTCACGGTCGCGCCCAGGCCTTCGAGCATGTCCTTCAATACCGCATCCCTGCGAATGCGCAGCATGCTCGTTGACCCATCGCCATCGACCTGCGTTTGGGTATGGCGATTGCCGAGGTGAAATGCACAGCGCAGCATATCGCGTGGCGTCTTGCAATCGATGCGGTAGGTGGCTTCTTTGGCAGCGATGATTTTCACGACCCGGCCGTCATCGCCTTTGAGCAGATCGCCGTTGCGCAGTATCGTGCCGCGCACTGTAAAAACAGCGACGTCTTCACCCGAAACAAGTTTTGCGCGCAGCCGGCTTTTCTCGCGCAGCTCAAACGGAAGCACAAGTTCGCCATCGACCTTATCGGCGCAGCCCAATTCCAGTTTGGTATTAAGTGTCAGCATGATATTTTCGTCATTTCTACTTTTCGGGGCCAGAAATCTGCTTGTTAAAACAAGAAGTACCTTTGTGCCATCGGTAGCGTCTTGGCCGGTTCGCAGACCAGTAACTCGCCGTCCGCACGCACCTCGTAAGTTTCCGAATCGACTTCCATTCGTGGCGTCGCGCCGTTGTGTATCATGTCTTTCTTGCGCAGGTGGCGCATGTTCTTTGCCGCTATTACAGGCTTGTTCAGTTTCAGCGCATCGCCGATTCCGGCATCGTGCGCAGCCTGCGACACGAAGGTGAGCGAAGTTTTCAATCCACCGCCATAAGCGCCGAACATCATCCGGTAATGTACCGGTTGCGGCGTCGGAATCGATGCATTGGGGTCGCCCATCTGCGCAGCGGCAATCATGCCGCTCTTTAAAATCATCGATGGCTTGACGCCGAAAAACGCCGGTTTCCACAGTACCAGATCCGCAATCTTTCCAGCCTCGACTGAACCCACCACATGCGAAATGCCATGCGTAATGGCAGGGTTGATCGTGTACTTTGCGATATAGCGTTTGGCGCGGAAATTATCGTTGCGGCTGGAGTCTTCCTTGAGAGAGCCGCGCTGCGTTTTCATCTTGTGCGCGGTTTGCCAGGTGCGCATGATGACTTCGCCTACGCGTCCCATTGCCTGCGAGTCGGACGACATCATCGAAATCGCGCCGATGTCATGCAGAATATCTTCGGCGGCAATCGTCTCGCGGCGGATGCGCGATTCGGCGAACGCGATATCCTCGGCGACAGCCGAATCCAGATGGTGGCATACCATCAGCATGTCCAGATGCTCGTCCAGCGTGTTGACGGTAAACGGACGGGTTGGATTGGTCGAGGATGGCAAGACATTATCCTGGCCGACTGCGGCGATGATGTCCGGCGCATGGCCGCCGCCCGCGCCTTCGGTATGGAAGGTATGGATGGTACGGTCCTTGAACGCCGCCAGCGTGTGCTCCAGGAAACCGCTCTCGTTCAATGTGTCGGTATGGATTGCGACCTGTATGTCCATCCTGTCGGCAACCGACAGGCAATTGTCGATAGCCGCCGGCGTCGTTCCCCAGTCTTCATGCAGTTTCAAACCGATCGCCCCGGCCCGAACCTGTTCTTCCAGCGGCGTCGGCAAGCTGACATTGCCCTTGCCGAGAAATCCGAGATTCATTGGAAATGCATCCGCTGCCGACAACATCGAATGGATATGCCATGGCCCGGGTGTACAAGTGGTCGCCGCGGTACCGACCGCCGGACCGGTGCCGCCGCCGAGCATGGTCGTGACGCCGGACATCAATGCTTCCTCGATTTGCTGCGGGCATATGAAATGGATATGGCTGTCGATACCGCCCGCTGTGACGATCATCCCTTCGCCGGCGATGATTTCAGTCGCGCCCCCGATGGCCATGGTCACATTGGGCTGAATATCCGGGTTGCCGGCTTTGCCGATGGCGGCGATTTTGCCTGTTTTGATTCCGATGTCGGCTTTGACGATACCCCAGTGGTCAAGAATGACCGCATTGGTAATCACGGTGTCCATCACATCCCGGTGGTTGCGCTGCGACTGGCCCATGC
>DASYKE010000083.1:0-41486 GCA_035995725.1 Burkholderiaceae bacterium | reverse complement strand
GTCGCGGTGTCGGCCGGCTTCGATTATGCCAGCGCGGTGCGGCAAGGTGCACGTTTGCGGGTGGCGACTAAGTATGTGCAAACCGCGCGCGAGCATTTCGCCGCCAAGGGTGTGCACGTCGATCTGATCAAGCTGTATGGCTCGATGGAGTTGGCTCCGCTGGTCGGCCTGTCCGATGCGATTGTCGACCTGGTCAGCACCGGCAGTACCCTGCGCGCCAACCGTCTGGTCGAGGTTGAGCATATCATGGATATTTCATCGCGCCTGATCGTCAATCAGGCGGCATTGAAACTGAAGCGCGAACGTCTGCAGCCGATTCTGGAAGCGTTCGAAAAAGCGTCCAAAAGCCAAAATTAAAAGCAGAGAACCGCAGTGGCTTGATTGAGAAACCCATGTCAATTCAAATTCGCAAACTTGATTCAACCGATCCGGAATTCAACGAGCATCTGAACGCCGTGCTCGCATTCCAGGCAAGCGAAGACGAGGCGATCGACCGTGCTGCGGCGCGTATCCTGGCCGATGTGAAAACACGCGGCGATGCGGCAGTACTGAACTACACCAATCAATTCGACCATCTCGGCGCGGTCAGCGTGGCAGCCCTCGAGATTGGGCAAGCCGAATTGCGAACCGCGTTGAATCAGCTGTCCCCGTTGCGCCGCGCAGCGCTGCAAACCGCCGCCGACCGTGTGCATGCCTACCATCAGCGGCAAAGACAGGAATGCGGCTCTGACGGTTTCACTTATACGGAAGCCGACGGCACGATATTGGGGCAGAAAGTCACGCCGCTTGATCGCGTCGGCATCTATGTTCCCGGCGGCAAGGCTGCTTATCCATCGTCGGTGTTGATGAACGCGATTCCGGCCAAGGTGGCGGGCGTGCAGGAGATCATCATGGTCGTGCCCACGCCCGCCGGCGTGAAGAACGAACTGGTGCTGGCCGCATCCGCGATTGCGGGGGTCGATCGCGTATTTACCATCGGCGGCGCCCAGGCGATCGGTGCGCTGGCTTATGGCACAGCGACGATTCCCCAGGTGGACAAAATCGTCGGCCCGGGCAACGCATATGTCGCCGCTGCCAAGCGGCGCGTATTCGGCACGGTCGGCATCGACATGATCGCCGGGCCTTCGGAAATTCTCGTCATCTGCGATGGCAGCACAGATCCGGACTGGGTCGCAATGGACTTGTTTTCACAGGCCGAGCATGATGAGTTGGCACAATCGATCTTAGTATGTCCCGATGCCGGTTACATTGCGCAAGTGGAAGCCAGCATCAACCGGCAGCTCGATGCGATGCCGCGCAAGGATGTGATTCGCACCTCGCTGATCAATCGCGGCGCAATGATCAAGGTGCGCGACATGGATGAAGCCTGCGCGATCGCCAACCTGATCGCAGCGGAACATCTTGAAATTTCGGCGGAAAATCCGCAACAGTGGGCAGATCAGGTGCGTCATGCGGGTGCGATGTTCCTCGGACGCTTCTCGTCCGAATCGCTCGGCGATTATTGTGCCGGTCCGAACCATGTGTTGCCGACATCGCGTACCGCGCGCTTCTCGTCGCCGCTTGGCGTATATGACTTTCAGAAACGCTCCAGCATCATTCATGTAAGCGAGGCCGGAGCGCAAACCTTGGGTAAAATTGCAGCGGAACTTGCGTATGGCGAGGGCCTGCAGGCACATGCCAGGTCAGCGGAGTATCGGCTCAAATGAGCGCCGCACAATGACCGTGTGGCTCAACCGTATTTATTGCGAAGATGCGCTGCACGGATTCAGCCGCATTCCGGATGAAAGTATCGATCTGCTGATCGCCGATCCGCCGTATGGACTCGGCAAGGATTACGGTAACAATTCGGACAAGCTGGATGCAAGCGCTTACCTGCGCTGGATGGAAGACTGGATCGATGTCGCGCTGCCGAAGCTGAAGCCGAACGGCAGCCTGTACATTTTTCTGACCTGGCGCTATTCGCCTGAAATTTTTGTGATGCTGAAACAGCGCATGACGATGGTCAACGAGATTGTCTGGGACCGCAGAGTGCCGTCGATGGGCGGCAGCACCCGCAAGTTTTCTTCAGTGCATGACACGATCGGGTTTTTCGCCAAGTCGAAGGATTATCATTTCGATCTTGACGCGGTGCGCATCCCGTATGATGCCGAAACCAAAAAGGCGCGTTCGCGCTCGATTTTCGTCGGTGCAAAATGGCTTGAGATGGGCTATAACCCGAAAGATGTCTGGAGCGTATCGCGCCTGCATCGCGAGCACCGCGAGCGGGCCGATCATCCGACCCAAAAGCCGCTGGAAATCGTCGAGCGCATGGTCAAGGCATCCTGCCCGCCCGGTGGCGTGGTGCTCGATCCATTCATGGGCAGTGGCACGACGGCGGTGGCAGCCAGGCGTTGCGGGCGAAACTTCGTGGGATTCGAGTTGAATGCCGAATATTGCGAATTGATCGAAGCCCGCCTCAAATCCATGGAAAAACAGGCTGCCGCTTGAACAAATTACGGTCATGTCCGCCGTTTCGAAATGACTAGCGTCAGAAAAACAGTGAAAAATTCAGCCCTATGTCTCTGATTGAAAACATCATTCGCCCAGATATTCGTGCGCTCGCTGCTTACCATGTGCCGGATTCCACCGGTTTCGTGAAGCTCGATGCGATGGAAAATCCGTACATGCTGCCGGATGATTTGCGTCGCGAACTGGGTTGCCGGCTGGCGGATGTTGCAATGAACCGCTATCCGGTACCTTCTTACACTGCACTCAAAGCCAAGATCTGCGAAAAGCTCGGTGTGCCGGACGGTTTCGACGTCATGCTCGGCAACGGCTCGGATGAACTGATCTCGATCGTTTCAATCGCTTGCGCAAAGCCGGGCGCCAAGGTGCTGGCGCCGGTGCCCTGTTTTGTGATGTACGCGATGTCGGCGCAATTCGCGGGGCTGGAGTTTATCGGCGTTCCGCTCAGACCTGATTTCACGCTGGACAAGGCCGCGATGCTGGCAGCAATCGCGCAGCACAGACCAGCTGTCACTTACCTCGCTTATCCGAACAATCCGACCGGTAACTTGTTCGATGCCGACGACGTGATCGAGATACTGGATGCGGTCGGCGACACCGGCATCGTGATTGTGGACGAGGCGTACCAACCCTTCGCGCAAGCGAGCTTCATGCCGCGCCTGACCGAATTCGACAACCTGGTCGTGATGCGTACGGTTTCCAAGCTGGGTCTGGCGGGTATCCGGCTTGGCTACATGTCTGCCGGCATCAGCCTGCTTGCCGAGTTCGGCAAGGTGCGGCCACCTTACAATATCAATGTGTTGACCCAGGCTGCGGCAGAATTCGTGCTTGAGCATGTAGAAGTGCTGGATGCGCAAGCGGCGGCCTTGCGTGACGAGCGCAGCAGGTTGTCGGCTGCGTTAATGATGCTGCCGGGGATCGAAGTGTTCCCGTCGGCAGCGAATTTTCTGCTGATTCGGGTACACGGGAAAGATAACAATGGCAACAATGTGTTCAACCGGCTGCTGGAACACAAGGTTTTGATCAAAAATGCCGGTAAAATGCATGGATTGCTGGATAATTGCCTAAGGGTTACTGTCGGCACGCCGCAAGAAAACAACGTATTCCTTGATGCCTTGACCGCATCGCTTGCCTCGTAATTTTGATATTCTTTTGAATATGCCTACGCCACGAACTGCAGAAGTCACCCGCAATACCAACGAGACGCAAATCCGCGTCGCGCTCAACATTGACGGTACCGGCGCGCAAAAGCTCAACACCGGCGTGCCGTTCCTGGATCACATGCTGGACCAGATCGCACGGCATGGCCTGATCGACCTGAATATTGAAGCCCGTGGCGATTTGCATATCGACGCCCATCATACTGTTGAAGACGTCGGCATTACCCTGGGCCAAGCTTTTGCCAAGGCGATTGGCGATAAAAAAGGCATCCGTCGTTACGGCCATGCCTATGTACCGCTGGATGAGGCGTTGTCACGTGTCGTGATCGATTTTTCGGGCCGGCCGGGGCTGGAGTTCCATGTGCCGTTCAAGCGCTCGATGATCGGTACTTTCGATGTTGATCTGACGCACGAGTTTTTCCAGGGTTTCGTCAATCATGCGCTGGTCTCCTTGCACATCGACAATCTGCGTGGTGAAAATGCGCATCACCAGTGCGAAACGGTATTCAAGGCATTTGGCCGCGCGCTGCGGATGGCGGCAGAACTTGATCCCCGCGCAGCGGGTACGATTCCATCGACCAAAGGCAGTCTGTAACCGCAACGAATGGAGCATGAAGTTATGTCTCACTTTGCTGAGGTTTGATTTTTAACATGGGCAAAATAGTTGTAGTTGACTACGGTATGGGTAATTTGCGCTCGGTTGCCCAGGCGTTGCGTCATGTCGCGCCTGAAACGGACATACGCATTTCCGGGGAAGTGGCGGATATCCGGTCGGCCGATCGTATCGTACTGCCGGGCCAGGGTGCGATGCCGGATTGCATGCGTAGTTTGCGCGAGTCGGGCCTGCAAGATGCGGTGCTCGAAGCTGCGCGTTCCAAGCCGCTGTTAGGCGTATGCGTCGGCGAGCAAATGTTGTTCGACTGGAGCGAAGAAGGCGATACACCGGGCCTTGGATTACTGCCGGGTAAGGTGGTGCGATTCAATCTCAACGGTCGATTGCAGCAAGACGGCTCACGCTTCAAGGTGCCCCAGATGGGCTGGAACCGAGTCGGGCAAACATTGTCCCATCGGCTGTGGAACGAGATTGCCGATAACAGCTATTTTTATTTCGTGCACAGTTATCATGCGGCGCCGGCCAATCCCGCGCATATATTCGGCGAGACACCTTACGGCGCCAACTTCGCCTGTGCCGTTGGACGCGATAATATTTTTGCGACGCAATTCCATCCGGAAAAGAGCGCAGCGGCCGGTTTGCAACTGTATAAAAATTTCGTACATTGGAAGCCATAATGGTGTGCTTCGTCATTGTCAAAGCAAATTAAAGTGATGGATTTTTGTGCCAGACTAGACACAAACCGCAGCGATCCTCCAAGGGGACTTTCGCTGGGCGTGGCTGGAGCTGTTGCGAGGATTGGCAACGACGGTGGGTTGGGGATTCGAGCGGCATGGTGAAGCAGGGAATTTCGAATGGCATGCCATTCGCCTGTGCCCGAAGGAAGTCCTCTTGGGGGACGGAACGGTATCGCCTTGCAAAGCGACGCTCCCGCAGCAGGGTATGGCGCAAAAAGACGCCTTTTTATGTTCTGACAATGGCGAAATACACGACTAGTTCCAATTAATTAATCCAGCTTCATCTTACTAACCTCACGTTCCTGCCGAGCCATGCTGCTTATACCTGCTATCGATCTCAAAGACGGTCACTGTGTGCGCCTGAAACAGGGCGATATGGAACGAGCCACGGTGTTTTCCGAGGACCCGGCTGAAATGGCGCGCCACTGGCTGGCGCAAGGCGCGCGGCGCCTGCACTTGGTCGACTTGAACGGCGCGTTTGCAGGCAAGCCGAAAAACGAACCGGCGGTGAAATCCATCATCAAGGCGGTACGCGAATTCGCGATTGCCAACGATACCGAAGAAATTCCGATCCAGCTGGGCGGTGGCATCCGCGATCTGGATACGATCGAGCGCTATCTGGATGACGGCCTGAGCTACATCATCATCGGCACCGCTGCGGTCAAGAATCCCGGCTTTCTGCATGATGCCTGCAGCGCTTTCCCCGGTCAGATCATCGTCGGCCTGGATGCAAAGGATGGCAAGGTCGCAACCGACGGCTGGAGCAAGCTGTCTGGCCACGAGGTGATCGACCTTGCCAAAAAATTCGAGGATTACGGCTGCGAGGCGATCGTCTATACCGACATCGGCCGCGATGGCATGATGGGCGGCATCAATATCGAAGCGACCGTCAAACTGGCGCAAAGCATGACGATACCGGTCATCGCATCCGGCGGCGTGCACAACATCAAGGATGTGGAAGCGCTGTGTGCGGTGCAGGACGAGGGTATAGAGGGTGTGATTTGCGGCCGTTCGATTTACGAAGGCACGCTCGACTTGCGCTCGGCGCAGGAGCGGGCGGACGAATTGAGCGGCCTGGAACAGCAGTCCGAAACAGATGACCTATGACATTGGCTAAACGCATCATCCCCTGTCTCGATGTGACCGCCGGCCGCGTGGTCAAGGGCATCAATTTTGTCGGGTTGCGCGACGCCGGCGATCCGGTCGAGATTGCGCGGCGCTACGACGGCCAGGGTGCGGACGAAATTACCTTTCTCGACATCACCGCTTCTTCCGACGAGCGCGATCTGATTCTGCACATCATCGAGGCTGTGGCGTCGGAAGTGTTCATTCCGCTGACGGTCGGCGGCGGCGTGCGAGCGGTCGACGATGTGCGGCGCCTGCTGAATGCCGGCGCGGACAAAGTCAGCATCAATACATCGGCCGTAACCAATCCGCAGCTGATAGCTGACGCTGCGCAAAAATACGGCTCCCAATGCATCGTAGTCGCAATCGACGCCAAAAGGACCGGCGACAACGAATGGCAGGTGTTCACCCACGGCGGGCGCAAGCCGACCGGGCTTGATGCAATCGAATGGGCGAAAAAAATGGAACGCCTGGGCGCCGGCGAAATCCTGCTGACCAGCATGGATCGCGACGGTACCAAGGCCGGGTTTGACCTGGCGCTGACGCGCGCGGTGTCCGAGGCCGTATCCATTCCCGTGATCGCATCCGGTGGCGTCGGCGGCTTGCAGGACTTGGCCGATGGCATCAAGATCGGCAAGGCCGATGCGGTGCTGGCGGCGAGTATTTTTCACTATGGCCAGCATACCGTCCAGGAAGCCAAGCGTTTCATGGCGGCACAAAGCATTCCGATGAGGCTCGCATGAGCGTGAAAGCCAAATGGCTCAATAAGGTGAAATGGGATGAGCATGGCCTGGTGCCGGTCATCGCGCAGGAAATCGGATCAAACGACGTGCTGATGTTCGCCTGGATGAACCGTGACGCGCTCGCCAGGACCGTGGAAACGGGCGAAGCCGTCTATTGGAGTCGTTCGCGCAAAAAATTGTGGCACAAGGGCGAGGAATCCGGCCATTTTCAGAAAGTGCATGAGATCCGCCTCGATTGCGACGAGGACGTGGTATTGCTGAAGGTTGAACAGGAAGGCGGCATTGCCTGCCATACCGGACGCCATTCGTGCTTTTTTCAAAAGTTCGAAGGCGATGCCAAGGATGGTGAATGGCAGCCGGTCGAACCCGTGTTGGAAGACCCGGAAAATATTTATAAATGAGAAAAATCAGCCATGAGTGACACACTGCAGCGCCTGGCCGAAGTGATCGAATCGCGCAAGCCCGGCAACGGCGGCGATCCCGAGAAATCGTATGTCGCTCGTCTGTTTGTCAAAGGCGACGACGCGATCCTGAAAAAGATCGGCGAGGAAGCGACCGAAACCGTGATGGCGGCGAAAGACGCGCGCATTAATGGCGACAAGTCGAAAGTGGTCTGCGAGTGCGCGGATCTGTGGTTCCACTCGATGATTATGCTGGCGCAATTCAATCTGAAGCCGCAGGATGTATTGAATGAATTGGCGCGTCGCGAAGGCGTATCCGGAATTGAAGAAAAAGCTAATCGGAAGCTGGACGAGCGCGAGCGGGCGGAGCGCAAGAAATAAATAATCGAACGCGGATGGAGCTAAATTTGGATAACTGTATTTTCTGCAAGATCGTCGCCCGGCAAATTCCATCGAAATTGATTTACGATGATAACGATCTGATAGCTTTTCATGATATCAATCCCGCTGCGCCGGTGCATCTTCTGATAGTTCCAAAGGAACATATTGCGACGCTGTCCAATTGCACCGACAAGCATGCTGCTTTGTTGGGTAAAATGCTGCTTTTGGCGCCGAAGCTGGCGCAACAGCATGGTTGCGGTTACAACGGCGATTCGACCGGCGGTGGCGCAGGCGGCTATAAAACGCTGTTCAATACCGGACCGGATGGCGGTCAAGAGGTGTACCATTTGCATATGCACGTTATTGGTGGGCCGCATCCATGGCGCGGAAAGCGCTGATGGTTTGGCCGTGCCGAACCGGTAACGTATCACTGAAATTTGGACGATTCGTCCACCAAGGAGAAAATGATGGGTTCATTTAGTATCTGGCACTGGCTAATTGTGCTGGTCATTGTGATGCTGGTATTCGGTACCAAAAAACTTGGCAATATGGGTTCCGACATCGGTAAGGCTGTCAAAGGCTTCAAGGACGGCATAAAAAGCGAAGAAGACAAACCCGCAGCGCAAAACGGCGCAGCATCGCAAGTCGCGGACAAAGGGACTGTTGACGTCGAAATGAAGGAAAAAACGAAAAGCTGATTGTTTTGCGCCCGGCGTCGGCCCCATGGATGCCGCCAGGCGCATAACGCTCAGCCTCTATCGCTAACGACATGATCGATATCGCATTTTCCAAGCTGGCGATCATTGGTGTGGCTGCGCTGGTCTTCATCGGCCCCGAAAAGCTCCCGAAAGTGGCGCGCATGGCAGGTTCGCTGTTCGGCCGCGCGCAACGCTACATCAACGAGGTAAAGTCCGAAGTCAGTCGCGAGATGGAGCTCGACGAGTTGCGCAAAATGCAAAAAGATATGCAGGAAGCAGCGGGTAGCGTCGAGCAGACGATCGCACAGAGCATGTCGCAAACCGAGAGCGCAATGCATGCCGCGTGGGACGGCGGAAGCGAAAGCGACCACGTTTCGGTCGATCCGTTGACGGAGCCGCCCAATCCCGATCAGCTAGCCGCGAAAGCGAAGGATTTCCGCAAAAAGAAATTGGCCCGCACGTCGGCGGTGCCCTCCTGGTACAAGCGGCAAAACGGCCATAAATCGCGCGTCATTTCAGGCGCGGCGCGGGTTGCAAAATATCGGCCCGCCGGTGCTGCACGCAAGCCCTCCGCGTCCTTCCATTGATGAATCAAGACCTCGTTGTTGCGACGCCAGTCAGCTGCTCGATATTGACTGAATTCCCGGGATTTCCCCGCCGCAACGCAATGGCATTCTCGTCGTATGCTATTGAGCGTTACATAATGAGTTTGGTTTGAACGCTCAATCCCTCGCTTGACGTAATTCACTGTCGCGAATTACATAAAGATCAATGATGACTGAAGAACATAAAATACCCGATAGCGAAGACACGTTCATCTCGCATCTGATCGAACTGCGCAGCCGCCTGATAAAAGCTTCGCTGGTGGTGGTCGTCGTGTTTCTGGGGCTGATGCCATGGGCCGGCGATATCTACGATCTGCTTGCCTATCCGATGATGGTGGCGCTGCCCGAAGGCAGCAAGATGATCGCCACCGGCGTCATCACTCCGTTCCTGATTCCAGTCAAGGTGACGATGCTGGTCGCGTTCCTCATCGCGCTGCCATGGGTGCTGTACCAATTGTGGGCCTTCATCGCGCCCGGCCTCTATTCGCATGAAAAGAAATTGATCGCACCGCTGGTGGTGTCGTCGTCGGTGTTATTTATCGCCGGTATCGCATTTTGTTATTTTCTGGTGTTCGGCGTCATATTCCGCTTCATCAATAACTTTGCACCGAAGTCGATCTCGGTCGCGCCGGATATAGATAGTTATTTCGGTTTCGTAATGACGATGTTTATCGCGTTCGGCCTCACCTTCGAGGTGCCGATCGTGGTGATCGTGCTGGTGCGCATGGGCTTGATCACCGTGGACAAGCTGAAGCAGATTCGTCCCTATGTGATTGTCGGTGCATTCGTGCTCGCGGCCGTCGTGACGCCGCCGGATATCATGAGCCAGTTATTGCTGGCGGTACCACTTTGCCTGCTGTACGAAGTCGGGGTATTGCTGGCGCCGCTGTTCGTCAGGATAACGCGGGCGCCGGAGGAAACTGCTTGATTTCAGCCAGCGATTATTTCGCCTGCCGCAGCCAGGTTACCAACGGATAGGCGTCTTTAAATCCCGCGGCCAGTTCTTTCTTCAAATCCGCAGGAATTTTCTTTTTCAGGCTGGTCTCTTTCCAGGCGATAAAGCTCTTCAGCTTGATCGATTCTATGTGCGGCACATCGGCGTCGAAACCTTTTGGCGGACGCGTCAGCTTGCCGTCCTGTTGCAAGCCGCCGAAGGTATCGTTCAACTTCCTGTTCTTCAGCAGCTTGCCGAATCCCGTTACGTCGGCAATCACATGCTGGCGAATCGTGCGCAAACGATCGGGCGGCGGCATGTACTCGCCGCCTGCGAGCAACAGCGTGCCGCCTGCATCGATATGGAAGTAATATGCCGGGCCGCCGCCCTGGCTCGGTTTTTTCAGGCCGCTGGCGGTAATCGCTGCGGAGAAAGTGGTTTTGTAGGGGCTTTTATCGTGCGAAAAGCGCATGTCCCGGTTAATCCGGAACAGCGCCTTTTTGGGATTGCAGCCGGCGACCGCGGGATCGAACTTCGCGATGTCGGCGATCAAGCCGGTTACCAGTTCCAGAAACTCTGCGCGCAGAATGTCGTAACGCGGCTTGTTCATCACGAACCAGGCGCGGTTATTGTTTTCCGACAGTTCTGCAAGGAATTGGGTGAGGTCGCGAATGTGCATGGCAAGCGCTTTCTAGCGGTCTGAAATGGAGGCCATGAATACTACAGCTATTCGACTTCCACGCGCTTGATCTTCGGCCGTTTGCCGACCGTTATGTCGAGTGTCGATTCCTCGGTTTTGCGCAATACGGTCATCCTGGCCCTGTGGCCGGGCGTAAGCTGTGCAATCATATTAAGCATGTCGGTGGTATTGGCTACCGGCTGGCCTTCAACGGCGATCAGGATATCGCCCGGCTTCATACCGGCCTTGTCGGCCGGGCCGCCTTTCAGCACGCCGGCAATGATGGTGCCGGATTTTTTCCGCAAGCCGAAGCTATCGGCAAGTTCCGGCGTAATGTCCTGCGGCTCGACGCCGATCCAGCCGCGGATTACCTGGCCGGTGCTGATGATCGATTCCATCACGGTTTTGACGGTCGTCACGGGAATCGCGAAACCGATGCCGAGCGAACCGCCGCTACGCGAATAAATTGCAGTATTGATGCCGAGCAGGTTGCCATTGGCATCGACCAAAGCCCCGCCGGAATTGCCGGGATTGATTGCCGCATCGGTTTGAATAAAATTTTCAAAGGTATTGATGCCGAGGTGATTGCGGCCGAGCGCAGACACAATTCCCATCGTGACCGTCTGGCCGACGCCAAAGGGATTGCCGATCGCAAGAACCACATCGCCTACCCGGGCCTGGTCTATCTGGGCGAGCGTGATGGCAGGCAAGTCTTTCATGTCGACCTTGATCACCGCCAGGTCGGTTTCCGGGTCGGTGCCGACCAGTTTGGCAGTCGCCTTGCGGCCGTCGGCCAGCGCAATTTCGATTTCATCCGCGGCTTCGACCACATGGTTGTTGGTCAGGATGTAACCTTGCGGACTGACCACTACGCCGGAACCCAGGCTGAATTGCTTTTCTTCCTGAGGCCCCAGACGGTCGCCGAAAAACTTGCGGAAGAAAGGATCATCCACCAACGGGTTCTTTGGCTGTTTGGCTTCCTTGCTCGTAAAGATATTGACTACCGACGGCATCGCACGTCTTGACGCATCGCGGTAAGAGGCCTGGGTCGGAGCGGTAGCTGCGGGCGCCTCCTGCATTGGGACCGTCGAAGTCGCAATCCGCACATTCTGAGTGCCGCTGCCGATTATTTCAGTGGCCCAGCGGGGCTTCAAGCTCGCTACAATGAACCAGATCGCTAAACCGACAGTCACGGTTTGCGCAAACAATAGCCAAAGACGTCGCATAAAAGGTATGAAAAATGGATGAACAAACGGTAGATAGGGACAGCCTTGCAAAATATCTAGCTCAGACGCTCGATATTACCCGTTTTCGCGATTATTGCCCAAACGGACTGCAAGTAGAAGGGCGCTTTACCATCGAAAAATTGGTGACGGGCGTGACTGCCAGCGTAGCGCTGATCGAGGCGGCCATGGCTGCGAAGGCGGATGCAATACTCGTGCATCACGGTTATTTTTGGCGTGGCGAAGATGCGCGTGTCGTCGGCCCCAAACACAGGCGTTTGAAATTGCTTCTGGAGCATGACATCAATCTGTTCGCCTATCATCTGCCGCTCGATATGCATGCCGAATTCGGCAATAACGCACAATTGGCGAAACGGCTCGGATTGACTGCGGATGCCCGCTTCGGCGAGGACGGCCTCGGATGGCTCGGGGTGGTATCCGATCCGGCAGTCAAAACGATTGCCGACCTGGCGCATCTGATTGAAGCACGCTTGGGCAGGGCGCCTCTGGTGATCGGTGATGTGTCACAGCCGCCGGGCCGCATTGGCTGGTGCACCGGCGCCGCGCAAAATCTGCTGGGCGATGCCATCGCTGCCGGTGCAAGCACCTACCTGAGCGGCGAAATCTCCGAGCCAACCGTACACTTGGCGCGCGAGTCGGGGGTCGCTTATCTTGCCTGCGGTCATCACGCGACCGAGCGCTATGGCGTACAAGCATTGGGTACCCATCTTGCGCAACAGTTTGGCATCCGGCATCAATTCATTGACATCGCCAATCCTGTTTAGAAGTCGCATCTGCCGCACGCTTGGGCTTTAGCCGAGCTTGTGTTTGGCAGGTTCGTGAAGAAATAAAAGGAAGTTATTTTTTCAGGACGTCGCGGATCTCTCGCAGCAATACGGTGTTCTCCGGTATCGCAGGTATCGCAGCGATGGGGGCCGGTTCGACTTTTCTGGTCTTGTTCACAATCCGCACCATCTGGAAAATAATGAAAGCGAGAATCAGAAAATTGATCAGAACGGTAATGAAACTGCCGTAAGCGAGAACGGCGCCGGCCTTTTTAGCTTCCGTCAGAGTCAACAGTATGCCTTGGTGATTCAATGGAATGTAATAATTCGTGAAATCGAGGCCGCCGAAAATTCTGCCTACTACCGGCATGATGATGTCTTGTACCAGCGAATCGACGATTTTGCCGAATGCGCCGCCAATAATCACGCCGATTGCCAGATCGACGACACTGCCCTTGATTGCAAAAGCCTTGAATTCCTGCATGATTCCCATGTTCCGCTCCCTCGCCGTGTTGTAAAATTTGTAAAGTAATTTCTCACTTTGTTTTAATGTAGTGTAAGCCCCAATCATTACGCACCGCCGAATTGCGTCAAGCTGGATTGACCTCGGGCAAGCCCCCAATCGTTGAGAAGTACCTTAAAATTGCGCGCCTGAATATCTATTTGCTTTAAAACACGTCCCGGCTCCGCTATAATCGACGGTTGCTGGAAGTTTCGTGCAGATTTCGCATTTTTGACTGATTGGGGTTGGTATGAGTAACGAAAAGCAGGTCGACTCCGGTCGACGTGGCTTGCTCGTCGCTACGTGCGCGGCGGGCGGGGTGGCCGGTTTGGCTACGGCAGGGGCTTTTGTGTCCACCTTTCAGCCGTCCGAGCGGGCAAAAGCCGCCGGCGCGCCGGTTGAGGTGGATATCGCCGGCTTGGCGCCGGGCGAAATGAAAACAGTTGAATGGCGCGGCAAGCCGGTGTGGATTCTGAAGCGCTCGCCGGAAATGGTCTCGTCGCTCAACAAAATCGACGGCCAGGTCGCCGATCCGAAATCCGAGCGGAATCCGGGAGAGCTGACGCCTGAATATGCGCGCAACGAATATCGTTCGCGCAAGCCCGAAATCCTGGTGGCGGTTGGCATTTGCTCCCATCTGGGTTGTTCGCCAAGCACCAAGCTTCAGCCGGGTGCGCAGCCCTCGCTGCCGGATGACTGGGCCGGCGGCTTCCTATGCCCATGCCACGGCTCCACATTCGACCTGGCCGGCCGCGTCTACAAGAACAAGCCCGCACCGGACAACCTGCAAGTGCCGCGCCACATGTATATCAGTGACACCAGGCTGGTCATCGGTAAAGACGAGAAGGGCGAGGCTTAAATGGCATTTGTCGAGAAAAAACTCCCGGCCGATGCGCCGGTCGCAGCAAAAGCGCTGAACTGGGTGGATGCGCGTTTCCCGCTGTCCAAGCTGTGGAACGACCAGTGGGGCAAATACTACGCGCCGAAGAATTTCAACTTCTGGTATATCTTCGGTTCGCTGGCGATGCTGGTGCTGGTGATTCAGATTGCCACCGGTATTTTCCTGGTAATGCACTACAAGCCGGACGCCAACCTTGCGTTTGCGTCGGTCGAATACATCATGCGCGACGTGCCGTGGGGCTGGCTGATACGCTATATGCACTCGACCGGAGCATCGGCGTTCTTCATTATCATCTACCTGCACATGACACGCGGCTTGTTATACGGTTCATACCGCAAGCCGCGCGAATTGATCTGGCTGTTCGGCGTCGGCATTTTCCTGTGCCTGATGGGCGAAGCGTTCTTTGGCTATCTGCTGCCATGGGGCCAGATGTCGTACTGGGGTGCGCAAGTGATCGTCAACCTGTTTGGCGCGATTCCTTTCATCGGCCCCGATCTGTCGCTTTGGATTCGTGGCGACTATGTGGTGTCGGATGCCACGTTGAACCGCTTCTTCGCATTCCATGTCATCGCGATTCCGCTGGTCCTGCTGGGCCTGGTTGCCGCGCATTTGATCGCACTGCACGAAGTCGGCTCCAGCAATCCGGATGGCATCGAGGTAAAGGACAATCTCGGGCCGGACGGACATCCTGTGGATTCGATTCCCTCCCATCCGTATTACACGGTGCATGACCTGTTCGGTGTGACGGTGTTCCTGGCCATTTTCAGTGCGGTGGTATTTTTTGCACCGGAAATGGGCGGTTACTTCCTCGAATACAACAATTTCATTCCGGCCGATTCGCTGAAGACGCCGCCCCATATTGCGCCGGTCTGGTATTTCACGCCTTACTATTCGATTCTGCGAGCGACCACGTCGCAGTTCGTATATGCGCTGATGGCGGCGGTGGCGGCGTATGTTGCGTTGATCATACTGAAATCGAAGCTGAGCAGCTTCTGGAAGACGGTGGCTGCGGTCGTCGGTCTGGTCCTGATTGCCGGCATGTTGATCTTTGACGCCAAGTTCTGGGGTGTCGTGCTGATGGGCGTATCCGTACTGATCCTTGCCGGTCTGCCATGGCTTGATCACTCTCCGGTCAAATCGATCCGCTATCGCCCGACCTGGCATAAATATATCTATGTCGCATTCGGCATCGCCTTCGTGATCCTCGGTTACCTCGGCGTATTGCCTCCGACCGCAGGCCGCACCCTTGTGGCGCAGATTTGCACCTTCATCTATTTTGGCTTCTTCCTGTTGATGCCGTGGTGGAGCCGGATGGGGTCGTTCAAGCCTGTACCGAAACGCGTCACGTTCCATCCGCACTAAGCCGCAAAGGGATAAAAGAATGAACTTGCTGAAAAAACTGATTGCGGTTCTGGCATTGCTACCGGCGCTAGCGCTGGCGAACGAAGGCGATTTTGTGCTAGATCACGCGCCGGACCGTACGGACAGCCTTGCTGCATTGCAAAATGGCGCCAAGCTGTTCATCAACTATTGCCTGAACTGCCATTCTGCTTCGTCAATGCGCTACAACCGCCTGCAGGATATCGGCCTGACGGCAGAGCAGATCAAGAATAATCTGCTGTTTACTTCCGATAAAGTCGGTGACTTGATGAAGACTTCAATGTCGCCGAAGGATGCGAAGGAATGGTTCGGTGCCGCGCCTCCGGATTTGTCGGTGATCGCGCGTGCCAAGTCGTCCGGAGCCGGGCCGGGAGCCGATTGGCTTTATACCTATCTTCGTACCTTCTATAAAGACGACACGCGCCCGACCGGATGGAACAATCTGGTGTTCCCGAATGTAGGCATGCCGCATGCTTTATGGGAATTGCAGGGCATACGCAGCGCCAAGTTTGTGGAAGAGAAAGATCCGCATGACGAAAGCAAGACGGTACACACGTTTGCCGGGTTCGAGCAGGTAAAACCGGGCAAGCTGTCGGCCATCGACTACGATACCAACGTAGCCGATCTGGTTTCATTCATGAGCTGGATGAGCGAACCTGTGCAAAGCAAGCGCAGGCAATTGGGCGTCTGGGTGTTGTTGTTCCTGGGTGTTTTAATAGTACTCGCGTGGCGCTTGAACGTTTCTTACTGGAAGGAAGTCAAATAATTTTGCGGCCCATCTTGCTCAACGCTGCGCTTTGAGTTGCCATCCTTTCTCCCGGAGGGAGAAAGGTGTAATCCGTTTCCCTCTACTGTAAGGAGTGGAATCAAGGGTGAGGACGGCGGACATTCGTTTCAGGGTGAGCCGTAACAGGACTCACCCTCTTTGTTTCTAAGGAACTATAAAATGATGGTTCTCTATTCGGGCACGACTTGCCCTTTTTCCCAACGCTGCCGTCTCGTGTTATTCGAGAAAGGCATGGATTTTGAGGTCCGTGATGTCGACCTGTTCAACAAACCGGAAGATATCTCGACGATGAATCCGTACGGCCAAGTGCCGATCCTGGTCGAGCGCGACCTGGTTTTGTACGAATCCAACATCATCAACGAATATATCGACGAGCGTTTCCCGCATCCGCAACTGATGCCGGCCGACCCGTTGATGCGCGCTCGTGCTCGCCTGATGCTGTTCAATTTCGAAAAGGAATTGTTTATCCACGTCCATACGTTGGAGAACGATAAATCGAAGGCATCGGAAAAAATCCAGGACAAGGCGCGCGCAGAAATCCGCGATCGCTTGACGACATTGGCTCCGCTGTTCCTGAAAAACAAATATATGCTCGGCGATGAATTTTCGATGCTCGATGTCGCGGTTGCGCCGCTGTTATGGCGGCTCGACCACTATGGTATCGAACTGTCGAAGACGGCCGCGCCGCTGATGAAATATGCTGAGCGCATTTTTTCCCGTCCAGCCTATATTGAAGCATTGACACCGTCCGAGAAGGTAATGCGCCGCTAGAGAGGTTTCCGTCATGGCCACCGTATTTTCAGCTTGAGCGACATCATGTTTTTTATAAAAGGTGTTTCCAAAATACGGCGCGCGCCGAGTCAGGCGATCGAAGTCTTGTTGCAGTGTCAAGCCCATGTCTGAAACATCTACCAAACCCTATTTGCTGCGCGCAATTTACGAATGGTGCACCGACAACGGTTACACACCCTATCTTGCCGCCATGGTGGACGGACAAACACGTGTGCCGCGCGAGTTCGTCAAGAATGGTGAAATCGTTCTCAACATCAGCTTCAGCGCTACCAGTGGTCTGAAGATGGACAACGATTTCATCCATTTCAGTGCGCGCTTCGGCGGCGTTTCACGCGAGATTTCGGTGCCGGTCGAAAACGTTGTCGCGATTTATGCGCGTGAAAATGGGCAAGGCATGGCGTTCGAAGTATCGAAGCCGCCGGTCAGAGATGACGAAGTGGCGCCGGAACCTGCAGGCGATAAGCCGTTCCCCCAGGGGACTTCCGTTGGGACGTCGGCCGACAGTGCGGCCACACCCGCCTCCGCGCCGACGCTTACCGCCGTTCCTTCTCCTGCTGCGGAACCGACTGCTTCGAGCTCCACCAGCAGCCCCGAAGACGATCCCGATCCTCCGAAAAAGGGCGGTCGTCCTACCCTGACCCGAATCAAATGAAATACGAGTAATTAAAGTAAAATATCAATCTTTTCGATCGCCGGCTTAGCTCATCTGGTAGAGCACATGATTTGTAATCATGGGGTGGCGGGTTCAAGTCCTGCAGCCGGCACCAATATCAAAAAGGGTTAGCGCCTTAGTGGTAGCTAACCCTTATCTTTTTGAGTAGTTAAAACCGGAAACATGGCAAGCGTGTGAGGCGGCAGCGCGGATGGGTCGCCGGCTCGGTGGATACCGCATGGGACCTGTATGGCTGGCAATCCGCCTTTATGGCGTGACCGTGGCGTTACAGATTTTCCGCGAGGAACTGCAGCGTGCGTCCATGCGCGAGCGCGGCTGCTTTTTGCTGATATGTGCCGCGCGCCCAGCAGTTAAAGCCATGGTCCGCGTCCGGATAAATGAAGAATGTAGCGTTGTCGCGGCCGGCAAAGCTCTTCTTGACATTTGCGACTGCGGACATCGGGATGTTGCCGTCGTTCTCCGCATAGTGAAACAGGATCGGCGTCTTGATCTTGCCCGCCTGGTCCAGGTAGTTCTGGATGCCGCCGCCATAGTACGGCACCGCCGCGTCGACGCTACCGTTCGCGGCGCTCAGGTAGGCGAGCCTGCCACCGAAGCAGTAGCCGACGGCAGCGAGCTTGCCCGTGACTTCGGGCATGGCGCGTAGCGTCTTCGCGGTTGCGGCGATATCGCCCAGCGTCTTGGCCATGTCGACCTGCTCCATGAAGCCGACGCCCTTTGCCATGTCGTCAGCCGAATAACCGAGTTCGATATGCGGCTTGCTTCGCCAGAAGATATCCGGCGCGAGCACGACATAGCCGTCGGATGCGTACTGCTCGGCGACGCTGCGAATGTGTTCGTTTACGCCGAAAATCTCCTGAGTGATTATGATCGCCCGACCTTTCCCGGTCGGCGGCAATGCAAGGTAGCCGGGAAACTTGCCGTCTGGGCCGGCGATATCAATCCAACGCGTATTTACCATTATCCAAATCTCCTATGGGGTTCAAAAAAGCTGGTTTACCAGTGTTGCTTGAGAATGCAATTCGATAGATAAGATGTGGCCGCAAGCGGACGCAGCGCGAACAAGCGCGCAATGCGATACAGCACTGCATTTGTGCCCGGCAGACGTGATGTCATTATCAAGACATCATGAGCATATTTGCGTTATGCATGACCCACAGCGTGCCGGCGATGAGTATCACGGCAGTCATTACCGTAAATCCGAACGCCATCACATTCCATCTCTGCGCGGACGATGCATTCATGTGCAGGAAGAACACGAGATGCACGACGACCTGGATGAATGCCAGCGCCGCAAGTGCAATGACCGAAGCATTGGGCGGCAAGACATGCCAGATAACCAAACCAAAGGACGCAGCCGTCAGCACGACAGACAAAATAAAACCGGAAACATAGGCCCCTGCGCTGCCGTGGCTTGCTCCCGAATCGACCGTATTTGTATGAGCCATTTAGAGGACA
Source organism: Burkholderiaceae bacterium (assembly GCA_035995725.1). Classification (GTDB taxonomy): domain Bacteria; phylum Pseudomonadota; class Gammaproteobacteria; order Burkholderiales; family Burkholderiaceae_D; genus JAQGLW01. The sequence continues at coordinate 22,404 of DASYKE010000083.1, read as the reverse complement.
CTCGCTAAATAAACAAAGGTGAAGACACAGATCCATACGATGTCGAGAAAGTGCCAGAACAAGCTAAGGCACGTTAATCTGGTGATCTCGCGATCCGTCAGCTCTTGCTTTGGGGCGATCTGAACGGCTAGCACCGCCATCCATACCAAGCCGATCGTGACGTGCAGGCCGTGAGTGCCGACGAGCGTGAAGAACGCAGACAAGAAGGCACTGCGATCCGGGCCGGCTCCCTCGCTGATGAGATGGGAAAATTCGCGCAGTTCCATGCCGATGAATCCGAGGCCAAGCAGGAACGTAATGCCGAGCCAGACGAGGAGGGTGCCGGTTTTGCCCTTATGCGCGCCCAGCATCGCAAAACCATACGTAATACTGCTGAGAAGCAATACGCCGGTTTCCAGCGCAACACCGGGGATATCGAATAAATCCTTGCCGGTGGGTCCGCCTGCAAACTGGTGAGACATGACCGCGAACACGGCGAACAGCGCCGCGAAAATGACGCAGTCGGTCATCAAGTAAAGCCAGAATCCGAAGACTGTGCCGGATTCCCCATGATCCACATGGACGTCAGCCGGTTCCAGGGTGATGGTTTTCTGCGACATCAGTAAGCCTCCTATGCAGCATGCCTTTGTGAGTTCTCGATAAGCCTGACAGCCTCCCCTGCGACGAGAGCAGGCCCATGCTGTTTCTCGATAAGTCTGACTGTGTTGGCTGGAATGGTGTAATCGATGTGGTCGTCGAAGCTGCGCACGATAGCCGTTATGACGATGCCGGCAAGACCGATGACGGCAAGCCACCATATGTGCCAGATCGCCGCGAAGCCCAATACGAAACTGAATGCCCCGATCAAGAGACCCGCACTCGTATTGCATGGCATGTGGATGTCGCCATAGATGCGGTTCGCACGAATACCGGAACCTGTCTCTTTCATGTGGGAGAAAGCATCGAGTTCATGAACCACCGGTATGACCGCGAAGTTGTAGATCGGCGGAGGCGACGAGGTCGACCATTCGAGTGTCCGGCCGCCCCACGGGTCGCCTGTCAAGTCGCGATTGGCCGGCAAATTGCGATCCCGAACGCTGACGTAGAGTTGCGCCAGTTGATATGCGATGCCGATGGCGATCAGAACCGCGCCGAACGCGGCGACGATCAACCACGGATGCCATGCCGGATTGTCGTAGTGGTCGAGGCGGCGGGTCATGCCCATGAAGCCCAACACATAAAGCGGCACGAATGCGACATAAAACCCGGTCTGCCAGAACCAGAACGCGCGCTTTCCGAGCTTCTCATTGAGCTTGAAGCCGAACGCTTTCGGAAACCAGTAATGGAAGCCGGCCAGATAGCCGAACAAGACGCCGCCGATAATAACATTGTGGAAATGCGCGATCAGGAACAGGCTATTGTGGAGAACGAAATCGGCGCCGGGTATGGCCAGCATGACGCCCGTCATGCCGCCGATCGTGAACGTGATCATAAAGCCGATCGTCCACAGGATTGGCGGAGAAAGCTCCAGGCGCCCCTTGTAGATTGTGAACAGCCAGTTGAATATCTTCACGCCGGTGGGAATCGAGATAATCATTGTCATGATCCCAAAGAACGCATTGACGTCGGCGCCGGAGCCCATCGTGAAAAAATGATGCAGCCAAACCAGGAACGACAGCACCGTGATCGCGCATGTCGCGTAGACCATCGTGTGATAGCCGAACAGCGGCTTCTTCGCATACGTCGCGACGACCTCCGAAAAAATGCCGAACGCCGGAAGAATAAGAATGTAGACCTCGGGATGCCCCCACGCCCAGATCAGGTTGAGATAAAGCATCTGATTGCCGCCCGCGTCATTCGTGAAGAAATGCATGCCCAGATAACGATCGAGACCCAGCAAGGCAAGCGTCACCGTGAGAATGGGAAACGACGCCATGATCAGTGCGTTCGTGCAGAGCGCTGTCCAAGTGAATACCGGCATCTTCATGAAGGTCATGCCGGGGGCGCGCATTTTGACGATGGTGACGAAGAAGTTGATCCCTGTCAGAAGCGTCCCGACGCCGGAGATCTGCAAACTCCATAGATAGTAGTCGACCCCCACACCCGGACTGAACTGCAATTCGGACAGCGGCGGATAGGCAAGCCAGCCCGTTTGCGCAAATTCGCCGACCACGAGCGACAGGTTGATCAGCATTACACTCGCCACCGTCATCCAGAAACTAAGCGAATTGAGAAAGGGGAAGGCCACATCGCGAGCGCCGATTTGCAGAGGCACGATGATGTTCATCAATCCGATCATGAACGTCATGGCCATGAAGAAGATCATGATCACGCCATGGGCCGTGAAAATCTGGTCGTAGTGGTGCGGAGGCAGGTAGCCGGGACTAATGTAGGCAAGGGCGAGCTGGGAGCGCATCATGATCGCGTCAGAGAAGCCTCGCAGCAGCATCACCATCGCCACGATGATGTACATCACGCCGAGTTTTTTGTGGTCGACGGTGGTCAACCACTCCGTCCATAACCATTTCCATTTACCGAAATAGGTCAACGGAATCAACACGGCGAGCGCTGCAACGACCATCAGGGCGCCGGCGCCCATGATGATAGGCTGGTCGAACGGTATCGCCGAAAGCGTTAATTTTCCAAACATGTGCTATTCCTTCATGCCGGGCATGGCGGCCTGCATACGCATTACGTTCCCATTTTGCATAATGTTTCCATCCTGCATATCGGTTCCCTCGTTGTATTTGGCGATAATGCTATGAAAGAGCATCGGGTCGACGTACGAGAAATATGTGACCGGCTGCTTTTCGCTTGGGGCCGAGACTGTGCTGTAGGCAGCCAGGTCAAGCCGCTTCGCCGACGTTCTGACTTTTTCGACCCAGGCATTGAATTGGTCGTTCGATGTCGCAAGCGTTTTGAATTTCATGTCTGAAAATCCCCTTCCGCTGAAATTGGCTGATTCGCCATCGTAATTTCCGGGCTCGTCGGCAATGAGGTGAAGTTGCGTCTGCATGCCAGCCATTGCGTAGATCTGGCTGCCTAATTGCGGAATGAAGAACGAATTCATGACCGAATCCGAAGTAATTCGGAAATTGACTGGCGTACCGACAGGAATTGCAAACTGATTGATCGTGGCGATACCAAGATCCGGATAAATAAACAACCATTTCCAATCAAGCGCGACGACTTCGACATTGATTGGCTTTACATTGGATTGCAGAGGCTTATATGGATCGAGCGTGTGTGTACTTTTCCAGGTCAGCGTGGCCAAAAAAATGATGATCAGAGTTGGGATAAGCCAGATCGCAACTTCTATCTTGTTCGAATGAGACCATTTCGGCAGATAGGCGGCGCTTTTATTCGACGACCGGTAGTGCCATGCAAACAGTAACGTAAGCGCGATGACGGGCACGACGACAATCAGCATCGCCCAGACCGAAGTAGCAATCAGCGACTTCTCTGCTAGGCCGACACTGCCTTTCGGGTTCAGAACGTCGAGATTATTACAACCTGAAATAAAAAATGTCAGGAACATTCCAGACAAATTAAACAACTTTGGTAGAGTTTTTCGATTCATAAATTTTGCCTGAGTTTCCCCGACATTCCCAAACAGATCCGGCGCGATGTCTTATTAGAGTAGAGCTCGGTGACTCATTTAACCAATGATCGGTTGCCAGAAAGTTTCCAAATGTGGAGATTCCATTACAGATGAAATACGTGCCGAAACGGAGCGCCATTCGGCCGTGGAAGTGAGACAGGCACGGCGCCGATGTGTTTTGTGTAAATTCATAACTCCAACCCCGCTGAAAAAAGAAAGAATGGCGCGGCCCCAAGTTTGGGAAGCACAACAGTCGTACTTTGCACGATAGCGAATTAAGACTAGATTGGCGGTTCGTTAACGATTGTTAACTTCCAAGGCGGCAGAAGCTGTCCGACCAACATGATTGGCAAGAGCGAGATCGGCGGGATAGGCGGCTCGGATTCTGCCCACTGGACGATTGGCGATTTATCATCCAAGGGCTGAAAAACGGGAAATGAGCGAGATTAATTGTGAAAGAACTGCGGCGGACGGACTGCTATTTGAAAATGGCAACGGCTCTGAAACGAGCCCTTTCTATTTTCGGTGAGTCCATGCGTCCAACGTGTCCGACGGCTTTTCAAAAATTTTATGGCGAATTCCTTCTCTCGTCATGCTCCAAGACTACTAGGAGGTTTTCACGCCTGGCTGGACAGGGCGAACGATGGACATAATAGATACACTAGGGAGAGTCGGACATGTCAATGCGGGCACTGTGCGATAAAGTCGCACAGTGCCGATTACCGATTGCTATAAACATCACACTACTCGCTCCCGCCGCAGCACCTGGCCCGGCCGTGCACCGCTAGGTCTGCCCTTCCGCCACACAACGACGCCGTTAACAAGCACTGTATCAATGCCTACGGCCGGCGCAATTGGTTTGGCAAATGACGCCCCCTCATCAACGGTTTCAGGATTAAATATGGTCAGATCAGCGAAGGCACCCTCCCGTATCACGCCACGGTCTGCGAGCCCAAAATTTTTGGCGGTTAGTCCGGTCATCTTATGGATTGCAGTCTCAAGGGAAAACAGGCCCATAGACCGGCCGTAGTGTCCAAGAACGCGCGGGAAACTTCCCCAAAGACGCGGGTGCGGAGCGTCGTCGTGCGGCAGACCGTCGGAGCCGATCATGGTTTGGTCGAACGCCAAAATGCGCTGCACATCCCGGTCGTCCATCATGTAGTAAATCGCACCGGCGGGAGATAGACGGTCGATTACCTCTTCCTGCGTGCCGCCGAGTTCAGCAATGATGTCAGTCAGATCCCTGCCGGCGTATTGGGGCAGGCTTTTTGACCATGTCACGGTCACTCGGGTTGCGTTGCGTGCACGATGCGCGGACAAAATGGTGGACGACGCCGGATAAGGATAGCAGTCCAGACAAATCTCCTGCTTCTCCATGTGCTCAGCGATGAACTTCAGTGTTTCAGTGGAGCGGCCATAATTTTTGACGCCGACCACCTTATGATGCGAGATGACGACCGGTACACCGACTTCGCGGCCGATGCGGAAAGTTTCAATCAGTGATTCAATGATGTGATCGCCCTCGTTTCGCATATGAGTGCAATAGACCCCGCCGTACTCGCGCAGCGGCTGGCATATTTCAATCACCTCTTCCGTGGGTGCTGCTATCGAAGGTTCGTAGAACAATCCTGTTGACACGCCAATCGCGCCGGCGCGCATGGCTTCATCGACCAGCGCGCGCATGGAAGCGATTTCGTCTGGATTTGCCGGCAAGGTAAGATCATCCATTGTAGCGACGCGCAACGTCGAATGACCGACCAGCATGGCGCAATTCGTTGCCGCAGGCTGAGCACGCAACGCTTCCAAATATTCTGCAAAGCTGGCGAACCGAAACCACGCTCCGCTTTCATCAAGCAGATTAAGTGGCGGGGTTACCGGATCGGGAATCGGCCGCGGCATCGGTGCCAGCGAAACGCCGCAATTGCCGCCCACCACGGTAGTGATTCCTTGGCTGACCTTCGGCGCCATGTCCCCCCCTGATAGCATCAAGCGGTCGTCATGCGTGTGCGCATCGATAAAGCCAGGCGCAACCGCAAAGCCCGACGCGTCGATCTCGGTTGTGGCGCCGGCCCCTTCTAAATCACCGATGCGGACAATACGATCACCTTTGATACCCACATCACCTTCATAGCGGGCGGCGCCCGTCCCGTCAACGATCGTCGCATTGCGGATGATTACATCATAACGCTCACTCATCAGTACTCCTTTGTAGCGTATTTATCAATTATTCTATAAGGTGGGCAATGCCGTGATGCCTGTCTTCATTCGATCCATGGCGCAGTAAACTATCGCCAGAAGTGGTATGTGCCGGTCATTGACATGGCAGTCAGAGCAGTGCACCACGCGCGGCAATCGGCCATAACGCTTCGACCTTCCCGTCGCGTACACATACCAACGAGTCATAAAGATTGACGGTTGGATCGCAATGGCCGGGAATCAGCATCAATTGGTCCCCCAGGCTTACCGAAGAAGGACTGGGGGTAACAAGCACGCCATGCTCGTCCGACGCTTTTAGGTACTTCAGATCGCTACGCTTCCACACTGAAGGCATGCCGGAATCAACACTGGAAGCCTTCAATCCTGCATCCACGATAGCCCGCTCGCCGGTTGCCCTGCTCATTACCGTTGTCAATACAAACAGGGCATGCTCGAAGGGAATGTCGTTTTGCCCACGCATGTTATCGCCGTAATCCCGATCCATGAACACATAGGACCCGCTCTGAAGCTCGTTATAGATGCCCGAGTCGCGCTCAAGAAGGAAAGTACCGGTGCCGGCACCGGAAATAATATCAACTGGAATGCCGCGTGCCTCAATCTTTTTCTTTGTCAGCAGCGCCAATTCGCAGGCGCTGCGAATTGCTGCAACACGCTCTTGCGGCGAGCGGAAGTGCTGTGCCGAGGAGTGATAGCACTGCAGGCCGGCAAAGCGAAGCGGTGAGGAAGCGACAATCAATTCGGCCAGGCGCGCTGCTTCTTCACCTGGAGCGATGCCGCAGCGATGTCCGCCAACGTCGATTTCGATATAGACGTCCACGCTCGTCGCAGACGCTTGTGCGGCAACGGCCAGAGCCTGTATCTGCGAGGAATGATCAACCAGAACTCCGATACGGGCTGCGCCGGCCAGTTCCATCAGGTGGCGGATTTTAGCCGTACCGACGATCTGATTAGTAATGAGTATGTCGGTAACGCCGGCCTGGACAAATACGGCGGCCTCACTGACCTTTTGGCAGCAGATTCCGACTGCGCCAAGTTCAATCTGGCGCAAGGCAATCTCTGGACATTTATGGCTCTTTGCGTGAGGGCGCAAGCGCACGTTGCGTCCTCTGACCGCATCGGCCATGCGTTTGAGGTTTCGCTCAAACGCATCGAGGTCGAGAACAAGGGCCGGTGTGTCGACTGATCTGATCGAGTCGCCTATCTGTGCTGCATTCCATGGGCTCATCGGTATTAAATGTAGAAGTAAGTAAAAAAGGGAAAAAACAAACTGTGGTCAATCTACTTTCGCACCCGACGTCTTGATCACACGAGCCCACTTTTCCGTCTCGCGGCGCGAGAGTTCGCGAAATTCGGCAGGCGTGCCGGGAGTCGGTTCGGCATCAAGCGCCTTGAACCGTTCGCGCACTTCCGGGTTCGCGAGTGCATTACGGATTTCCGTATTCAAGCGGTCAACGATTTCCGTGGGCATGCCGGCCGGCCCAATGATGCCACCCCACGACATTAATTCAAAGCCGGACACGCCGCTCTCTGCAACGGTAGGAATATCCGGGTAATTGGCAAGGCGTTGAAGTCCGCAAACACCAAGGGCCCGGACTCGACCCGATTTAATATAGGAACCGACCACGGGTGAATTTTCCATATAAACCTGGACCTGACCGGAAAGAAGGTCATTGATCGCTGCTGAAGCGGCCTTGTAAGGTACATGCAGCATATCCGTGTTGGTCATCGATTTGAAGAGTTCGCCGCCAAGATGAGACGTCGTGCCGTTACCGCTTGACGCCATCGACAGCTTGCCGGGATTCTTTTTGGCGTAGGCGATCAACTCCTCCACGTTCTTCACCGGCACGTTGTTGTTCACTACCAGTATGTTGCCAACACGCAACGCATTTGAAATCAGCGTCAGATCTCTATCGATGTCGTAAGGAACCTTGTCCAGCAGCGAGCGATTGGTGGCAAGCGAAACGACGTTACCATAACCGAGGGTATAACCGTCCGCCGCGGCACGGACAATTTCCATGGTGCCGATCACATATGAGGCGCCCGGCTTGTTGTCGATGATGAAGGGAACGCCCATCTGCACCGACAGTCGCGCAGCGAGCACTCGCATCAGCATGTCCGGTGCGCCGCCTGGCGCTGAGGAAACAATCAGCCTGATCGGTTTGTCCGGATAGACAGCGAAAGCGGAAAACGGCAAGACTGCAGAGAGGGCCAAAACGAACTTCACCAGAAAACGTCGGTAATTCATTGGGATAGCTCCTTTATGTGAATTGCGCCTTCAAGTCATTCCAATCTCTATGAACTCATTTCTGTAGGGACCCGTCTGTAAGCTTTTCCTGTCGCTATCGAGAGCAAGGTCCATGCCATCGATGCGGCACAACATCAGTGCGAATAGGATGGGGGCCGAGAGGCTATATCTGGCGATCTGTGTGAAGGACAAACACGGTGGGATGAATACGGTTTTCACTCTTGCGCGCCGCGGTTTCCCTGTTGCTGACGTGGGTGGCGGGCAGGCCGGTGTAATAATTCTACGACGCCGACAGATCGGCGCATCACCGATGTGCGCAGGCAGCGCCACGCTGCAGTTGATGGTGCATACGGCTCTTGTCACCATCTCTGCCAAATCGCGAAACGACAATTTATAGCGAAGATGTCACCGAACGCAAAGTATGATGATCTCTTGTTCGAAGTGTCGTCCCTGGAACAACTCCTCCATGTTTTTTCACTTTGCCATCGCTAGTCATCAGCGGAAAAAACATCAGTCCGGCCCATGGCAAAATTTGCGCCAGAGCCCATCCGGCCCGGTCTGTATGGATACCGTAGCACATGGCAACGAACAAACTGCGTTACACTATTTCCGAGCAAAACGATAATCCGGATCAGGATCGTGAAATTCGGGAATCTGCATTGATTAAGCAGCACATCTGCTGCAAAATTCGGGTGCCGGGGCATAGCCCTCAGCAACATGTCAATCGTTTGGAGTCATGGAGAAGTTCGATGAAACAGTTTTTTCGCATTGTGAGCCTGGCGTTATCAGCGGTTCTGCTTTGTGTCGCTGCGGGCGAAGCGGCGGCCCAGCACTATCCCAGCAAACCGATCCGATTGATCGTGGCTTTTCCGCCTGCCGGCGCTACAGACGTCGTAGCCCGCGCCATTGGGCAGAAACTGTCCGAAACACTCGGCCAGCAGGTGTTCGTGGAGAATCGTCCTGGCGCCGGCGGCAACATCGGCGCGGAAGCGGCCGCCAAATCGGCCCCGGACGGCTATACCCTGTTCCTGGCTGCGTTGACCAACCACGCCATTGCCGCCAGTGTTTACAGCAAGCTCAATTACGATCTCACCACCAGTTTCACGCCGGTGTCGCTGGTGGCGAACGTGCCCCATATGCTGGTGGCGCATCCATCGCTGCCGGTGAATTCCGTCAAGGAGCTGATCGAGCTGGCCAAGGCCAAGCCGGGCGTGTTGAACGCGGCTTCGCAGGGTAACGGCACGTTGTCCCATCTGGAGCTGGAACTGTTCAAGAGCTCTGCGGGAGTGAATCTGCTGCATGTGCCCTACAAAGGCAGCTCCAACGCCATGCCGGATTTACTCGCAGGGCAAGTGTCGCTGTTTTTCGACAGCATTCCATCGGCTTTGCCCCAGGTCAAGGCGGGCAAGCTCAAAGCGCTCGGGGTATTGACCTCCAAGCGGCTGGCTTTTCTGCCGAATATCCCGACCATCGCCGAATCCGGTCTGCCCGGTTTCGAAGCCAACAACTGGTTCGCAGTGCTGGCGCCGGCAGGCACCCCCAAAGATATCGTGAATTTGCTCAATGCCGAAATCGCGAAGGTGGTGGCAACACCGGATCTGCGCGAACACCTCGCCAGCCAGGGGGCGATTCTGGAGGGCAGCACGCCGGAGCAATTGTCGGTCATGATCAAGAGCGATCTGGCGAAATGGGCCAAAGTGGTCAAGGACTCCGGTGCGCGCATAGATTGATAATGGTTTTTTGATGCGGCGCGCCTGCTGTCTGCAGGATTTTTCACAGCGTCCCGCTGCTTACAATTATTAACTGATGTCCTGGGTATTTGTGCCAATCAAATGGATTGGCTATTTCCCCTATCCGTCGCAAAAAATGCCGGTGCTGGCGTGCAATTCGGTAGCGCGCAATTAATCCGCAGCTTGGAGCACGGCTATGCGGCGGGATCGGATCACCGTCGCGACGGGCAGGCGGTCGGGTTTTGACTTAAGTGACGTTGCCCGGCTAATCGATTGCCTTGAGTCCATTCCAGCGCGGCGTGAGCGCATGGGGAATGGCGAACAAATCGATCACGCGGCCGACCGTATGGTCTACCATCTCGGCAATCGTCTGCGGGCGCTGATAAAAGCCCGGCAGCGGCGGATAAATGATGCCGCCCATTTCGGTGACGGCCGTCATGTTGCGCAAATGGGCCAGGTTGAAGGGGGTTTCGCGCACCATCAGCACCAGCCGGCGGCGTTCTTTCAGCGCGACATCTGCCGCGCGCGCAATTAGATTGTCCGATAATCCGTGCGCGATGGCGGCCAGGGTCTTCATCGAGCAGGGTGCGATGATCATTCCCTCGGATTGGAACGAACCGCTGGCGATCGACGCGCCGATGTCCCGCACGTTATGCACCACGTGCGCCAGTGCTTCGACATCCTTGCGGTTCATGTCGAGTTCCTGGTGCAGGTTCAGCACGCCGGCATCGGATACCATCAGATGAATCTCGATGTCGGATATTCCGCGCAGCACCTGCAACAGGCGCACGCCGTACACGGCGCCAGTGGCGCCGGTGATGGCGACAATCAGGCGTCTGGAGGAAGGCATCGGATGGATGACGCGTCCGCGGGCGCCGTCTCTATGCTTTCAGCAGTTTTTGCAATTCGCCGGATTCGTACATCTCGCTCAGGATGTCCGAGCCGCCGATAAATTCACCTTTGACGTAAAGCTGCGGGATCGTCGGCCAGTTCGAATATTCCTTGATGCCCTGGCGTACCTCGGCATCGTCGAGCACATTGACGGTGACGATATTTTCGGCGCCGCTCGCCTTCAACAGTTGCACGGCACGGCTGGAAAAGCCGCATTGCGGGAACTGGGTAGTGCCCTTCATGAATAACACGACCGGATTTTGCGTCACGGTATCTTTGATCCAGGTTTGTACGTCGCTCATGGCTGCCTCGCTGTAATGAATAGTGCCATTATAGGAAAAACCGGGCGCTCATGCTGGCATAAGAATGCAAGGAGGGTCTGATCGGCCCGAATTGCCGGGGTGCCTCATGATTTAAGCTTGGCGAACGCCGCCGCCATTGCGTTATTGACTGCAGGCTGGCGGGGCTGCTGCTGTTGATGCTGCGACAAGCGTTTCGCATCGTTGCGATCGCCGCGCTGTTCCTGCTTCGAGCCCGCTACCGGCGGCGTGTCGGATAAACGCATGGTCAGCGCGATGCGCTTGCGCTTTTCATCGACTTCCAGCACTTTGACCTTCACTACCTGGCCAGCCTTGATCACCGTGTGCGGGTCCTTGACGAAGCTGTTCGACAATGCCGAGATATGGACCAAACCGTCCTGATGCACGCCGATATCGACAAAAGCGCCGAATGCGGCGACGTTGGTCACTACACCTTCCAGTATCATGTCCGGCCGCAAATCCTTGATTTCCTCAATGCCATCCCTGAAGGTCGCCGTGGTGAATTCCGGGCGCGGATCGCGGCCGGGTTTTTCCAGCTCTTTCAGGATATCGGTAATGGTCGGCACGCCGAATTGTTCATCGGCGTATTTGACCGGATTGAGCGATTTAAGCAACTTTTCGTCACCGATGACGCTTTTAACATCCTTTTTGATATCGGCCAGAATCTTGTTGACCAGCGGGTAGGATTCCGGGTGCACTGCCGACGCATCCAGCGGATTGTCGCTCGTCATCACGCGCAAAAAGCCGGCGGCCTGCTCAAACGTCTTGTCGCCCAGGCGCGGCACCGCGCGCAGCGCCGTGCGGGACGCAAACAAGCCTTTCATGTCGCGATAAGCAACAATGCTTTGCGCGACGCTGGTGTTTAGTCCGGACACTCTGGCCAGCAGCGGCGCCGAAGCGGTATTGACGTCGACACCAACCGCATTGACGCAGTCTTCGACTACCGCATCCAGCGATCGAGCCAGCTGGGTCTGGCCCACGTCGTGCTGATACTGGCCGACGCCGATCGATTTGGGATCGATCTTCACCAGCTCCGCCAGCGGGTCCTGCAGGCGGCGTGCAATCGATACCGCACCGCGCAACGAGACATCCAGCTCCGGCAATTCCTTTGATGCGAATTCGGACGCGGAATAAACCGATGCGCCGGCTTCGGAGACGACGATCTTGGTCAACTTCAATTCCGGGCGCAGCTTGATCAATTCCTGCGCCAGCTTGTCGGTTTCGCGCGATGCGGTGCCGTTGCCGATCGAGATCAGCGACACTTTGTGCTTCTCGGCAAGCGACGCCAGCGCATGCAGCGAACCATTCCAGTCGTTGCGCGGCTGATGCGGATAAATCGTGGCGGTATCTACCACCTTGCCGGTCGCATCCACCACCGCCACCTTGACGCCGGTGCGCAGCCCGGGATCGAGGCCCATCGTTGCGCGCGGGCCGGCCGGCGCGGCCAGCAGCAACGCCTTCAGATTACGGGCAAACACGTTGATTGCGTCGATTTCCGCCCGTTCGCGCAAGTTCGTCATCAGTTCGGTTTCGAGGTGCACGAATATCTTCACGCGCCATGTCCAGCGCACTGTGTCGGCCAGCCATTTATCCGCCGGGCGGCCCTGATTGCCGATACCGAAGCGCGATGCAATGCGGCCTTCGCACGGATTGAGCGGCGCGTCCCATTTCGGTTTTTCTTCTTCGGTATCGAGGCGGAACGTCAGGTTCAGCATCTCTTCGCGGCGGCCGCGCAGCAGTGCAAGCGCACGGTGCGACGGAATGGTGCCGATGCTTTCCGAATAGTCGAAATAATCGGCAAATTTTTCAGCCGCATCCTGCTTTCCTTCCACCGCTTTCGATTCCACAATGCCATGCTCGGTCAGATATTCGCGCAGCGCCTGCAGCAGCGTCGCATCTTCGGCAAAGCGTTCCATCAGGATTTGTCGTGCGCCGTCGAGCGCGGCCTTGGCGTCCGGCACGCCTGGATTGTCGCCATTGTCAGTGTTGAAAGCGGGTTTCAGATACTTGCCTGCTTCCTGTTCCGGATCGAGTGCCGGGTCGGCCAGCAGCGCATCCGCCAAGGGCATCAGGCCCGCTTCCAGCGCGATTTGCGCCTTGGTGCGGCGCTTCGGCTTGTATGGCAGGTACAGGTCTTCCAGCCGCGTCTTGTCTTCGGCATGCGTGACTGCATCGAACAGTTCCGGCGTCATTTTGCCTTGTTCCTCGATCGATGCAAGGATTGCTGCGCGCCTGCTCTCCAGCTCGCGCAGATAGCGCAGCCGCTCTTCCAGCAGGCGCAGCTGGATGTCGTCCAGCCCGCTGGTCGCCTCCTTGCGGTAGCGTGCGATGAAGGGCACAGTCGCGCCTTCGTCCAGCAGCGCGATAGCGGCAGCAACTTGTTGAGGCTTGGCGGCGAGTTCGCCGGCAAGGCGTTGTTCGATGGAAGGCAACATGAGAATTGAAATGACTGAAATTGAGCGGTCGATGATACGCAATTTATGCAAATGCGCCAGTCTTGACAGCGCGAAAAAAAGTGCGGCGGGCGAAGTATTGTGTTTTTTTAACGACAGGTATCACGGAAAATCAGCCTTGCGGGCGGTCAGCCACTGTTTCGTCAAGCCAGCCCGCAGCTGATTAGCGCGCAAGCTTGCTTTGCCTTGTGCCGCCCGTTGCGCGTTCAATTCCGGCCAGATCCCGCCAGCTTTGCGTGTTACAAAACCCCTGTGCAGCAAGCAACCCGCGAACTGCCGGCGATTGGTCATAACCATGTTCCATCAACAGCCAGCCGCCAGGCGCGAGATGGCGTGGCGCGTCGATGATGATCTTGCGCAACGCCGATAGTCCATCTGCGTAATCGGTGAGAGCGCCGGCAGGTTCGAAGCGCAAATCGCCTTGCGACAGATGTGTGTCGCCCGCGACAATGTAAGGCGGATTGGCGACGATGATGTCGAATTGCCGGCCGGCGAGCGTGCTGTACCAATCGCTATGCAAAAAAATGACCTGTGCGCCATGTCGAGTCGCATTGTGCCGGGCGATGCTCAGCGCTGGTTCGCTAATGTCGACGGCCATTACCGTGGCATTGGGGCGAGCGTGCGCGATCGCCACCGCGATGGCGCCAGAACCGGTACCGAGATCGAGAATACGCCCGTTTTGCGGCAGGCGTTCAATCGCCAGTTCAACCAGCAATTCGGTTTCCGGCCGGGGGATCAGGACGTCGGGCGTAACGTGAAAGGACAGGCCGTAGAACTCGCGTTCGCCGACGATATAAGCGATCGGTTCACCATCGATGCGGCGCTGGAACAGCACGGACAGTCGTTGCGCTTCATCCGCGGTCAGCATGCGCTCGGACCGGGTGATCAGTTCGACCCGCGACAGTTCCAGCGCATGCGTTAGCAGAATGCGGGTTTCCAGTCCGTTCAACGGGGAATTTTTCAGAATCGCACCGATGTTGTCGCCGGACGCAACCGGTGCGGATCGACGCGACTGTTCCGGCCCGCTCCGCATCGAGGTCACTTTATTGCCTGCGTTTCAACGCAGTCCCCAGCAATACGATCGCAAGCACGACAAACCAGGCCAGCGCCCATTGCGGAATCGACAGGCCGAGAATCGGCGCATAGTCGGTAGTGCACAATCCATCAGCCTGGAACATGAACGGCAGCAATTTGGCGGTCGGTATCGTATTGAGCGAGGTTTCCAGCGGATCGATGCCGCAGGATGTGGATGGATTCGCCTTGATCCACAGGTGCCAGCCGGCGACGCCCGCGCCGGCGAGCGCCGCGATTGCGGCCAATCCCGCACCGGCCTTCGCCGCGCCGCGCGGAAGCGCGACGGATACCAGGCAGATCAGCGCGATTGCTGCAAACGCATAGCGCTGGATGATGCACAGCGGACAAGGCAGCATTTTTTCGACATGTTGCAGATACAGTGCGACGGCGAGCAACGCCAGCGATATGAGTGCGACCGCGAACAGGACGGGTTTTGAAGTTTTCATCTTTGTTTGCCGTAAATATTGAGTGTCACAAAAATAATGAGTTGCCGGAAAGTTCATCACATGTAAATGTTTCCGTTGCGTGGTAATGACCATAAAGCTTACGCGTCTTCACCCAGCGCCGCCAGCAGCTCGGCCTGGTGTTCGGCCATCAGCGTATTGGTCAGCTCTTCCAGGTCGCCATCCATAATGAAATCGAGCTTGTACAGGGTCAGGTTGATGCGATGGTCGGTCATGCGCCCTTGCGGGAAATTATAAGTCCTGATGCGTTCGCTGCGATCGCCAGAGCCGATCAGCGACTTGCGGGTAGCAGCTTCCTTCGATTGTTGTTCGCGCAATTGCACATCCTTGATGCGGGCGGCCAGTACCTTCAGCGCCGACGCCTTGTTCTTGTGCTGGCTGCGGTCATCCTGGCATTCGACCACGATGCCGGTCGGAATGTGCGTAATGCGCACCGCGGAGTCGGTTTTATTGATGTGCTGGCCACCAGCGCCGGATGCCCGGTAGGTATCGATGCGCAGATCGGCCGGATTGATATCGACATCGCCGACTTCATCCGCCTCGGGCATGATCGCAACCGTGCAGGCGGACGTGTGGATGCGGCCCTGCGTTTCGGTCGCCGGTACGCGCTGCACCCGATGCCCGCCGGATTCGAACTTGAGTTTCGAATACGCGCCGAAACCGACGATGCGCACGATCACCTCCTTGTAACCGCCGATTTCGGACGGCGATTCGGAAATCATCTCGGCCTGCCACCGGTTGCGCTCGGCGAAGCGGGTGTACATGCGCAGCAGATCGCCGGCAAACAGCGCCGCTTCATCGCCGCCGGTGCCGGCGCGGATTTCCAGGAAGATATTGCGTTCGTCATTGGGGTCTTTGGGCAACAGCATTTTTTGCAGGTCTGCTTCAAGCTGTTCCATGCGCGCCTTGGCTGCCGCGATTTCTTCCTGCGCGAACTCTTTCATGTCTGGATCGGACAGCATTTCCTGCGCTGCCTTCGCGTCGTTGTCGGATTGCGTGTAGGCCGCATAGAGCGCGACCAGCGGGCCAAGTTCGGCATGTTCGCGCGTCAATTTGCGATAATTGTCGAGGTCGGATGTGACGTCTTCCTGCATTAACAGGCTGTTCAACTCTTCCAGCCGGTCAGCGAGCTGGTCGAGTTTGGCGAGCATCGATGGTTTCATTGCGTTTCTTCAGTCTTGAATTCGGAGTGGCATCGACCGGCGCTTGTGCCGGGAAATTTCGGGATGCCGCGGCAGCTTGTCGCTTGCGGCGCAGGAGGAAAGGTCGGCGCAGCTAGCGCTTGGTGCGGAACAACTGCGGCAATAGTGCGGCCAGGCGGGCTCGCTCGTCACCCTGCGCGTTGTGCAGCGCCTGCTGCGGGCCATGCAGAAATTTTGCGGTCAGGCCTTTCGACAGCGCTTCGAGCACTGCGTCGACGTCTTCACCCCTGGCCAGCAGCTTGCGGGCGCGTTCCAGCTCGGCTATGCGCATTGCCTCGCTGTTTTGATGCAAATCCTGGATCAGCGGTACCACCGCGCGGGTATCGATCCAGTGCATGAATGATTGAACGCGGGTCTCGATAATCGCTTCGGCCTGCGCGACGGCGGCTTGGCGATTGTCGATGCCAGTCTGCACTGCCACGCCGAGGTCGTCGACGGTGTAAAGAAAAACGTCATCGAGCCGGCCGATCTCCGATTCGATATCGCGCGGCACGGCAAGGTCGACCATGAACATCGGCTTGTGGCGCCGGCTTTTGATCGCGCGTTCGACCAGGCCCAAACCGATGATCGGGAGAGAAGAGGCGGTGCTTGAAACCACGATATCGAAATTGGCGAGCTGTTCCGGCAAGTCCGCCAGGCGAATCGCGCGGCCGTTGAAGCGGTGTGCCAGCACTTCGCCGCGCTCCAGCGTGCGATTGGCAATTGTTATTGTTTTCGGATTCTGCGCGGTGAAATGCGTGGCGCACAACTCGATCATTTCGCCGGCGCCGATAAACAGTACGTGTTGCTCCGAAATCGTATCGAATATCCGTTGCGACAGCCGCACCGCCGTCGCCGCCATCGACACGCTATGCGCGCCGATTTCGGTCGTGCTGCGCACTTCCTTGGCCACCGCGAAAGTACGTTGAAACATCTGATGCAGATAGGTGCCGAGTCCGCCGGCGGCATCGGCCTGGCGCACCGCGTCTTTCATTTGCCCCAGGATTTGCGGTTCACCCAGCACCATTGAGTCGAGGCCGGACGCGACCCGAAATGCGTGGCGCACTGCATTGTCTTGCGGGAGCGTGTACAGATAAGGACGCAATTCGGCGTAGGCGAGCTTGTGATAGTCGGCCAGGAAATGCGCCGTTGTATCCATCGTGGCCTCTACGCCGCCTTGCAGCTGGCTTGCCGCGTACAGTTCGGTACGATTGCAGGTCGACAGAATCGCAGTCTCATTGGTACCGCCGGTGCTATTGCGTCCGAACCATGCACGTGCCGATACCACCGCCCGGCCAATCTGGTCGGGTGGAAAGGCTACCTTTTCGCGCAGCGATACAGGCGCGGTGGTATGGTTGATGCCGACGGCGAGGAGTTGCATTCCGGTCGCAGGTATTCAGTATGATAAGCAGGCTCTATTATAGCTTGTTGCTGATAGCATAGAGGAGAGCGCCATATTGGCGGTATGGCATCACCGACAGCCTGGTGATGCGGTACGAAAAAGTATAGAACCGCATCCCCTTCCTGGCAATGGACAACGCATCAGTGCAGCATCGATTCGATCGAAATGAGCTGAAGCGGGGATTGCGGTAACGCGGTAAAAGTTATACCGGGATTTGTTCCAGCCGATAGCCGTAACTGTAAACAGGCGCCAGCCGAAAGCCATATTCCGGGCGCAACTGCAATTTGCTGCGCACACGCGACACATGAGTATCCATTGTGCGCGACGGAACCTCGATATCGCGTGCCCAGACGGCTTCGAGAATATAAGCGCGCGACAGCGGCCGACCGATGTTGCGGAAAAATAGCAGCGCCAGATCGAACTCTTTCTGCGTAAGTTCAACCGGATTGCCTTTTATCGTCAGGCGGCCGGTGCGTACTTCGAATATATAGTCTCCAAACTGGATTTGTTCCGCTGCATTCTGGGCCGGATAAGCACGGCGCAACAATGCCTGCACGCGCGCCACGAGTTCACCGCGACGAATAGGTTTGATCATGTAATCATCGGCCCCGGCGGCCAGCCCGGCCACGATGTCGTCTTCGCCCGAGCGGCTGGTCATGAACAGTACCGGCAGATTGGCCGGCAACCTGTCCCTTGCCCAGCGCAGCACTTCCGAGCCACTGACATCCGTTGCCTGCCAGTGAATGATGAGCATGTCATAACTTTCGCGCCGCAAATGATTGAGCATTTCCTTGCCGCTTTCAAAAGAGTGGCACGTATGTCCAGCAGACGTGAGAACCTGGCATACCAAATCCGTCTGGCTATGGTCGTCATCAAGTACCGCAATTCTCATATTATCGATGCGACGTTAATGCATAATTAAGTTGCTGCTAATTTACCAAGATTGTCGATTTAAGTGCAGAAAATATTGCCTTGTATCAATATTTTACAAATTTACATTAATGCCGACATTACTTTGTTGTTATTTTATCAATTAAACAGCCTGTGCGCCATATAAATCCTTATATTTTTTGCTTTTCCATGGTGAATCCGCCATCTCGTCAGTCAGTAATGGATTCGGCCAGTGGCATCACAGCACTTCCGGTATGTAGTCGCGGCGCGATGCGTCAGATTCCCGGCGAGTTCAGATATGCGAAGCGAAAATAAAAACAACAAGACATTTTTACGTGCCTTCTTGTTATTGGTGCGATGCTGGTTACCGTTGAGTTTTCGCTACGCATCGATCAACGCTACGCCGAATGTTTGTCCTTCTTGTTTGTTACCTGATGGGCGACTTTAGTTTGCAGCGACAATAAATGCCAAGCGCAACAGCGAATAAAATCCGCATCACCACTCCGTCTGTCCTTGCTCCAGAAGTATTGCAGGAAAAACATAATGACTGTATCAAAACAAATTATCGAATAACTTGTCGGATGGCAAAAAATTCAACTAATTGGCACATTTTTTGCGCATACAGAATTTGATGTTTTGATTAGACGCCTCCTGCGTCATGCCGGGAGACCGCATATGCGCTATGAAAATTGCACAAGTGTCGCCGCTCTTCGAAAGAGTGCCGCCCAAAGCTTATGGCGGCACCGAGCGCATCATTTCATACCTTACCGAAGAGTTGATAAGGCTGGGACATGATGTCACGCTGTTCGCTTCCGGCGATTCAATTACCGGTGCTCGCCTGGTGCCGGCCATCGAAGAAAGTTTTCGTCTGGATGCGGTGCAGCGCACATGGCTGGCCTATCACACGATACAGATGGATCAGGTATCCGAGCTCGCACATACCTTCGATGTGATTCATTTCCACACCGACTATCTGCATTTTCCGATAGCAAGGAAATTTTCCACTCCTCACATCACCACCCTGCACGGGAGGCTGGACCTGCCCGAGCTGGTATCGCTTTACAGGCATTTCAGTGATGTTCCGTTGATTTCCATTTCGGACAGTCAGCGTATACCTTTGCCATGGGCCAATTGGCGCGAAACGGTATATCACGGCTTGCCGCCCGATCTGTATTCGTTCCGATCCGAGTCCGACGATTACTTTGTCTACATCGGGCGGATTTCACTTGAAAAGCGTGTCGATCGCGCGATCGATATCGCACGGCAATGCGGCCTGCCCCTGTATATCGCTGCAAAAATCGACAAGGCAGATGAAACTTATTTCAATGAATGCATCGAGCCGCTGCTGCACGATCCGCTGGTGAAATATATCGGAGAGGTGGGCGAACCGGAAAAACGCGGCTTGCTCGAACATGCAAGGGCGCTGCTGTTTCCGATCGACTGGCCCGAACCATTCGGGCTCGTCATGATCGAAGCCTTTGCTTGTGGAACTCCGGTTATCGCCTACCGGCATGGTTCGATTCCGGAAATCATGGAAGACGGTGTCACCGGGTTCGTGGTGACGAACCAGGAAGATGCCGTGCGTGCCGCTCAAAGCATTGAATCCATCGACAGAAAGCGCTGTCGACAGGTATTCGAGCGTCGTTTCACGGTAGCGCACATGGCGGAAAATTATTTAAGCATTTATCGGCGCCTGTTGTGTCGTTAAGCGTCCCTCACCAAAGGTAATCTTTTTCTGCGTGCAAAAGAGAAGACGCAATTAACCGGAGAAACCCATGGTTGAAAAAGTTCGATTGGGGGAAAAATGGTACATCCTCGCAACCGCTGCGCCAGCGGATGAAAGCCGGCGCGTACTCAAACACAACGACACCTTCGCATTGTTCGACCGCTTCGGCGATATCCAGTCGACCGGGCTGGGTGAAGAAGGCATCTATCATGGCGACACATCCTTTCTATCACATCTGGAACTGTTGATCGAGGGCGTCAGGCCGATGTTTCTGAATTCGACGGTGAAAGACGACAACGGACTTTTCATCATCGAATTGATGAACCCCGATCTTCACCCCAATGGACAAAACCCTATTCTCAAGGGGCTGCTGCATATTTTCCGTGCCAAGCTGCTTTGGAATAGCGCATGTTACGAGCATGTGCGCATCGTCAATTACGGCCTTGAACCTGTTGAAGCCACGCTGTCGCTGGAATTCGGCGCCGACTACAAGGACATATTCGAAGTGCGCGGATTCAAAAGATCCCGTCGTGGAAATGACTTGCCACCTCACGTAGGCGACGGGGAACTGGTGCTGGGATATCGGGGACTGGACCAGGTCGTACGCAAAACTCGCATTACCTGTGATCCGGCTCCCGAAAAACTGGCATCCAACCGCGTCGAATTCAAAGTAGCCTTGCGGCCGAAAGGCGACGCACATCTTTATGTAACGATCGGCTGCGAGCTGGGAGACAAGGCGGCAAGAGGATCCACCGATTACTTTCACGCTTTCACGCAGGTAAATAAAACCATCGGCGATCAGTTGCAAGACCGTTGCAAGGTCGTTACGTCCAACGCTCTTTTCAATAGCTGGGCTGACCGTTCCACGGCGGATCTGGTAATGCTGACCACCGTGTTGCCGGAGGGAGCTTATCCCTATGCCGGCGTACCCTGGTACTCGACGACGTTCGGCCGCGACGGAATTCTGACAGCGCGCGAATATCTATGGATCGATCCCGGCCTGGCTAAAGGTGTGCTGGCGTTCCTGGCGGAACACCAGGCCAACGCGCACGATCCAGAACGGGATGCCGAGCCCGGCAAGATTCTGCACGAAGCGCGCAGAGGTGAGCTGGCAAACCTCAATGAAATTCCTTTCCGCCACTATTATGGAACGGTGGATGCCACTCCATTGTTCATCGGCCTTGCCGGTGCCTACTACGACCGCACGGGCGACCTGCCCTTCATCCGCAGCATCTGGAACAATGTCCGGCGCGCACTCGATTGGATCGACGAATTCGGGGACAAGGACAAGGATGGTTTTGTCGAATACGCGCGCTATACTGAATCCGGGCTGGCGCAGCAAGGCTGGAAGGATTCACACGACTCGGTGTTTCACCGCGACGGCCGACTTGCCGAAGCTCCCATCGCATTATGCGAAGTACAGGGCTACGTTTATGAAGCGAAGCTGCAAGCGGCCAAGCTTGCCCGCCTGCTCGGTGAACCGGCCGAGTTCGCTCAGGAACTGGAGGACGCCGCGGAGCACTTGAAGATACGCTTTAACGAAGACTTCTGGTGCGAAGACATCGGAACCTACGCGCTTGCCCTCGACGGCCGGAAAAAACAGTGCGAGGTGCGTTCGTCCAATGCAGGCCATGCATTATGGAGCGGCATCGCCACCCAGGAGCGCGCGGAACGCGTCGCAGATCAACTGTTAAGCGAAGACTTCTTTTGCGGCTGGGGTGTTCGCACCATTCCTGCCAAGGAAGCGCGCTACAACCCGATGGCCTACCATAATGGCTCGGTCTGGCCGCACGATAATGCGCTGATTGCCGATGGCATGGCACGTTACGGCCTTACCGGCAAGGCGATGGCCGTCTTTAGCGGGTTGAGTGATGCAAGCCTGTTCATAGACCAGCACCGCATGCCGGAACTTTTTTGCGGCTTCGAGAAGAGACCGGATGAAGGCCCGACCCTGTATCCGGTTGCGTGCTCTCCTCAAGCTTGGGCTGCTGCTACCGTGTTTTACCTGTTGCAGGCATCCCTCGGTTTGTCCTTTGGCCCTGATCCGGGCAAGCCGCAAATCCGGTTCAGACATCCGCAGCTGCCGTCGTTTCTGGAAACGGTGGAGATCAGGAATCTATCTATCAGCGGTACTTCGGTTGATCTGCTGCTTCAGCGCTATCCGAATAACGTCGGTATCAATGTCGTGCGCAAACACGGGAATGTAGAAGTTGTGGTGGTGGCGTAATGG
>DASYKE010000082.1:0-8013 GCA_035995725.1 Burkholderiaceae bacterium | reverse complement strand
AACAGCGCCGGCCTTGTTCGGAACTGACAGCACCAGCGAGGTCTGATCCCTGCCGCTCGACGCCGTCTGCAAACGGCCTATTACCGCGAAGCGGGTACGGTTATGCGGATCGTCCTGGATATGCGCGTTGACGACTTGCAGGTTGTATTTTTGTCCGGCAATCTCGCCGGCGATCGCAGCGGCTGTCGGATCTTCGCTGGCCAAACGCGCAGCCTCGCCGTTGGAGGCGACCGCCTGCCGCTCGATATTCGGATAATGCTGGTTGAGCCAGGCCTGGCATTGCGCCAGCGCCTGCGAATGGGCGCAAATGCGCTTGATGCCATCCATCGAACCGTTCTTGCTCATCAGGCTGTGATGCACCGCCAGCGATATTTCGCCGCTGATCGCAAGCGTGGTTTGCAACAGCAGGTCGAGCGTGCGGTTGACCGCGCCCTCGGTGGAATTTTCGACCGGTACCACGCCGAAATCCGCGGTTCCCGCTTCGGTCGCGCGAAATACCTCGTCGATCGATGCGCAAGCCAACCCCTCGACCGCATGGCCGAACTGCCGGTACACGGCCTGCTCGCTGAATGTGCCGACCGGACCGAGATACGCAACCGTCACGCGCTTTTCGAGGGCGCGGCAAGCGGACATGATCTCGCGGAAAATCGTCTGCACATCGGACCCGGCCAACGGGCCCGGATTGCGCTCGGCCGCGCTGCGCAAGACTTGCGCTTCGCGTTCGGGACGGAATACCGGCGCGTTGGTTTCAGCCTTGAGATGGCCTACTTCCTGCGCAATGCGCGCACGGCGATTGAGCAAATCGAGAATTTGCTTGTCAATCGCATCGATCTGCTCGCGCAGAGGTTCGAGTTTTTTATCCATCTTGGTGTTTTGCAGCCGTTATGCAGTCGTTTTGCAGTCGTTTTGCGGTCGTTACGCAGTCACTTCGCTCCTTCCCCTAGGCAGGAGGAAGGAACTTACACGTGCAAATTATAGCTATAGCCGCCGGTCACTGCTCTTCCACGCCTTCCGTGCCTTCCGCGCCGCCGTTTTCCTCTTCAATATCCGACTCGACGATGCGCTGCAACCCGCTCAGCTTGGTTCCGTTCTCCACCGCGATCAGGGTCACGCCCTGGGTGGCGCGGCCCATTTCACGGATTTCGGATACGCGCGTACGAATCAATACGCCGCCGGTCGTGATCAGCATGATCTCATCCATTGCCTCGACCAGCGTGGCGGCAACCACCTTGCCGTTGCGTTCGCTGGTCTGGATCGCGATCATGCCCTTGGTGCCGCGGCCATGGCGGGTGTATTCGGTGATCGGCGTACGCTTTCCGTAGCCGTTTTGAGTGGCGGTCAGCACGGACTGCTGCTCGTTTTCCGCTACCAGCAACGCGATGACTTGCTGGCCGTCGTCCAGGTTCATGCCGCGCACGCCGCGTGCGGTACGGCCCATCGGACGCACATCGTTTTCGTCGAAGCGCACCGCCTTGCCCGAGTCGGAGAACAGCATCACATCATGCTTGCCGTCGGTCAGCGCCGCACCGATCAGGAAATCGTCCTGATCCAGGTCGACCGCGATGATGCCGGCCTTGCGCGGATTGCTGAAATCGCTGAGCGGCGTCTTTTTGACGGTGCCCAGGCTGGTTGCCATGAAGATGTAACGATCTTCCGGGAACGAGCGGTTTTCGCCCGATACCGGCAAAATCACGGTGATTTTTTCGCCTTCCTGCAACGGGAACATGTTGACGATCGGCTTGCCGCGCGAATTGCGCGAGCCTTGCGGCACTTCCCACACCTTCAGCCAATACAGCCTGCCGCGATTGCTGAAGCACAGGATGTAGTCATGCGTATTGGCGATGAACAGCTGTTCGATCCAGTCGTCTTCCTTGGTCGCCATCGCCTGCTTGCCGCGTCCGCCGCGCTTTTGCGCGCGGTATTCGGATACCGGCTGCGACTTCATGTAGCCGGTGTGCGACAGGGTGACCACCATGTCGAGCGGCGTGATCAGGTCTTCGGTGCCGAGATCGGTCGCATTCAATTCGATCCGCGAGCGGCGCACGTCTTTCGCGCCGTCGCCGTATTCGTTTTTGGCGGCAGTCAGCTCGTCGGTGATGATGGTCGTCACGCGCTCCGGCTTCGACAAGATATCCAGCAGGTCGGCGATCTGCGCCATCACTTCCTTGTACTCGTTGACGATCTTGTCCTGCTCCAGGCCGGTCAGGCGCTGCAGGCGCATCTGCAGAATTTCCTGCGCCTGATCGTCGGACAGCTTGTACAGGCCGTCGGTCTGGATGCCGTAATGCCTGGGCAGGTTCTCCGGGCGGAACGCGTCGATCCCGCCGGTGTTCTCGGCACCGGTGCGCGCCAGCATTTCGCGCACCATCGACGAATCCCAGGCGCGCGTCATCAGTTCCGTTTTGGCGATCGGCGGCGTCGGGGCGGCCTTGATGATGGCGATGAAATCGTCGATATTGGCCAGCGCGACAGCCAGGCCTTCCAGCACGTGGCCGCGCTCGCGCGCCTTGCGCAGTTCGAACACGGTGCGGCGCGTGACGACTTCGCGGCGGTGCGACAGGAAGCTTTCCAGCATCTGCTTCAGATTCAGCAGCTTCGGCTGGCCGTCGACCAGCGCGACCATGTTCATGCCGAACGTGTCTTGCAACTGGGTCTGCTTGTACAGATTGTTGAGCACCACTTCCGGCACTTCGCCGCGCTTGAGCTCGATCACCACGCGCATGCCGGATTTGTCCGATTCATCGCGGATGTCGGAAATGCCGTCCAGCTTCTTGTCGCGCACCAGTTCGGCGATGCGTTCGAGCAGCGATTTTTTATTGACCTGGTACGGCAATTCATCGACGATGATCGCGGTGCGCCCTTCCTTGCCGTATTCCTCGAAATGGGTCTTGGCCCGCATCACGACACGGCCGCGGCCGGTGCGGTAGCCGTCGCGCACGCCGGATATGCCATAAATGGTGCCGCCGGTCGGAAAGTCCGGTGCGGGAATGATTTCGATCAATTCGTCGATCGTGCAATCGGCATTGCGCAGCACGTGCAGCGCGCCGCCGATCACCTCAGTGATGTTATGCGGCGGGATATTGGTCGCCATGCCGACCGCGATGCCGGACGAGCCGTTGATCAGCAGGTTGGGAATCCGGGTCGGCAGCACCGACGGCTCTTTTTCCTTGCCGTCGTAGTTGGGCACGAAATTGACCGTGTCCTTTTCGATGTCGGCCAGGAGTTCGCTGGCGATCTTGTCCAGGCGGCACTCGGTGTAACGCATCGCCGCGGCGTTGTCGCCGTCGACCGAACCGAAGTTGCCCTGCCCGTCGACCAGGGTATAGCGCATCGAAAAATCCTGCGCCATGCGGACCAGTGTGTCGTAAATAGACTGGTCGCCGTGAGGATGGTATTTACCCATCACCTCACCGACCACGCGCGCGCACTTCACGTACGGCCTGTTCCACACGTTGTTCGTCTCGTGCATGGCGTACAGGACGCGCCTGTGCACCGGCTTCAGACCATCGCGGACATCCGGCAAGGCGCGCCCCACGATTACGCTCATCGCGTAGTCGAGGTAACTCTTGCGCATCTCTTCTTCGAGGGAAATCGGGATTGTTTCTTTTGCGAATTGATCCATTGGCGGGTTGGCTATTCTTTGACTGAAGTTGACTTATCGTTTTGACTTATCGTTAGTGCATCGGACCATCCATCCGTACGATGCTTTACACCCGTCATTTTACCATGCGCACGCATCCAACCCCACCTTTGCGAAGCGCGCTTTCCATGCCTTTCCATGCCTTGGCGGTACCGCAAAAAGCGGCCTGCTGAAAAAATATGTTTAAATGCAGTCTAGCGATTTTCCCCTCCGCTCAGTGCAAAACCACATCCGCGAAAATAAAATGCTCAAAAAATTGGCCTTTGGCCTCCTCTTTGGCTCGGCCGCCGCCGCCTTTGCGCAAACCGTTACCACCGATATTCAGACCGACACGGACGGCAGCGCCTATCTGCAGGATTCTCGCGGCGTCATAGTGCGCGGCTCGGAGGGATTATGCTGGCGCACCGGGCATTGGGGCGCCGCCGATGCGATGCAGGGCTGCGACGGGCCGCTGGCGCCGCCGGTTGTGAAGGCGACTGCGCCCGCCATTGCGGTTGCGCCGGTACCGGCGCCTGCAGCCGGAGCTGGAGCCACACCCGCACCCGCGCCAATCGCAAGCGCGGCCCCGGTCATAGCGGCGGCGCCGAAGCGTTGCGACTTCGCGGTGACGCTGTCGAGCGATCAAATTTTCGCATCCAACAAAGCGGTAAATAAAGCGGTGCTGTCCGGCGCGGCGAAAAAGCGCATCGACGACGACGTCGTGAGCAGGCTTGCCGACTGCAGCAAGATCGATGTCGTGGTCGTAACCGGCCACACCGACCGTCTCGGCTCGCAACAGTCCGATCAGAAGCTGTCGGAAAAACGTGCCGATGCAGTAGCCGCTTATCTGAAGAGCAGAGGAGTCTCTGCGCAAATCAAAGGGGTTGGCGCAGGCAAGGCCCAACCCGTCAAAACCTGCGACGACAAGCTCGGCCGCAAAAAACTGGTCGCGTGCCTCGCACCGAATCGCCGCATCGTGATTGAAGCAAGCGGTTTAGCCCAATAATAAATCGCTTCTCTTTGCTTTAATACAAGGTCCGCTCGCCGGATCCTGCAAAAATACTCCCAACGGTTCAAGAAAATACGCCGGCGCTCACGCGCTGGTGATTAACTACAACTTTTATTTTGTTTTGGCAACAAATTTATCATAAAAACATGATTTTTCGCAAGAATACGTTGCCACAATCATACAAACTATCGGAAAACGTGGTTTAGATAGGCTGTCAAAGCGCTATTCATAGTTAATCATATGTCAAAATTGAAGCTAGGGAGTGCGTAGTATTTTGACAAGTCTCTATAGAGATGATCTGGCCCACGTAATTTTATTGACCGAAAAACCAACCCATTTCTTAGATGTCGTCGATTTGTTGCGCAGTTAATCTGCGGATATCTCACCCGAGAGGAGAAACAATGAATAAGTTAGTAAAACTCGTCTTCGCTGCGTCCGCAGTCGTTGCATTTTCTGCTTCAGCGCAGGTCCCTACCATCAAGCTACCCGCGCCGAACCCCGGTTATCTCGCCGACGGCAGCGGCAATGTAGTCCTCAGCGGCACCGGCAATTGCGTGCACACCGGCGTCTGGACCCCTGCCAATGCGACAGTGATCGGCTGCGACGGTGTAGTCGCCAAAGCAGCTGTCGTGGTGGTTCCCCCGCCGCCTGAGCCTGCTCCGGTTGCACCTCCGCCGCCGCCTGAGCCCGTGCCGGTCCCGGTTTCCGAGAAGGTCACCTATGCTGCCGATACGTTCTTCGACTTCGATAAAGCGGTGCTGAAGCCGGAAGGCAAAGCCAAGCTCGATGAGCTGGTAACCAGGGTGCAAGGCATGGATCTGGAAGTCGCCATCGCGACCGGACACACCGACAACATCGGCCCCGCCGCTTACAACCAGAAGCTGTCGCTACGCCGTGCCAATGCGGTAAAAGCGTACATGGTATCCAAAGGTATCGACGCCAGCCGCATCTATACCGACGGCAAAGGCAAAACGCAACCGATCGCGGACAACAAAACGCCCGAAGGCCGCGCCAAGAACCGCCGTACTGAAGTCGAACTCGTCGGTATCCGTACCACTCTCAAGACCGGTAGCAAGTAATCGATCTTCGCGATCTTCTTCAAATCAAAACCTCGCTCCGGCGGGGTTTTTTTATGGCTGATTTTTATGCGGGTTGACGGACAAAGCAAATGGAGATGAAGGGGAATCATGACGGAACCGATCGGAGACTGTCATTTTCATTTGCCGTATTCATCTGCCATACTTATTTGCCGGTTGCCGTTTCGGCAAATCGCAACAGTACATGCGCACTTTCCGCTATCATTCCGCTTATGAATGCCGATCCGACAGAACTGCAAAAATTCAGCGATCTTGCGCACCGCTGGTGGGACCCCAGCGCCGAGTTTCGCCCGTTGCACGACATCAATCCCCTGCGGCTGGGGTGGATCAGCGCACGGGCACCGCTGGCCGGAAAAACCGTGCTCGACATCGGCTGCGGCGGCGGCATCCTGGCCGAATCGATGGCGCAAAAAGGCGCCGATGTCACCGGCATCGATCTGTCCGAGAAAGCCCTCAACGTGGCGGAACTGCACAGCCTGGAGTCGGGCGTGAAGGTGCGTTACGAGTTGATGGCGGCCGAGGACCTGGCCGCGCGCGAACCTGCGCGCTACGATGTCGTGACCTGCATGGAAATGCTGGAACACGTGCCCGATCCAGCCGCGATCGTGCACGCCTGCGCAACGCTGGTCAAACCCGGCGGCCATGTGTTCTTCTCCACGCTGAACCGCAACCCCAAATCGTATTTGTACGCCGTGATCGGCGCCGAATATCTGCTGCGCATGCTGCCGAAAGGGACGCACGACTACGCCAAATTCATCACCCCCGCCGAACTCGCGCAATTCATCCGCAATGCCGGGATGACGGTCCATGCGCTAAAGGGCATGACTTATAATCCGCTCACGCAGATTTATTCGTTAAATCAAAACACCGACGTCAATTACCTGATCGCCTGCAGCCGGCCGGCGTAAGGACAGTCAGTCTTCAATTTTCGTCAATTTTATCGGCCCTGCATGCAGGCCGATTCAGATTTGCAATACCGGAAAAAAGAACAACATGAAATCTGCCAATCAATTCCCCGCGCCGCGCGCAATCCTGTTCGATCTGGACGGCACGCTGGCCGACACCGCACCGGATCTGGCGGCGGCGGTCAACCAGCTGCGCACCGCGCGCGGACTTGCGCCTGCGCCCTACGCGCAGCTGCGCCCGGTCGCCTCGGCCGGCGCGCGCGGCCTGATCGGCGCGGCGTTCGACCTGAAGCCGGGCGACGACGGCTATGAAGAGTTGCGCATTAGCTTTCTGGACAACTACGAAGCGGCGCTCGCGGTAAAAACGCACCTGTTCGACGGCATCGCGGAAATGCTGGAAGGCTTGCGCGAACGCAACTTGCAGTGGGGCATCGTGACCAACAAAGCCGCCCGTTTTACCGAACCGCTGGTACCGCAAATCGGTTTGGGCAAAGCAGGCTGCGTCGTTTCCGGCGACACAACACCGCACCCAAAACCGCATCCCGCGCCGCTGCTGGAAGCGGCACGCCGCCTAGCGCTGACCGC
Organism: Burkholderiaceae bacterium; assembly: GCA_035995725.1. Taxonomy (GTDB): domain Bacteria; phylum Pseudomonadota; class Gammaproteobacteria; order Burkholderiales; family Burkholderiaceae_D; genus JAQGLW01. The sequence goes on along the minus strand of DASYKE010000082.1, from coordinate 798 downwards.
ACAGGATTGCTGGTATGTCGGCGACGACCTGCGCGACATCCAGGCCGGCCGCGCGGCGGGCATGCGGACAGTTGCCGCGGCATGGGGCTACTGCGGCCATGTCGAACCGGCAACCTGGGGCGCGGATGCGATGGCCGCCACGCCGCTCGATGTACTCAGGCTCATCCGTGGCTAGACGGGCTTGAATTAACCCGTCCTGGCCCCATCTAATAGACTACAATAGACATTCTGCTTCGGGGGCGACCTGGTTTCGACAGGGGTTGCAAAGCAGCGCAGGGCATACCGAGGGCTGGTTACCTCGTTAATACATCCAGAAATGCTTAACTGCAAACGACGAAACTTACGCACTAGCTGCGTAATACCCCTAGCCGCTTAAAAACCGGCTAGCTCCACACCGTCTCTTCCCTGGGGCGGGCTGGCAACAGCAGTGGAGTCATTCACAGGGAATCGCGTTACGCCGGGTCGCTTGGCGCAACGTTAAACAATAGGCGGCTCGTCTGGCCGAAACGCGTGCGTCCGTGTCGTCCGGATTAAATCAAATGGCTGCACTAAGTATGTAGAACTGTCTGTAGAGTACCTTTGGACGCGGGTTCGATTCCCGCCGCCTCCACCATTACCTTGTCTTAAGAGTTCCAAACAGATCAAGTTTCAGCCGAATGCCCGCTACCATGCGGGCTTTCGGCTTTTTTACGGTCCATTCATTTCCAACGTTGTCCATTGACATCCAGGGGCGTCAGGGGGAATATTCGGGGGCACATTGCTTTATGACCATATTTTTAGACAAGAAATGCCCCCATG
>DASYKE010000081.1:0-5782 GCA_035995725.1 Burkholderiaceae bacterium | reverse complement strand
GAACGGCAGCTTGCGCACCCGCTTCCCCGTCAGCTTGGCAATCGCATTGGCGAATGCCGGCGCAAGAGGCGGCAGCCCCGGCTCGCCCATGCCGGTGGGAGGATCGTTGGACGGCACAATGTGCACCGACACCTGGGGCATGTCGGGCATGCGGGCAACAGTATATTCGCTGAAATTCTGCTGCTGCACCACGCCGTCCTTCAAAGTGATCGCCGCGCCGGGAAGCGTCGTGCCCAGTCCCATCAGCACCGACCCTTGCACCTGCGCTTCGACCGACATCGGATTCACCGCGCGGTTGCAATGAACACCGCCGGTCACCTTGTGCAGTTTCGGCACGCCGTTCTGGACCGAAGCTTCCACCACGTACGCCACCACGCTGTCGAAGGATTCATGCATGGCAACGCCCCATGCGTGGCCCTTGGGTAGCTGTTTCTTGCCGTAGCCCGATTTGGCGACCGCAAGATCCAGTGCCGCGAGATGGCGCGGATGCTTGTCCCCGATCAGCTTCTTGCGGTAGGCGACCGGGTCGGTGCCTGCGATCTGCGCCGCCTCGTCGATCAGCGTTTCCATCACGAAGGCGGTGTGGGTGGACCCGACCGAGCGCCACCAGAGCACCGGCACATTGGCCTGCGCATTGTGCACGGACAGCTTCAGCGGCACGTTGTAAGGCGCGCCCATGCCTTCGATCATGGTGGCGTCGATGCCGTTCTTCACCATGAAGGGTTCAAACGGCGTTCCGGTGAGAATCGACTGGCCGACGATGGTGTGGTTCCATGCGAGAATGTTGCCTTTCTCGTCAAGGCCGATCTCCGCCCGGTGCACATGCGAGGGCCGATAATAGCCGCCTTTGATGTCGTCCTCGCGGCTCCAGATGAGCTTCAACGGTCCTTCCTTGCCGGCGGCGCGATACGCCTTGGCGACGTTGACCGCTTCCACGATATAGTCCGAAGTCGGCACCGCGCGGCGGCCGAAACCGCCGCCGGCCATCATCGTATGCAGCGTCACTTGCGCGGGCGTCAATCCGGCGGTTTTTGCAATTGCTCCATGGTCTACTGTCTGGAACTGCGTGCCGGCCCATACCGTGCAGGAATCGGCCTTGAGATCGACCACGCAATTGAGCGGCTCCATCGGCGCATGCGCGAGATAGGGGAACTCGAACTCGGCGGTGATCTTTTTAGGTGCTGCCGCCAGTTTCGACACGTCGGCATCCCTTGCGACCATGCCGGGCTTCTTCGCCAATTCCTTGTACTCGGCGAACTGCTGTTCGCTCGTGACCTTGGCCACGCCGCTGCTATCCCATTCGATTGCCAGCGCATCGCGCCCTTGCTTGGCCGGCCAGTAGCCGTCTGCGATCACTGCCACGCCGCTGCCGCCGCGGTCGGTCGGTACTTGCAGCACGTCGACTACGCCCTTGATGGCCTTCGCCTTGCTGGCATCGAACTTGGCCGCCTTGGCGCCGAATACGGGAGGACGCGCGACCACCGCGACCTTCATGCCGGGAACGCTATGGTCGATGCCGAACTGCTGCTTCCCGGAAGACTTCGCGCGGGCATCGAGGCGCGGCGTCGGCTTGCCGATAATGCGGAAATCCTTGGCGTCTTTCAGCGCGACCTTCTCCGGCACAGGCTGCTTCATCGCCGCATCCGCCATCGCTCCATAGGTCGCCTTCTGGCCGGCAGGTCCGTAGATGACGCCCTTGACGGTTTTGCACTGCCCGGGGCGCACATTCCATTGCTGCGCCGCTGCGGATACCAGCATCGCGCGCGCCCTGGCGCCGATCTCGCGGTACTGCATGTATGAATGCTTGGTCGCCGTCGATCCGCCCGTCATCTGCATGCCGAACCCCGGATCCTTGTAGACGTCGCCGGCCGGCGCGAGTACGCCGCGCATTTGCGACCAATCCGCGTCCAGTTCTTCCGCGACCAGCATCGGAAAGCCGGTATGCACGCCCTGCCCGAACTCAAGCCGGTTGACCGAGACAGTCACGGTGTTGTCGGGCGCGATGCGCAGGAACGCATTGGGCGGAGGCACCGCCTTCTCGGACTGCGCCTGCGCGAAGCGGCCCGCGCCGGGCACAAAGAAGCCGAGCACCAGTCCGCCGCCGGCGACGCCGGTGACCTTCAGAAAACTGCGGCGTGACATGCCGTCCTGCGCCGCCGGTTGGGTATTCATCGGTTGGGTATTATTCATCCATTCGATACGCATGGTGCATTCCTTCAGGCGAGTGTTTTTGCAGCGGTCTTGATGGCGGCATGAATGCGCTGATAGGTGCCGCAGCGGCAGATGTTGCCGCTCATCGCCTCGTTAATGTCGGCGTCCGACGGATTCTTTTTTGTCTTCAGCAATGCGGTCGCACTCATTACCTGGCCGCTTTGGCAATAACCGCATTGGGGTACGTCGTGCCTGACCCATGCTTCCTGCACTGCCTTGCCTACCTTGTCGTTTTCCATCGCCTCGATCGTCGTGATCTTCTGGCCAACCGCTGCCGAGATCGGCGTGACGCAGGATCGGGTCGGCTGGCCGTTCAGGTGGACGGTGCAGGCGCCGCACAGCGCCGCGCCACAGCCGAACTTGGTGCCGGTCATGTTGAGATTGTCGCGCAGTGCCCACAGGACAGGCGTCGAGGGATCGGCGTCTACCTGCATGTCGCGGCCGTTGATGCTCAGTGTGATCATGTCTGGTTCCTTGTTGTGCTGCAATGATGATGGATTGTTAGATGATGAAGTCTACGACCAGGTATTCGATGATTAAATGCCTAATCTTCTTTATATCTTGCCCAATCCTATCTAATGGAGTTCATCAGCCTCCAGGAAAACTGAAGCCGATAGACTCCCTCCTTCCGGCGACGTCGTCGCCGAACTGCTACTGAAAGGTTTTCGAGGTTTTCGATTCTTCCGTAGCAAAGCCGATGTCGTTATGGATTAAAAGGGGGTCGAACCCTCATCTGGAGCCTGGGAAGCTTTCGTTCTGCCATTGAACTACACCCGCATACAACTACAAATTATACGTGTACCCAATGACAGTGCCGATATGAAGAACGGAAGTGTGCGCGGTAAGTGTGCACGATAAAGGTGCGCCGCATTTGATTGATGCATCCGTTGCTTAGTACATTGAAAACAGGAATTCCCTGTTCAATATCTGATATCCCTGTTAAATTAATTTGCTGAAGAAAATTATTCTGCGGCCCATCTATGTACCGCTAATAAATAAAAAAAATCGCCATTCTCGATTAAGAACCGGATAAGAGCCGCAGGGTACTTGGCGCTTGAATTGTTCACGGCATTTAGTCAAGCGGCCACCTGTCATTGTATTATTGACAATAATAAAAAGTGGATATGCAAGCGAATAACATAAAAAGCATAAAAACAGTCGTTGATGAGGTGCCAAGCCAACCCGACCTTGAACACGGGCAATCGCTCTACCGATTGATCAACGTTACGATTGCTCTGTTGTATTTTGTTGGTTTGTATCTAGCCGGCTGGCGCAATGAGTTGCTAGTGAGCGCTTCCGTTCTCCTGGCATACGCCGCTTTTATTGTCTACAAGGTCGTGTCTACTTCACTTTCTCCACAGTTTTCATTTTGGCGGTGCGTCCGCGCTGTCGTGTTTGACCAATTTTTCATTTCTCTCATGGTAATCGTCAGCGGCCCATTCGGTACGCCGTTCTCCTTCTTTCCCGGGGTCGCCTCAATCGGCTATGGTTTGCGCTACGGGAAGAAATTCTGCTACTTTAGCTGTGCAATTGGTTCTGTTTTTCTCTCCGCAGCAATGTACTTTTCGGAATTCTGGCAGCAGATTCCGTTCGTCGCCGCCAGTGTGATCCTGGGTACTTGCTGGCTCCCTCTTTATTCCACAGCGCTCGCCGGCAAGTTGGCTCGTGACAGGCGCGAGATGGAACTACGTTCCATCCAGTTCGAGATTGCATCGAAAACCGATTCACTAACTGGCGTTCTCAATAGGGCAGGATTCTCCGATGCCATTGAAAAGTTGATGACGGGCATAAAGAATCAAGGCGTCAAAAGTGCAATCATGATTCTGGATTTAGACGGTTTTAAGGCCGTCAACGATTTGGCCGGGCATGGCGCCGGGGACGCGGTACTGAAAGAAGTAGCCCTCCGCCTGAAGCAACGCCTCCGTATATCCGACGAAATCGCACGAATCGGTGGAGATGAGTTCGGAATTATTCTGCATAATCTCGCCGTTGACAAAAACGTTGCTGTTATTGCCCAGGAAATTTTAGATGCAATCTCAGGCATTGATATGGCGTTTGACCGGGCTTGCACATTAAGTGCAAGTATTGGTATCTGCGTACTACCCAATCCCACGCTCACGAATCAGGAGGCGTTGATGAAAGCTGCCGACACGCTTATGTATGAAGCGAAAAATGCCGGTAAAAATCAATTCAGGGTTTCCTATCCATAACGGCCGGCTAGCATCTTGATATTCCGCGGCATGTCGGGAATGGATCCGGCAACGAAAGCCAAACGCGGCAATCCAGCGTTGATAGTCATTTTTGCTTTGTGTCGAAGCAGTGAGCCGATTGATTCAAGCCGCACCGGTTGTTGCGCTTGTTGTTGCCTGGTCTGGGACAAGATTGGCGCAATTGCCCGAGGGCGGTGCTTTTAGCTGTTGGCCCGTGCGCTGCGCCGATATTGGCCGGGGCCGACGCCAAACCAGCGCTTGAAGACGCGGTTAAATGCTGCTTCGGATTGATAACCGACCGCTTCGCCAATTTCGCCCACGGTACGCTCGCCCTGGACGAGCCATGATGCCGCCTGTGCCATGCGGGTTTGCATCAGGATGGCGGCAGGCGTATCGCCGGCAATCCGGCGGAACAGGCGGGCGAAAGTAGCGCGTGACATGTGACAGGCGGCCGCCATGTCGCTTAGCGACCAGCTCTTTTCCGGCGCCTCAAGTATGCCGTGCAGCACCGGCTGCAGGCGGCGTTCGGCCAGCAGGCTGAACAAGCCCGGCATCGAAGCGGCCTGTTCCAGCCAGGCGCGTATCAGTAAAGCGAATAACGCGGACGACAACTGCGACACCACCACACTTGCACCCGGTCGCATTGCTTCCGTTTCGACCCGCAACATGGCGATCAGCGCTTGCAATCCGGCAAAGTCCGGCCGGCCGGCGGTGCGCACCAGGATGAATTCCGGCAAAGCCGCGAGCAGGACGCTGGAAGTGCCCCTGTCAAATACAAACTGCCCGCACAGTATGTCGGTGATGGAGCCCGTGCCGTCGTTGCCTTTCAACTGCACCACCTGTTCACCAGGCAGCTCTCGCACGGGCGTGGCGCCGCTGCCGGCGTCGTCGGTGTGCAAACTGTGCGCGCTGCCTTTCGGAAAAACGATGATGTCTCCCTCTTGCAGCGCAATGTCTTTTTGTCCCCCCGAATCAAGCCAGGCTGTGCCCTTCAGGATCAGATGATATGGCGCGATGCCGGGCGCGACTGCAGGCTGGTCCAGTATCCAGGGAGCGCCGAAGTGGCACCGTATATCGAGCGCGGTGCGCAATGGATAAAGCGACAGGAGGCGGCTGAGCGGGTCCACGTTTTTAGATGAGACGAACAAGCAAATTATAGAGGCATTTGAGCATTAAATATTTCATTTGGCCTTTCTATACTTATTTCCATGCCGACACGGCGTCGACATTAAACCCTTACTCAATCACTTAACGAAGGAATCATCATGAGCCGTCTGTATACCCAACCAGTCTCCGCAGCCACCGGCAAAGCCGCCCAACTGTTTGCCGCCATCAAAGGCGCAATCGGCAAGGTGCCAAAC
>DASYKE010000080.1:0-3873 GCA_035995725.1 Burkholderiaceae bacterium | reverse complement strand
AACATCAAAGCAACGCTACGCAGGTGACCTCCGACTGTTATCCACCGTGCGAATACCAGATATGTTGCAAATAAAGCATACATACATGCTGCCGTTCGATATATTGCGTCTGTCTCCTCCAGTTCCTCCAAGAATTGGATTCAGCCCGCAGCTGCAAAGCTAGCGGGCTTTTTTTCGTCCTCATGTTTGTGTATGCCTCGCTTAGGAGGAATGATGCTGCGAACGTGCCGCTTTCCTGCCATGACGCCTTGCCTGTTTAGGCGGCGACAAGCCGCAAGACGTGAAAGCAACTGTGCCATCTTGCTTAATAGACACATGCTCGGTCGATGTGTAGACTGATTCGGTGTACAGGCGTTAGAGGTTTGCATGCGAACTCACGTTGAATTCATATCGACCGACTTCCCAACATATCCCGGTGAAGAGGAAGAAATAAATCCTGGGCGTTATGGAAAGCGGTTTGCTGAGTTCATTGCAGCAGGTCTTCCTCAGCATGGGTTCAAAGTGGATGGCCTAATCAACGAAGACTGGGGATGGATGATTAGCCTGGAAAACCAAGCTTTCCCCCTTTGGGTTGGTTGCGGGAACTATGAGGAGTTTGAAAATGGGTTTCTTTGTTTTATTGAACCGTCCAAGCCTTATGTCCGAAAGTGGTTCTCAAAAATCGAAACCCAACCAACTACTGATCGTTTGGTCAATGCTCTGGATGACATCCTAAGCAGCAGCAATAAAATTTCGCGGTTAAGGTGGTGGGCTGAAAATGAAGCCTCCCTCTAACATTTCGTTCAACATTGATTAAGATCCGTCTCAGGACCGCTTCCACCGGCTAATTTTTAATGCGGTATATGACAGACGCGGCAACCACCTCATTCACGTAGCGCGGTCTGTGCATCAACGGACGATCCTGGCGCCCGGGATATTTCTACCGCCGCCCCATCGCGCCAGCCGCCCAATATCCGCCGCTTTAAGCACGATCGGCCCTGTCACGAAGCGTGCGCCGTTGAGCATTGCGCTGGCCAGGTCGTCGGTCGTCACGATCGCGTTCGGGAAAAACCGGCGCAGCAACGTCAGAAGCGGCCCGATCGCGCTGTAGACGAACTGATAGACTGGCGTCTTCGACCGGATGCCGTGCAGTGGCTGAATCACGCCCGGCCGGAACAGTTGGACGCTGGCAAACGGCAGCTTTTGCAGATCATTTTCGGTTTTCCCTTTGACTCGGGCCCACATGCTGCGGCCTTGTTCGGTGCTGTCCGTGCCGGCGCCGGACACATAGGCGAACGTCATCTGCGCGTTCAAGCGCGCCAGTACGCCGGCAACAGCCATCGTCATGTCGTAGGTCAAGCGACGGTAGGCGTCCTCGCCCATGCCTACAGACGATACGCCCAGGCAGAAAAAACAGGCGTCGAACCCCTGCAACTGACCCTCCAAAGGCTGCAGGTTCGCCAGGTCCGCGTGCACGATCTGCTGCAGCTTCAGATGTTTCTGCGCTACCGGCGTGCGTCCGACCGCCATCACTTGCGTTACGTAAGACGCCGCCAGGCATTTGCGCAGCACGCCCTGACCGACCATTCCCGTAGCGCCAAAGATCACTATTCTCACTGCATCGCTCCCGCTCAGTTGACTGACGTTCAAAGCAAACCCTCAAGGCGCAACCAGCCGCCGCACCGCCTCCGCCATGCCTGTCGTGGCACCGCCCTGCCCTGCTCTTTTCCAGGCGGGCATGATCAATCATGTTGCGGGCAAATCGATACGCTGATGGCTTGATGACATGATCGTCGGCGCCGGGTGCATGCGTCCGCGCGGTGGTACGCCGTGGAAATCAATGATGAATTCAGCTCCCGGCTGTTTATTGCGGACGTTGATGGTCCAGCCATGCACGCGCGCAATCTCCGCGCAAATTGCAAGCCCGAGACCCGCGCCATCGTCGCGTCGCTTCGCTCCTCGCCAGAAACGCTTGAACAGCATCGGCATGTCCTCCGGTGCGATACCGTCGCCTTGATCCTGGATCGAGATCAGGCCTGTGCCGGCAACCACCTGCACTTCCTGCCCTGGAGCGGAGTGATGAATCGCATTTTCCAAAAGGTTTTTGAGCAATACGAATAATGCGCCTTCATCCGCTTGTATGGTAAGCGGCCACCCGGATAGACGAAGCTTGATATCAACCTGAAAGCGCTGCGCCAGTCTCAGCAGATGATCGGACGCATTGGCGGCAACCGACATGACATCGACGGGTTTGAATATGAAATTCTGCGGATCGCTGATTTCGGCAAGATTGAGCAATTGCTGCACCTGGCGCGACATATGGTCGATATCCCGCAGCAACTGACCGGGGTCGGCCAGGTTATCGAGTTCGAGCTGGCCGCGCATCAAGGCAAGCGGGGTTTTGAGCTCATGCGCAGCGGTCGCCAGAAATTCCTGCTGTACGCGGTAGCCGTGCTCCACTCGCTCCAATGCCTTGTTAAACGCTTCGATGAGCGGCACCAGCTCCGAGGGCATCTGTTCGGAGGAAAGCCGGGCGGCTAAATTATTCGGTTCGATTTTTGCTGCAGCGGCAGAGGCATCGCGCAATGGTTTCAACAATCGGCGGAATGTCATGGCCACGACGGCGGTAAAAACCAGCGTCGAGATCAAGACAGCAGCGATCATGGACAGTTTGGCATGTCTGCCGTTCAATCCAAGCAAGGCATCGCTGAAACGTTCGCTGCGCGCGACCTGCACGTAGAATTTGTCGGCGCCATGGTCAACGGCCATCGTCAGGACACGCAGCTTTATGCCGGCGTCCGTTTGCTCGAATCGAGATAAGGTCGGATCGAAAAAATGCGCGTTGTCGGCAAAAAACGGGGCCATTACGTGATCGGAAGCAAAAAGCACATTGCCTCTTTTGTCGAGAACGCGATAGATGGCATCCGATTTCAATGCATCGTAAAGCACCTCCAGCTGCGGCTTGAACTTCATGCCAATCAACTTGCCGGACGAGTCGAAGGACATGCCGGCGGCGACTTGACGGGCATTGCCGGTCAATTCATTCCTTAACACCATCTGCGGCTCCCACCGCAATACAGCGGTTACGGCTGCCAGGAACAGCACAGCCACTCCCAGCAAGGTCAACGCGTTTGACATGATCAATTTTGTCGACAGATTAAGCTGCACCGCTTTCCTTCTGCAGAGCGAATCCATAGCCGCGAACATTGGCAACTTCTATCGCCGAATCGATCGCCAGCAATTTCCGCCGAAGGCGATGCAGTGCGACATCCAGAGCGTTCTGGGTAACCGCTTCCGTAATTCCCCAGGCTGCCATTTCCAGCGCAGTGCGACGCACCGGCCTGCCTTTCGCGGTGACGAGACTAAGCATGATTTGCAGTTCGGATGGCGCCAGCGAAACCGATTCATCGCCGTACTGCATGCTGCCGCTGTCCGACATTATCTGCAACCCTTTATATTCCGGCAGCAGCGTCCGGAGCACGGGCGCACGCCGCATCAACGCTCGAACCCGCGCAACCAATTCCTCCATCGAAAAAGGTTTTGGCAAATAATCGTCGGCGCCCGCATCCAATCCTGCTATCCGGTCATGCAAAGCATCGAGCGCAGTGAGTATAAGGCAGGGTGTTTTGACATCTTTCGCCCGGAGTTTACGTAAAAGATGAAGCCCATCGCCATCCGGCAGGCTGCGATCGATGATCAGGGCAGCGTATGGAATTTGCATGAAACCATCATGCGCCTCGGCAATCCGGCTATAGGTATCGGCCTCGATTCCCGCGCTTGCGAGGGCTTTGCGGATTAATTGAGACATCCTTTGGTGGTCTTCCAGCAAGCCGATGCGATTCATGGAGGAGGGTCGATCAGAATTTATACAAATAGCCGACACGTATCGAAAAC
>DASYKE010000079.1:0-7596 GCA_035995725.1 Burkholderiaceae bacterium | reverse complement strand
GCGTCGGCCGGCAGTATTACACCCTGTGCCGTGGTCGGGTCCTGGCCGTTGGTCTGGTCGTTATAAAAATCCGCAAATGGCGTGGCGCAACCGGCCAGCACCGATACCCCACAAAAAACCGCACAAACCGCCAATATTGATCTGGCTCGTCCGACCGATCCGACTGATGTCATGTTCTGCATTCCCTTAAAAATATTCCATTAAAAATCGGTGCTGGACCACACTTTCAACACCCGGCCGAACACTTCAAAATCCATGTCCTGCTTGATGGGCCATGTTTCATAGTCCTTGTTGGTCGACAAAACCCGTATCCCTTCGCCGGGATGCGCTGCAGCCGCTTGATGAAGCCTTCATTGCCGACCCTGAAAAAAAGACGGCATCGAATTCGACCGCCTTCACGCCGATGTCGACGATCAGCGGATCTGCAAACAGGCACAAGATGAGCGGCAATTGAAATGATAGCAATGTTTCTCTAGGGAAATCAAGAGAATCGGGACTGGCAAGGGACTGGCAATGAAGTATTACCCCCATCACATAGGCGACTTCGACCGCGCGACCAGGCATCTGATATGGGTCGAGCGCAGCATTTACCGCGACCTGATCGAACTCTATTACGACGCGGAGCAAGCGCTCGCGCTCGATTTTGAATCGCTATGCCGCAAGGTCATTGCCCGCTCCGACGAAGAGCGAACGGCTGTCGAACAGATGTTGAACGATTTCTTTACCAAAACCGAGCACGGCTGGTATCACAACCGCTGCGAAGAAAAGCTTGAAGCCTATCGCAACAACACCAGCCAGAAATCCGCCGCCAGCAAGGCTTCCGCCGCCAGGAGAGTGCTGAAAAGGCAGCAGGCGATGGACGGCGGTATTGTCTACCTTTAAAAGTGTCCGGAAAAGCCGGATTACCTCACTCTGAGGTGACCCTTGTTGTCCTAGGCTGAGCGGCAAGTCGTTCCGATCCATTGCTCGAATGCCTCCAGGAATTTCAACAGGAAGTTTTGCGTTCCGGTGTTGACCAGATTGCCTTGCTCGTCGAACAGGCCCGCGACGCCGCCCACATATGCTTCCGGCGTCGCCATCGTGTTTACGCCCAGGCACATCAGTGATTGGCGCAGGTGATGGTTTGCGCCGAAGCCGCCCAGGGTTCCCGGGGTCGCACTGATTATAGCGGCGGGTTTGCCCATCAGCGGGCTTTTCCCATAGGGGCGAGACAGGACGTCGACTGCATTCTTGAGTACCGCCGGCACGGAGCGATTGTATTCGGGGGTCAAGAACAGAACAGCATCGGCCTTGCCAACGCGTTGTCGCAGCGTTTGCCATGTAGCGGGCGGTGCGTCCTCCAACTCGTCGTTGTAGAAAGGCACATCGCCGATCTCAACCATTCGTAGAGACAGGGAGGGCGAGGCAAGCTCCATGAGCGCCTTCGCAAGCATGCGATTAAAGGACTTCTTGCGCAGGCTACCGACCATCACGGCCACTTCGTACTGCTTATGCATTGTTGCTCCTATCTTGTTCATGGAAAGTTCATTTTTTCCGCCGAGCGGCGCATGGCTTGTTACATGTCATTTCGTGTTCAGGCTGATGTGCCGGCACCAGATTCGGTGCCAGGCAATTCTCCAAGCAAGCGACGCAAATCACCATGGGCGATTGTTATCTCTGGCGCGTCATGCAGCAATGCCATGTAACGGCGTCGAAAATCCGGTTGGCTATTTGTCCCAGGGCCGATCAATTGTTCCAGGGCGGTTTTGTAGATCCTTGCCAGCGTGTCGTCAACCGGTTCGTCATCGTCCAGCCGCTCGTCGAGTTCAATCATTAATCCTGACAGCTGATGCAGCCATGCGAAACGCGGATGATTGGTGACCAGCTGCAAATGCTCAAAGGGGTTGCCCACAGGCCCGAAACGTTTGGTTTCCGCGTCGATCAAGACCTTGTGAAGGTGTCGCAGCACGCGTGACAGCTCATTGAGCTGCGCGCGGATTTTCGCTTGCTGTTCGTTATTTTGTTTCATCGCTCTTCTCCTGCGGGCAGCAGCGTCGGCAAGAAGTCTGACGCTGGCGGCGTGTCCCTATCACGCCGCTGCAGCAGTGCGGATAACTTCGCTGAGATGTTCAAACTTCCCGGCCCGGTAATCACTGAACAAGCGGGCGATACTTTCTTGCGAGTCCGCCACAAACGGACCATGTGCGACCACAGGCTCATTCTGCGGCAATCCCGCATACAGCACGAGCCTTGCCCCGGTTGTGCCGGCAGTGATCCGCAGGCTGCCGGGCTCGGTGCCCTGCGGCCGGTCCAGCCAGCCTGTCTGGCCGGTGCGTATCTCTGCATCCCCTCCGTGTACCGATCCTTCCAGCATGTACAGAAAGGCGTTGTAGCTGGCCGGCAGATCCTGTTCGACGGTTGCGTTGGCCTCCAGGCGGATTTCGGCCATCGTGACCGGCACGTTATTGCGTGTGGGCGACGTCAGGTCGGCTGACGTGCCGCTATAGAGGCGCAGTTCCACGCCGGCATCGCGGCGTACCGGGATCTTGTCGGCGTGAATCGCCTGCAGGGCAGGCCGGCTGTCGCGCGCACCTTTGGGCAAGACTACCCATAATTGCAGAATGCGCGACTTGCCATGCGCTATCACATTCTCGTTATGCACGACACCACGCCCGGCGCTCATCCATTCCACATCGCCCTGATTGAACGTGCCGGCATCGTGGTCGGTGATACCACCCTCAACCAGCAACGTGACGGTCTCCAGACCGGCATGCGGATGCGGTTCGCCAACTTGCTGCCCAGGGGTAAAGTCGAGCTTGTCGTCGGCAAGGATCAGGAAGGGGTCGCTCTTGGCGAAGTCGGCCGGGGTCAATACCATGGCCGCGAAATGGCCTTGACCGGCAAAGCCGGGCGTGTGGGCCGGCGCTGTCGTCGTGCGAGCGATACGGCGTTGCGATTTAGTGTTCATGATAGTGGTCCTGGATTGAGGTCGGACATTGGTTCACGCGGCGCGCAGCCCGGCCGTCTGTTGCAATGCACCCTGCATCGCGGTTTGGCGTGCTTGCTCGCCCATGCCAGTGCCTTCGGCGCGCACAAATGGTCACGTCCTGGAAATTGACTGCCCTTGCCGTCAATTGATGGGAAGCCGATGCGTCGCCGCGTGCGCTGGAGTCGATATGCAAGATGTTCATGAGGAGCCGTTTGCGGGATGGGGAAAACTAAATTGATGCATGCAGTATAAATCCGCAACAATCATTTTTTAATGCCACTAAATGCAAATGACTATTGCAAATATGATAGTAATCTTGATGGTAATTTGTAAATTCTGTCGGCCTTGAAGGGGAACACCATGGAGCGAGTTTGCGATCTGAACGATATGCGCCTGTTTGCCAAAGTCGTTGACCATGGTGGCTTCAATGCTGCTGCTGCGGCGCTGGGCATGCAGGCGTCCAGGCTGAGCCGTCACATCGCGGCGCTCGAGTCGACACTGGGGGTGCGATTGTTGAACCGCACAACGCGTCGCATCTCGGTCACTGACATTGGCCAGATTTTTTACCACCACTGTGCCGCTTTGGTGGCGGAAGCGCAGGCGGCTGCGGATGCCGTCGACCGCACCCTCTCGACGCCGCAGGGCCTTGTGCGCATCAGTTGTCCGCTGGCGTTGCTGCAAAGCGGGGTTAGCGCCATCGTGGCAGATTATCTGGAGGCCAATCCGCAGGTGCGCATCGCCGTTGACGCAACCAACCGGCGCGTTGATGTGGTCGAGGAAGGAATTGATCTCGCGCTACGCGTGCGCCAGCCGCCGTTGGAGGACAGCGATCTGGTTGTGCGGATATTGCGCACGTCGGAGTCAGTCCTGGTGGCTAGTCCGCGCCTGTTCGAGCATTATCGGCGTCCCGCCAGCATCGAGGAGGTGGCGCGTCTGCCGACGCTCGCGATGTCGCGCAGCGGCGGAAAATATACGTGGATCGTTATCGGCCCCGACGCCATGCCGGTAGCCGTCTCGCATCAGCCCCGGCTTGCTACTGATGACATGCCCACACTCAGGCTGGCGGCTCTGCAGGGGCTGGGGGCGACCCTGTTACCGAAACAACTTGTGCAGGCCGATATCGAAGCAGGTTTACTGGAGCAATTGCTGCCTGAGGTGGCCTCGCCCAACCACATCGTGCATGCCGTGTTCCCGTCGCGGCGCGGCATGGTGCCGGCAGTGCGTGGCTTGCTTGATACACTGGTAGAAGGTTGCAAAAGCACAGGTTTTCTTGCCTGACATGCATCGCCGATCCGGTGCGGCATTCTTCGCGACGTCGCGGCATTGAGGCATGGATCGCAGCCGAGGCATGGATTGCAGCCGGACATGCCGTCGAAGTATAGTGGCATTCCAGCCTTTCTCAGCGAGGAGTTTCCAATGATCGTTGAACGCAACGAATTTCCCGGTTCGGACGGACAAAAGCTGGCAGCACGTCTGGATGCCCCTGAAGGACCGATTCGCGCCTTTGCATTGTTTGCGCATTGCTTCACCTGCGGGAAGGACGTTTTTGCCGCGAGCCGCATCGCGCAGGCGCTTACCGAGCATGGGATTGCCGTGTTGCGGTTCGACTTTACGGGGCTGGGCGCGAGCGAAGGTGAATTTGCCAATACCAATTTTTCATCCAACGTGGGCGACCTCGTCGCCGCTGCCAACCACTTGCGGCAGAGCTACCGCGCGCCGGCACTGCTCATCGGCCACAGTTTGGGCGGCGCCGCCGTGCTCGCTGCGGCTGCGGACGTGCCAGAGGCGCTCGCCGTCGTTACTATTGGTGCGCCCAGCGATCCATCGCATGTGACAGGACTCTTTCGGGATCAGCTTGATCGGATTGAGACTGAAGGCGAAGCAGAAGTGCAACTGGCCGGACGCCCGTTCCGGATCAAGCGCCAGTTCCTGATCGATGCCGCCGAGCAAAAACTGGCCCGCAAGATTGCGCATCTGCGAAAGGCCTTGCTGGTGATGCACTCGCCGCACGATACCACCGTTGATATCGGTAACGCGCTGGATATTTTTACTGCGGCAAAGCATCCAAAAAGTTTTGTTTCTCTTGACGACGCCGACCATCTGCTCACACGCAGAAGCGATGCGGTTTATGTTGCCAACGTCATTGCCGCATGGAGCGAGCGCTATATTGCCGATACTGCAACCCCAATTCCGGGAAAAAGCAAATAGAACTTGCGGCGCCAATGGCGCTTTATATGCAATATAAGAATTTGCCGGCTCAAAATTTGGCGCTGGCCGATACCCAGGCGCCGTTCGTGGGAGACCTCAGGGTCAGAGTTGATTTTTTTGCCGAGCTGAAGCAGGCCATCCAACGCCGAAGGCGGGTACGAACAAGACGAGCGGCGAGCAATCGGTCTGGGAAACCCGGACGCATAATTGATGAAACGCATGGTTGGAATAATTGACTCTGACCCTTAATGTCTCGCGGAGCGCAAGCAAGCGGATTCGTGCTTATACGGTCTTAAGCTATCGTCGGGAAAAACCACTTGGGCAAAATAGGTTGGTTGGCAGACGGCGGTAATGGCTTGGAGATATAAAATCCCTGTATCTCATCGCACAGCAGGGATTTCAGTATTTTTATTTGGTCGTTGTTTTCCACGCCCTCAGCAATCACCCGCATCCCCAAAGCATGCGCCATCGTGATGATGGCTTTAAAAAATACATTACCTCTTTCTGTTTTCCCCAGCTCGGCGGTAAATGCACGGTCCACTTTCAGCATATCGAACTCAAGCCGGTGCAGCTGTGATAGTGATGAATAACCCGTCCCAAAATCGTCAACCAGAAGTTTGACACCCATTGTTCGGATTGCAGTGAGGGCGAGGGAAATCTCGGGGCTGTCCCCCATCATCGAAGATTCCGTGATTTCGACTTCGACCAGCTTTGGGGCGATTTGGTAGCGCACCAAAGCCGCCGACAGGATTTTGGCGACATCCACTTCGTTGAACTGGCGCGATGTGACATTGATCGAGACCGGCACCAAGTCCTGGCCGCTCTGTGCCCAGAGCGCTATTTGCGCGCACACTTTATCAATCACGAGCTCACCCAACCCTAGGATAAGGCCAGTCTCTTCGGCCAGCGGAATGAATTCAAGTGGCTGCAGCAAACCTTTTTCCGGATGCATCCAACGTACTAACGCCTCCATGCTGGAGGTGGTGCCGGTCGAGATATCGACCCGCGGCTGATAATACATAATGAACTGGTCGTGCCCTATCGCATGACGAAGCTCGGATTCCTTCTGCAGACGGGCATGCAGGACATCGTAAAATTTCTGGTCGTAAAAGCTGTAGTTTCCTTTTCCGCTGGTCTTGACCGAGTACATGGCAATGTCGCCATTGTGCAATAAGGTCTCCGCGTCGGTTCCATCGTCCGGGAAAACGCTGATGCCAATCGAGGTGCCAACCGAATGGACCCCCTCCGAGGTCTTGAAGCTCTGCTGGAAAGCGTGTACAACCCGCTCAGCCACATGCGCGGCGTCCATCTTGTGCGTGATTTGCTCGAGAATGACGAGAAACTCGTCGCCACCCAGTCTGACCACCTGGTCATGGGGACGAACTGACTCCTTTATACGGCGAGCGGCATTGCGCAACACCTCGTCTCCGGCCGCATGGCCTGCCGTATCGTTGACCTTCTTGAAGCCGTCCAGGTCGATAAACAGAAGCGCAAGCATGGTATTGCTTTGTGCAGCATGTTCGATTGCGCGAGGAAGGTAGGTCGTCACCCAATGGCGATTTGGCAGGCCGGTAAGCACATCTTCATTGCCGCGCCGTTCGAGCTCAGCAACATGCGCTTTGGTATCGCTGATGTCGCGCAACGTCACGGCAAGGTCGCTATCGGTTCGCACAATTTTGATATAGGCCCATTGTATGTTAAGCGGGCTCTTGCCCGGCACTTCAATCTCTTCCTCATAAAAGCCTTTGTCCATTGCTTGATATAACATTGCCATCAAGCGTTCTGGATAAGCCTGTTCATAGAGAAGCGAAACTCTTTTCCCAATCAGTTCGTCGCGTCGTTCACGAAGCATTTCGGCGCCGCGGTGATTGCTGTCTACAATTTGAAAGTCGACGATGACCCTATTGGCGTTGCGAATGGGGTGGGCGATATAAAAACCTTCATTTCCTGATTCCGTCGCCATCCGGTAGGAAGCTTGCGCCGACTCCATCTTGTATTTTCTCCATGCAAGCTGCATGGAGAGAGCCATTGCAATCAAGGTGAACACTGCCAAAGCGGCTGTGGCCAAGGTCGCATAGCGAACATCAATGGCACGGTTGGCCCAGTATGGCGCCATCGCTTCCTGTTTATCCAAGCCGACCAGTCCGATAAGCGGATACCCTTGGACAATGTCCCAACCAACATAGCGACTGCGCTTGTCCCTAAAAAATTCTTCGCCCTCCAGCAATGCGCTTCCGTTTCCCGTTAAGAAGTCAGGTCGCTTGAGAAGTGTCGGGGGCGGCGGCGGATAGATGCTTCGTTCCGTGCGCGTTACCCGAATGATGCCGTCGGTACCTACCGCGCCCAAGAAACCGTTCTTGCCCAAAGTTGTTTCGTCATAGCTGGCTGTAAGGTAGACGGGGACGGCGGCAATCTTTACC
>DASYKE010000078.1:0-4356 GCA_035995725.1 Burkholderiaceae bacterium | reverse complement strand
AAATGCACGCGTCACCTGGCGCCCTGGATCAGTGAGCGGGGTGGCAAGCCGACGATGTGGAAGACCGGGCATTCGCTGGTCAAGGCCAAGATGCGGGAAACGGGTGCGCCGCTGGGCGGCGAAATGAGCGGGCATATTTTTTTCAAGGATCGGTGGTACGGGTTTGACGACGGGTTATATGCGGGAGCGCGGCTGCTGGAGTTGCTCAGCCGGCAAGCCGATCCATCGGCGGTATTGAATGCCTTGCCGCAATCGTCGAGTACGCCGGAACTGCAATTGCAGCTGGCCGAAGGAGAGAATGTGGAGTTGATAGAGAAGCTGCAGCGCCAGGCGACGTTTCCGGGGGCCGAGCAGATCATCACGATCGATGGATTGCGGGTGGAGTATGCAGACGGGTTTGGACTGGCACGCGCGTCGAACACGACGCCGGTGGTGGTGATGCGGTTCGAGGCCGAGTCGGGGGCGGCGCTCAAGCGCATCCAGGGTGAATTCAGGCGCGTGATCATGGCGGCCAAGCCCGATGCCGTGTTGCCGTATTGAGGTTTAATCAGGCGATTGGCGCGGCGTTGCAAGCAATCGGGCAGTCGAGGATGCCAAGTCAAAATTTGCATGCGTTGGACGAATTTGTGGGAGAACAATAATGTTTATTGATACAAGACGAATTGATGAAGGCTCCATAGTCGAGACTACGGTGTGTATTATTGGCGGCGGTGTAGCCGGAATAACGCTCGCGCGCGAAATGGAAAAGAGGGGTATCGATACATGCCTGCTGGAAAGCGGCGGATTCGATCCGGACGAAGAGACTCGGGATCTCTATCGCGGAGAAGATATTGGCCTGCCATATAGTTTTGCCGATGGCTGTCGCGGTCGATTTTTCGGTGGCAGCAGCAATTGCTGGGGCGGTTGGTGCCGTCCGCTCGACCCGTGGGATTTCGAAAAGCGCGACTGGATCCCCCATAGCGGATGGCCCTTTGGCCTGGATGAGCTGGCTCCGTATTACGAGCGCACACACGCATTGTTAAAGCTGGGTCCGATCAATTTCGAACCGGCGTTCTGGGAATCGTCGATTGGCAGACGCGATGTCCGCAGGATTCCTTTGGTAACCGGCAAAGTCAGGGATACCATTTCACAATTCAGTCCCCCTGCGCGTTTCGGAAAGCTTTACAGGGATGAGCTGAAGCGGTCGAAATGCGTTCGCGTTTTTCTGTATGCAAACGCAGTGAATATTGATACGGACAGGGCAGCGCGCACCGTCTCCCGGATTCAGGTTGCAACGCTCAGCGGCCGGAAGATGGCTGTGTCGGCAAAACTATTCGTGCTGGCCACGGGCGGAATCGAGAATCCGCGTCTGCTGCTCGCGTCGAACAAGGTTCAATCAGCCGGGCTGGGCAACGGCAACGATCTTGTAGGCCGCTTCTTCATGGATCATCCGCGCCTGCAATCCGGCAGCATTCGTTTCACGAAGAACTGGTCGCGCAACAAACTGTACGATATCAAATATCACTACATGAATTCGGCGGTGGCTGCGCATGGCACTCACATTGCGTCGCAGCTTTCACTGGTGCAGGAAGTTCTGGAGCAAGAGCGCTTGCTTAATGCCCGCGTTTGGTTCTCGTCGGTGTTTCCAGGTGAAGGCAGCGAAGGTGCGCAGGCGCTATTCAGGTGCAAGCAGGCTCTGCTGAAAAAAGAGCAGGCCGGATGGAAACTCGGCAAAGATCTCGTTACGATGGCTTGGCATCCGGTGGATACCGTCGGTTATGGATTTACCCGGCTGTTCCAGCCGCGCTCATTGATCCAGGGTGTAAAGTTCCAGATCATCGTCGAGCCCGAACCGGATCCCGCAAGCCGGGTGACGCTGTCTCCCTCTCAAAAGGATCGTCTGGGCATGAACCGGGTGCGGGTCGATTGGCGGCTAGGAAGTCGCGTACAACGGACATTAGACAGAACTCTGGCGATTCTTGCAGACGACATGCGCCAAAGCGGTGTCGCTGAAGTGGTGCTTGATGCCCCGATCGAAGGAGGCATGTGGCCATCCAGCCTGGAAAAAGAAGGGACATGGCACCATATGGGGACGACCCGCATGCACGATTCGCCGAGCCAGGGTGTGGTCGATCGCAATTGTAAAGTGCATGACATGACGAATCTCTATATTGCCGGCAGTTCTGTTTTTCCAACGGCGGGAGCAAACTTTCCGACAATAACGCTTGCGGCACTCACGTTGCGGTTATCGGAACATATCACCAGGGAATTGGTGAACCCGCGGCCCAACGGTGCAGCCGATTTTGTGAGCAGAACGGAACCGCAAGCCTCTGTTGCATCAGTTGACGAGTACTCCGCTTTTGCGTCGGCATCGGCTATCAGATCTTAGGATTATTCCCTTCTGTTGGTGAAACCAGCGAGCCCGAAGTCATTAATGACTTCGGGCTTTTTTGCGCATCTTGTTTGCAGCATTGTTATTGAACAGGGATTTTTCACATGCCTTTCCTCTTCTATTTTAGTGGCTACGTCGCCAATGAAACCAGCACATCTGCCAGTATTTCCCACAACCAGATCGGCAACACACCTTCATGTCAGTCAAGGGCGAACCGACCTGCCGTCTATGGAGCGTTGTCGACGGTACCGCGGTGGGGCAATTTGATATTACAACGACAATGTTTATGCCGCCAGCCCGAACGGCTTTGCGCAACTGGCAGGAATCGGTATGATGATCTTCGCCACCTGGAAAGCCAGGATGAAGCAAGACGATCCTTCAACGCTGAAATCGAATCCGGTATCCGGCCGTGAAAAGACCGTGAAAATCAGGTTTGAGATCAGACGTTAAGATGACGATTTTTCGCTGCGAAATAGAAGCAGTTAAGGTAGCAAAGAAGCTGAATCAGTCATCACCATGCAGCATATCTGGTATCACAAATCAAAAGCATACTTTAGGTCCCGGCGGAGTTATATTGAACACGTCTCCTCCACCCTCCTAAAGGATGGATTAAGCCCGCAGCCGCAAGGTTCGCGGGCTTTTTTTTGGAGTGTATTGTGTCGTTAAAATTCCAGGCCGTTTGCGCCGGGCGCATTTGACGTCTGCAAGTCAAGTTCAGATGTCGGAACCGTACGACACTTCGGCATTAACCCGCACTCATGATCATCAATAGACAGAACTGAAGTTGAGGGCATTTCATTGCGAACCCGTGTCGATGCCATGCACTACCGGCGCATGACGGTATGAATGCATGGTGCCGATTGTAGCCAACTCGGCCTACGGCCCAAGCCCGCTTCCAGAATAAACAAACAGCGTTCGCGCCGGAGCAAAATTCCTTACTTCGCAAAAAGACTCTACTTTGCCTGCGAAAGTCTTCATAATGTCCACACAATAAATCAGCGTGCATTCGTTCGAACGGCTGGCGCTCGAATCGAGCCTGCGCCGGGCGCTCGAGCGCCGCGAATTCTCGCTGCACTATCAAGCCACAGTCGACCTGAAGACGGGCAGCGTGACCGGCATGGAGGCGCTGTTGCGCTGGATGCATCCGGATCTGGGAATGGTATCGCCGACGCTGTTCATCCCGCTGGCCGAAGAAACCGGCTTGATCGTTGCCATCGGGCGCTGGGTAATCAACGCGACCTGCGCGCAAAACAAGGCCTGGCAAGAGCAGGGCTTGCCGGCGCTGTGCGTGTCGGTGAATCTGTCGGCGCGCCAATTCAATGACGACAGCCTGTTGCGCGATGTGGCGCAGGCGCTGAAGGAAAGCGATCTGGCGCCGCAGTGGCTGGAGCTGGAGGTGACCGAGAGCATGGTAATGTACAACCCGGACAAGGCGGTCAGGCTGCTGTCGGACTTGAAGGCAATGGGGATATCGATTGCAATCGATGATTTCGGGATTGGGTATTCGTCGCTCAGCCAGCTCAAGCGTTTTCCGATCAACACGATCAAGATCGACCGTTCCTTCATCAAGGATCTGATGCAGAACAAGGAAGATGCGGCCATTACCGGGGCGATCATTGCCATGGGTACGACCCTGAATCTGAATGTGATCGCCGAAGGGGTGGAAATCGATGCGCAGATTGGTTTTTTGCAGGAGCATCAGTGCAACGAGATGCAGGGTTATTATTTCAGCAAGCCGATTCCGGAAGGCGAGTTTGCCCAATTGCTGCGTGCCAAGAAAGCATTGGTGCGCGAAAATGCATCTGAATGACACAATGAAAAAAAATTGGCGGCAGTCATCTGCCATTTGGCAATGTAATGGAGTATGGTGGCGGTAGAGAGAATTAGAATCACCCTCGCACTTGCATGTGAAATAAGGGGCCAAAATGATTAAATTGATTTTTGCGACAGCATTTTTAGTTATCGGCTTCGAAGCACAAGCTGCA
>DASYKE010000077.1:0-20202 GCA_035995725.1 Burkholderiaceae bacterium | reverse complement strand
CCGGGGAACCCCAGTTGCAAGCGCATCAGGTTGGACAGGGCTACCCCCAGCAGCCCCACCGCGATGGCGATGGTGGCGTACTGGATTGCGATCACCTTGTGGTCCTGGCTCCAGACGTATTTCGTCAGGAAGCTCTGCGGCCCGTGGTGCGCGGCATGTTCGGCGTCGGCTTCAGCCTCGGCGTGGCTCATGGCGTTCCTCCTTCGGTGCTCATTGCGTCTCTCATTGCTTGGCCCCCTGCTGCGGCGGCGCGGCGCCCAACGACTGAATATAAGCCACCAGCGCCGCAAGTTCGTCGTCGGTCATCTCGATCTTGGGCATGATCGGCGGAAAACCCTTTACCACCTGAGCCTGCGGGTCGCGGATGGATTTCTTCAGATAGGTTTCATCGGCCGGCACCATGGAACCGTCGGCCATGGTTCCGGTTTTGCCTGCAAGGCCTTTCCAGGTCGGGCCTACACCGGGGCTGCCATCGATCGAGTGGCAGGCTACGCATCCCTTGGACTGGGCCAGCACCCGGCCTTTGTCCAGCAGCGTACCGCCCGGGACCGCTGCGGCTTGCGTGCCGCCGGTGCCCGGTGTCGCCTTCGTCATCGCGAAGGTCGGCTGCTCTTTCAGCCATGCCTGGAAGGTCGCCTCATCCTCCACCACCACATAGCCGCGCATGTTGGCATGGCCCACCCCGCATAATTGCGCGCACATGATCTCGTAGCGGCCGGCCTTGGTCGGGGTGAACCAGAAAGTAGTTACCATGCCTGGCACGATGTTCATGCGGGCGCGGATTTGCGGTACATAGAAGTCATGCAGCACATCATGCGAACGCAGCAACATCTTGACCGGCTTGTTGAGCGGCAGGTGCAACTCGTTCTTGTTGACGAGCACATTGTTCCAGCCTGCCGGGTCGTCCGGATTGAGGCCGAAGGGATTGGTGGCGCTGACGAAGCGGGCATCGCTTGAGCCGAGCTTGCCTTCGGCATCGGGAAAGCGAAAACGCCACTGCCACTGCTGGCCCAGCGCTTCCACCCTGATCGCATCCGGCGGCGGTCTGACATACTCCAGGTAGACGATCAGGCCGGGCGCCAGCAGTGCGATGATGCCAACCGTGGTTGCCGCGATCAGCCACCGCTCCACCTTCTTGTTCTCGGGTTCATAGGCGGCGCGGCTGCCACGGCGGTGCCGATAGCGCACCAGTGTGTATGCGATGAAAAGATTGATGGCAACGAAGAAAATTCCGGTGATAACCAGCGTGATGGTCAGCGTATCGTCCATCTGCTGCCAATTCGACGCAAGCGGCGTTAATCGCCACGGGCTCACAAAGTGAAACAGCACCGAACCGGCGACGATCACGATGAGTACTATGGCCGTGGCCATTGGAGTCCTCTTTCTCGGAGGGGCAAGCCGCCGAAGTGATATACATCATTACCTCTACACGCTGCACCGCTACAAATTCTTGGTGTCCGGCATCACCGACCCGCGCCATTCCAGCTGCCGATACATATACGCCGTTACAATGCCGAAGATCAGGTGGGCCGCCAGGGTCGCCCAGCCGCGCATGTCGGCAAACCATGGGAAAAACAGCACCATGCCGTAGAAGTTCAGCAGGTACAGTGCCAGGCCGAATACCGCGCCGACCAACAGCACCATGCCGGTGCTCGAATCCAAATGAAACGGTGCGATGACGGCCCCCATGACCAGGCCGAATACGATGCCCAGCACATAGTGCGTGACGAGTGCCGCCGCTACGGCCAAAAAGCTGAAATCCGTCGATTGCAGCGCTTCCGGCCCCATCACGATGGCGGCAATCCTGTGCGACGTGATCCACGGACTGGCATCGGTCACGGCCGACCAAAGAAGGCCAAGCACCATCAGAACCGCGCCGGCAAGGAAGCCGGACACGGCTGCTGCAGTCCAGTCCGGCGAACGATGCTCCCAGCGATGGGAATGCATATGAATTTCCATGGCAACCTCCGGAAAGCGATAACTACTACACATAACTACTACACATAAACAATACTTCTGCGGCCGCGTTTTCTTCCCGGCCCGACGACTACGCGGCTAATCGGCGAACCTTCGTAAAACTCCCTCGATGATCGGCTTGCTAATCAGCTTGCAAGCCAGCCTGCAACCGTTTTTGCGCTATGGAAAAGCCGGAATCTTCGGCTCCTCGCCGCGAAACGCTATTTCAGGATGGCGTTCCTGGAGGACTTTTTCGATCTGTTCGACGCGGCGCGCCGGTACATCCGCGATCATCAATACTTTGCCCTTTTCGATCTCGGCATAAAACGCTTCGAGTTGCGAGTTCGGAAGTGCCGCGGCCACCATGCTTGCAGCCCAGGCACCAAACAGGAGGCCGGACGCCGTCATAAAGAGGACGAGTGCCGCTCCTATGGACTGCGTCGTCATGTCGAAATAGAAAACCGCCACGACACCCAGTGCGATTCCCAGAAGCGCACCGGCAATCATGCCGGACTTGGCGCCGTGCACCACGTCGGTTTTCTGCAGGAAATTAGCTTCCGGCATGTCCGGCGGAAGCGGAGCGGTGCCAGAGATAAAGTGCATATGCCGCTGCTCGATCCGGCTAAGCAGCATGTCATCAAATGTTTTCCGGGCGCTCTCTACATCAGGAAGCAAATAATAAAGCCTGTGTCTCATGATCGGCTCCTCAGGTTGCCTGGTCCGATTTCAGTATATTCGGTCGTGAAATACTTTCAATACTTTCAGTAGTCGCAGTAACAATCATTGATTCGAATCAATGACGATGACTGGGTTGGAGGCGCGCTTGAACTCAAGAAGCCGGCATCTCCCAAGAGGATTCCGAGCGCGCTCTGCACTCCAGTTGGTCGCCGAAGGGAATGCAAGGCCAACGCCACAGCCTTCGGGCGCACGCATGGGGTAATGCCCCATGAAATCCCTGCTTACCATTCGAAACCCCCTGCTGCACTCTGGTGCTGCATCCATCCAGACGCCGTTCGCCCGCGCGCCTATCTATGAAACGAGTTCTAGTAAAAATTTTCTTCTGTTGATTTGAGCATCAAAAAGATGTTTTGATGTAATAATAAGTAAATGCTCGATATAAACATTCTTCTGACTTAAGGTAGTAATGCAGTCATTCGCATTCAAGCTTTTATCCGAGCATCGCCTTACGGTCTACCGTAAAGACCATCAATGCTGTTTTTACCGTCATATTGCAATTATGACTGTTAATGCCGAAGTCACGATGCACCTCTCATTGTTCCAAATGATTGCCCTATATTGCAGCACCCACAGAGAAACATATACGAACTGACGCCGACCATATAATGATGTTGAGCACTTCTCCCAGCAGCACGGATTGCAATCTGCATTATGAGAGATTGCTGGCAGCAAACAAATTGACGTTAGCGCACATCGCCCGAGGTGCGCCTCTTGCCCAGACGCTGACTTGCATTGTGAATGGCATTGAGGAGCAAAATCCAGAAATATTGACTGCCATTCTCCTGCTGGACGAGAATGGCAGTCACCTGCATCTGGGTGCCGCACCCAGTCTGCATCAGGACTACAGTCGCGCAATTGATGGTATTGCTGCTGGCGTTGGAGTGTGGGCACCTCAACCTGCAACGGATACCATCAGCCAAATTACCGCCGAGAATATCGAAGCAAGCCGGTTCTGGCCCGGCTTTCGCGACTTGGCACTGCAACATGGGCTGTATGCATGCTCGCCGATCCCGATCCAGTCCGCCACAAAGTGCGTGCTTGGAATTTTCGTCGTCTATTCACAAAAGCCCGATCAACCGAGCGACAAGCATCGACAGGCCATTGCCGATGTCGCAGCGCTGGCGGCCATTGCCATTGAGCGCAATATCGCTGAAGCCAGGATAAAAAAGGCTGAGACTGCTCTGCGCGAGAGCGAAACAAGAATGGCGCTGGCAATCGAAGGGAGTGGAACCGGGATTTGGGACCGGAATGTCGTGACTGGCGAGATTCATTATTCAGCTCGCTGGAAAGCGATTCTTGGTTACACCGAGTCAGAGCTCACCAATCGGATTGAAGATAGTTATAAGCGTGTGCATCCCGATGATCTTGCTTATGTTCAAGCGACAATACAGGCGCATTTTGATCAAAAGACAGAAAGCTATGCGGTGGAACACAGAATCCGCTGCAAGGATGGCAGCTACAAATGGATATCGAGCCGCGGCAAGGTTGTCAGCCGCGACATGGAAGGCAAGCCGCTTCGCATGATAGGCACGACTGCCGACATAACGGCCATGCGGGCGTTGTCCGACAGGCTGCAGCAGAATGTTGAGTTGATAACCAGTCTGACAAATGAAGTTCCAGGTCTCGTATACCAATATCGGTTATTGCCGAATGGAGATGCGTTTTTCTCTTATGCGAGCGAAGGAATCAGGGATATTTACGAGGTCACGCCAGAACAGGTCGCCGATAATGTCTCTCTGATACATCAAATCATTCATCCGGATGATTTCACAAATTACTGTGCTTCGCTCGATGCATCCGCCGCCGGCCTGACGCCTTGGCATCTTGAGTACCGCGTCATATTGCCCAGGCAGGGTCTGCGTTGGCGGCATGGGAACGCGCGGCCTCGCCGATTGCAGGACGGCAGCACACTGTGGCATGGTTTTATCACTGATGTTACCGAACGCAAGCGCATAGAGATTGAATTACAGGAATTCGCCACAATCGATTTTCTGACGCAGTTACCCAATCGGCGCCATTTCATGACACGAATGGAAGAAGAGCTGGCTCGAATTCAGCGCATGCCGGGCACGCGTACAGCAGTTTTGATGTGTGATCTTGATCATTTTAAAATAATCAACGACAGTTACGGTCATGCCATAGGTGACCTGGCACTCAAGCATTTCGCAACCATTCTGCGTCATGAACTGCGCAAGAATGATACCGTGGGCCGAGTAGGCGGCGAAGAGTTTGCAGTCGTTCTGTCCGGCGCGAGTGTCAATGAGGCAAATATCTTTGCCAAGCGAGTGCAGAAACAGATCGCTGAAACGCCTTTCGTCGAGGGCGATGAAACAATTTCAATGACAGTGAGTATCGGTATTGCTGTTATGAATATGACCGATGCGAGCGCTGACGCATCTCTTACCCGCAGCGACAAGGCGCTTTACCTTGCCAAGAAAAGCGGCCGCAACCGTATTGAAATTGCTGTTGATTAGCATTCACGCCCGGCAGTCGTGATCGGCGCTTGCAGCCGGAGAAATCGGAGCCCGTCGGGATCGCGGACAACGAATGCCGCCTTTTCTACCATTCATCCTCACCTGCCTTCGTTTCTCCCAAAGCTGTTAACGTAGCTTGGAACCCCTCGGGAAGTGTCCAGCAGATGAAATATTCTCGACTCCACTGGCATAATTATTTTGGACTGGCTCAATGAACAATTGCCAATCATGGAAGTCGATCAATGATGTGTTTAACACATCTATTTCTGGCAGCACAGCATCAAGTTTTCAATCATCGCCAATTCCGTTAACTTAATTTAAACAGTCTGCATTACTTTCTGCTTTGGCAAAAAACCTCGATAAAACCTTCAGGAATTATAAGCATGGATAACACGTTGATTTATCTTAACAAAGTTCAAATTAGTGAGTATATTTATTGCACTAGGGAAATTGTTATGGAAGCATGAAATCAACAGATAAGTCTTATGAAGGTTGTTGACATAGGGCTTGCTGTTCATAAGAAAGATAATATGTACAAGACAGATCAGGACGAGAAAAAAAGGCTTGAAATTCTCAAAGCATATAACGTTCTTGACACACTGCCTGAACCCCAGTTCGATCGCTTGACACGATTTGCAGCACACGTTTGCGGCACACCGATCGCAAGCGTGACGCTAGTCGATGAAAAACGCCAATGGTTCAAGTCGGTGATCGGCGTGGGCTTGCATGAGACAGCCCGGGATGTGGGGTTCTCTGCGCAAGCCATTCGTTGCAAAGATTTGCTTATCGTTTCGGACACACACGAAGCGCCGCTTTTTGCAAAAAATCCGCTGGTCGTCGGCGACCCTTGCGTTCGTTTCTATGCGGGTGTGCCATTAATCTCGCCTGACGGTTTTGCGCTGGGTGCGCTTGCAGTTCTGGATCGAATTCCCCATAGCCTCAACAATGACCAGATCGAAGTACTGAAAACCCTGGCCGAGCAGGTAATGGTGCAACTCGAACTGCGTCGTCAGCACAACATGCCCGGAAATTTATCCGGAGAGCGCAATCGGAAAAATGCCGCGGTTGTTCAGATCGTCAGCCAGGCAGCGGGAATAGCAAGCTGGGAAATAGACTTGTCTGCAGGACGGACAATCTTGTCGGAGGAACTGGCTTCGATTCTGGAGCTTGCGACCGGCGCGTCGTTTATAGCGGAAGACGGACTCAAATTTCGAATGCCTGCCTGTCGAAAGACGATTAAAGCCGCATTGGCCACCTGCGTCCGCGACGGCACGTCTTTTGATCATGAGTTTGAATATTCTACGGCTAAAGATCTTCAGATTTGGCTTCGCTCGACCGGCCATGCAGTGCGTGACGCCGGCGGGGCGATCATCCGATTGCAAGGCGCCTGTCAGGACATAACGGAGAAGAAGCGTGCCGAGCAAGCATTAAACAATAGCGAAATGCGATTTCGCCAACTTGCCGATGCAATGCCTCTGATTGTGTGGGTAGCAGAGCCTGATGGAACAATTGACCACGGCAACCGTGCGGTATCTGATTATTCCGGGCTCGGCACACTCGATGCATCCAGCCAGAACTGGATCAAAATCGTATATCCGGCAGATCTGGACTACGTATTGGCAGCCTGGACGGAAGCAGTTGCTTCAGGCCGTGTGTTTGCAGTTGAGTACCGCATATTCCGTGCCGCTGATGCAAGCTTTCGCTGGCATTCCGTACAGGCGCGGCCAATCAAGGACGATACCGGGAAGATCATCAAGTGGTATGGCACAGCTACCGACATTCACGACAGCAAGCTGGCTCATGGGGAAATAAGCCGGCTTGCAAGCCGGCTCACAACCACGATGGAAAGCATCACCGATGCATTTTTTACGCTTGATCGTGAATGGCGCTTTACCTACGTTAACAGAGAAGCGGAGCGTATCCTGGGCGTAACGCGCAACGATATCCTCGGCACAGTAATTTGGGATACCTTCAAGAAAACCGTAGGGAGCGTCTTTCATCATCAGTACTTGCGGGCTGTTCGAGACAACTGCACTGTGGTATTTGAAGACTTTTCCATTCAGTTGAACCGTTGGCTGGAAGTGCATGCCTATCCTTCCGAGGAGGGACTGGCGATTTATTTCCGTGATATCAGCAGACGCAAGAACGCACAGGCCAAGGTGCGTGCGAGCGAGGAACGGCTGCGACTCATTCTCGATAACACATTTGATGCCCATATCGCGATAGACTTCAGCGGGCAGATCATTCAATGGAACCGACAGGCGGAAGTGATTTTCGGCTGGACAAGCGAGGAGGCGCTTGGATTGCGTCTTGATGAGACCATTATCCCCGTCGCTTACCGCGATGCCCATCGGCGTGGCATGGAACGGATGAACACGGGAATTGGCCTGCCTGGCGCGGTAATCGGTCGCCGGCTGGAAATCGTCGGACTTCGGCGCTCCGGCGACGAGTTTCCTGTCGAACTGTCCATTGTCCCGATCAAACAAGATGGCCACTTGATCTTCAGTGCTTCAATCCGCGATATCACCAAACGCAAGCAGTCTGCCCTGGAGTCTGCACGTATTAATCGGGCGCTGCAGTTGCTCAGTCGCTGCAATGAAGCCGTTGGGCGAGCGGAAAACGAACAGGATTTGCTCAAGGAGATCTGTCAGCTCGTGACCAACATTGGCGGCTACAGCGCCGCATGGATCGGCTATGCGAAGGACGATGAGGTGCGTTCGATAGAACCTGTCGCCCAGGCCGGAAGCCGTGAAGATGCCGCCTACGTTGCGGGACTCAAAGCGAGTTGGTCCGAGGATGAACCGGCGGGCCTGGGACCTGCAGGCCGAACGATTCGAAGCGGAAAGCCGATCGTAGTCGACAGCATCACGCAAGACCCGATCTTTTCCCAATGGCGCGATTCGGCAAGCAGGCGCGGTTATCGTAGCGGGATCTGCCTGCCGCTCCGTGACAAGGAGCGCACCTTTGGCATCCTGGCTCTCTATTCGAGCGAAAGCCATCCAGCCACGACGGAGGAAGTCAAGTTATTGGAGAAATTGGCGGACAACGTCGCTTTCAATATTGATGGCCTTCGCTCCAAGGAAAGGCAGCGAAGAATGGAAGCCGCAGTGATCAAAATTGCTGCAAGTGTTTCGGCCCATACGGGCATCCGGTTTTTCGAGCAACTGACTCGCAATATGACCGAAGCATTAGGCGCGCAGGCCGGTTTTGTGGCGCGATTGCTGCCAGGCGAACCATATCGCGCACGAACCATTACGGCAATAATCGATGGAAAAGTCACGGAAAACTTCGATTATCTGATTGAGGGCACTCCGTGCGAGCGGCTTATCCATGAAGCCGAATGGATAGTTCAGGATAATATTATTGACCGTTTTCCACGCGCTCCATTGCCCGCAAGGTTGGGCGCGCGAGCTTATGCAGGTCAGCGGCTCGACAATTCTGCCGGCCAGCCCATGGGAATATTGTTTGTGCTATTTCGCGAGCCGTTAAGGGAACCCGGCCTGGTCTCGACTACGCTCCAGATTTTTGTTGCTCGTGCAGCAGGTGAATTGGAACGCCAGGAGGCCGATGCCCGCATCCGCGACCAGGCGTCCCTGCTCGACAAGGCCCAGGACGCCATCATCGTCCATGGTTTGGATCATCGTATCTTGTTCTGGAATAAAAGCGCTGAACGTCTTTATGGCTGGACAGAAAATGAAGCGCTTGGGCGATCAGTAGAAGAGCTGCACTTTAACGACAATGCGCCCTTTCACGAGGCCTACAGTAAATTGCTTGAGTTCGGTGAATGGGCGGGCGAAACTAGGCAAAAACGCAAAGACGGCAGTTTTTTAGTTATCGAATGCCATTGGACATTGGTAAGAGATGACGATAACCAGCCAAAATCGATTCTCGCCATTAATACAGACATCACCCGGCGTAAGGAAAATGAGCGCGAAATTCATCAACTCGCTTTTTACGACACGTTGACCGGACTGCCGAACCGACAACTTTTATTGGACAGGCTGCAGCATGCGATAGCGCTCAGCGCGCGCCGCGAGCGCATGGCCGCGCTGATGCTGATCGATCTGGATAATTTTAAAACGTTAAATGACACGTTCGGTCATGACAAGGGCGATCAGCTGCTGCAACAAGTCGGTCAGCGTCTTTTAAGATGCGTGGGCACGCGTGACACCGTCGCCCGCTTGGGGGGCGACGAGTTCGTGGTGCTTTTGGAGGGCCTGGGCGAAAATTCCGACGATGCCGCGACCGGGGCAGAGGCCATTGGAGAAAAAATACTGAGGGCTTTCAAGCAGCCTTATCAACTCGCCGAGTATGAACACTATTGCACTCCCAGTCTCGGCGTTACCTTATTCAATAACCACGCAGGCAGTGTCGACGAATTGTTGAAGCAGGCCGATCTTGCAATGTATCAGGCCAAGGCCGCCGGTCGCAATGCCATGCGCTTTTTTGATCCGGCTATGCAATCCAGCGCTATTGCCCGTGCCGCGCTGGAGGTTGACTTTCGACAAGGTTTGCGCGAAAAGGAGTTCGTTCTTCATTATCAGCCTCAGCTAAATAGCGGAGGTTATGTGACAGGCGCAGAGGCCCTGGTGAGATGGCAGCATGGACAGCGGATGATTTCTCCTGTCGAATTCATTCCCCTGGCAGAAGAAACCGGGCTAATCGAGCCTCTTGGCCAATGGGTGCTGGAAACCGCATGTGCCCAACTGGTTGCATGGGCGGCCTGTCCGGAAACCGCCAGGCTCAGTATGGCAGTCAATGTCAGCGCACGGCAGCTTCACCATCCTGACTTCGTTTCCCATGTGCTCACAGTGCTCAATTATACGGGCGCCAATCCGCTGCTATTGAAACTGGAATTAACCGAGAGTCTTTTGGTGAGCGACGTGGAGGACACGATCAGCAAAATGATCGCACTCAAGAGCAGGGGCGTAAAATTCGCGCTGGACGACTTCGGCACCGGTTATTCCTCGCTATCTTATCTAAGGCGTCTGCCGCTCGACGAGCTGAAGATCGATAGGTCTTTTATTCGGGATATGCTGATCGACCCGGACGATTCTACTATCGTACTTGCTATCGTCCGCCTGGCACAGAGCTTGGGTTTAGCCGTCATCGCCGAAGGAGTTGAAACCGAATCGCAGCGAGATTTCCTGGCTGGCCATGGATGCCATGCTTACCAGGGTTATCTGTTTAGCCGGCCGATTCCCAGCGCACAGTTCAACGCATTTATACGAAAAAGACGAGTAGCCGATAATTGACGTTACGGAGGCTATGGAGCGCACCCCTGACGCCCGGACAAGGCGACCGGGAGAATTTGATACGCCTGCTGCGCTCTTCAAAAGAAGCAGCGTCATGTCGGCAAGAGGGTCCTGTCCGGCCTCGTTGATGGGCTCTTTCCTGGCCTGTGCAGACATCGAACCGGCCCTACATAATTACCATCAATTCTTGCAGCGCCCGCGACGCACCTTGGCCGTGAGCTTCCACTGCGCAATTCCCGAGAAGAACTGACCTGTCGTCTTTATCCATTCTGTTGAATGTGTGGATAGCTACAGTCTTCATGCGGCATGCAAGGCATTGACACGTTGCTGTCAAGCGAGCATTGCTTATGTTATCTTGTCATCTCGACATGTCCATGATCGATTATCGGCGCAGACCGAATAAACTCAACAAGGAGACAGCAACCATGACATTCAGCAAGTATCTCGTCGCGCTTTCCTGTATCGCCGCACTCACCGGCCTTGCCCCCGTGCAGGCGCAGGACAAATGGCCGAGCAAGAACATCACCTACGTAGTACCTTTCGCCGCCGGCGGCACCACCGACGTGCTGGGGCGGCTGATCGGGCAAAAGCTCGGACCGGCGCTCGGCACCGCGGTGATCATCGAAAACCGGCCGGGCGCCGGCGGCAACATCGGTTCCGACTACGTCGCCAAGGCCGCTCCCGACGGCTACACTTTCGTCGGCGGCACCATCAGTTCGCATGCGATCAATGCCAGCCTGTATTCGAAAATGCCGTACGACCCGGTCAAGGCGTTTCAGCCGGTCACGCTGATCGGCACCTTGCCGAATGTGCTGGTGGTCAATGCAAGCAGCCCGTATCGCAGCCTGCAGGACGTCATCGCGGCGGCCAAGGCGAAACCGGATGGGCTGGCCTTCGGTTCGTCGGGCAACGGCACTTCGCAGCATCTGTCGGGCGAACTGGTCAAATCGATGACCGGCATCAGCTTGCTGCATGTGCCGTACAAAGGCAGCGCGCCTGCGATGCAGGCATTGCTCGGCAACGAAGTCACGATGGTGTTCGAAAACATCGTAGCCGCCGTTCCGCTAGTCCAGTCCGGCAAGCTGCGCGCGCTGGCGGTCACGTCGAGCAAGCGCGCCGCCAGCCTGCCGGATGTGCCGACGCTGGCCGAGGCCGGCCTGACCGGTTACGAGATCGTGTCGTGGCAGGCGATATTCGCGCCGGCCGGCACGCCGCAGCCCATCATTGACCGGATGGCCAGCGAGATCGGCAAGATCATCCAGCAACCCGAGATCAAAACGCGTCTCGTCGCTCTGGGCGTCGAACCGTCGGGCGCAGGACCGGCCGAACTCGGGCCGTTCCAGAAGGAGGAAGTGGCGAAGTGGGGCCAACTGATCAAGACAGCGAACATCAAGGCGGAATAAGGCCGCATCGGCTTCACCGACGATCTGGCAGACAAACCTGCGTCGGCCTGACGACCACGATGGATCAGATATATTGAGGGCGGCTTCGTCGCCGGCCAGAGGGCAATTAACTTGCTCCGTTTCTCACAGAGCTGGCGACGAGGGTAGGTGTGTTCAAGCGTAGGCAAGTAAAATGCACCCTGACTCATCAATTAACAGGGATGGGGTGCGCACCGCACCGCACCGTTAACTTCCCATAGGAGGAACCTTTGCCAACGAATCAGCTTACGCTCTACATCGACTCGAATTTCGTAAGTCCATACGCGATGTCGGCCTTCGTCTCGCTGCAAGAGAAAGGTCTGCCTTTTGGCGTCCAGAGGTTGAACCTCGCGGCGCGCGAGAACTACGCAGCAGGCTATCGAGCAACCTCGCTCACATGCCGCGTCCCGACTCTCGTCCATGGCGACTTCAGCCTGTCTGAGTCGTCTGCCATTTCCGAGTACCTTGAAGAACGGTTCCCAAGCCCTCAGCATGCCGCCATATATCCGCGTGACATGCATGCCCGTGCAAGGGCGCGCCAAATTCAAGCCTGGCTGCGCAGCGACTTCATGCCCGTTCGGCAGGAACGCTCTACCGAGGTCGTGTTCTTCAAGCCCACCGACAAACCGCTTTCACCAGAGGCAAAAGCGTCAGCCGAAAAGCTCTTTGGCGCCGCCGATGCGCTACTGGCGAGCGGGGCCGGGAATCTGTTCGGCGACTGGTGCATCGCCGACACCGATCTCGCGCTCATGCTTAATCGCCTCGTCATGAATGGCGATACGGTGCCCGAGAGGCTCGCCGCCTATGCACGGCAACAATGGCAAAGACCGCCTGTTCAGCTATGGGTCAAACAAGGCCGCATGCCTTGATGCGCTGACCGGTTGGAGAACCGGCTTGTCTCCATGCGCTCATTTAACCCATCATTCGACATCGACGTAAGCATGCGGCTTCCTCGCGATGTGAGGCCGATGATGAAACGGGAAGCCGGCCAGCGCGGCGATGTCTGTCAAGTTGTTGTCTTTACTGCCGCTCTACGTTTTTTTGGCGGTTTTGGCTGATCCGTGCCGGAGGCATCGCGCAGTCCATCCAGCGCTATACGGACCAGAGAGGGATCTGCATTGGTTCCATAGATCGCGTAGGCCGGATAGGAAAACTCAGGTGCATCCGGCACCAGCCGCAATGCCCCGGTTTTGAGGAAGAGTTGTACCGCGCGCTTGCGGAAATAACCTGACCCGCCGACCTCCAGAATATAACTGAGCGCCAGCGGTCCAAGGCCTACGAAAAGGCCGGGATTTCCCAAATCGGGAAAGCTTTGACTATGATGCAACGCAAAATCGCGCCCCCAGTCCACATACACATAGTCTGATTCCGCGGACTCCTGCGGGCCGGGGTGAGTCGTCACAAGAACAAGCTTTTCCTCAAACAGCAACTCGACCTCAAGGCCCGGACGATACTGCGGCGCATACAGGACGGCAATGTCGAGCACCCCGTTTACCACCTGGGTTGTCAGGTCTTCGGGCAGCCCGAGCTGGGTTCGAAGCGCAATTTCCGGCGCCGTTCTTCGCATATACACGAGCCAGTTGAGAAGCAACGGATTCCATAAGCTCAGTTCGCCGCCAATAGCGAGCACCGCTTGCCGGCGAGGCGGCACCGCAACCTGGTGGCGTGCGCGTTCCCAAAGCTGCAGAAAGGTCGGCGCATAGCGCAAAAACTGCTCGCCAGCGGCCGTCAGCGATACGCCCGCTTTGTTGCGGACCAACAAGGGGCGTCCGAGGCGCTCTTCCAGCAGGCGAATGCGCGCGCTTACCGTGGTTTGGGCAACATGCAGTTTTTCAGCAGCGCGGCTGAAACTCGCGCAGTCCACGATTTCCAGAAAGGTGCGAACGATCTCGGTATCCATGACCCCGCCTGACAGGTTTAATTACTTTTTGAAGCAAAAATATTGCACCAAATAGCTAATAAATTTCCTTAGACACCATTTAACCCGAAAACTAGAATCATTACTACCGTGGCACAAGAAGTCTGCAGCAGCCGAATCGCCACGTAGACGGCGCTCCCATGTGCCAGACCGCAGATCGCCTGTTTCGTCTGCTGTTGTGGTGGCAGCGCCTCAAAAAGCGCACTTTGCGGTCCACCAGATGCCCGATGTTGGCAAACAAAGGAGCAGCACATGACAACGATAACAACGCAGGCGCAGGTGCAGACGGACGGTTCAGTATTCAATCCCGAAGAGAAGCGCGTCATCCTGGCGTCCTCGCTTGGTACCGTCTTCGAATGGTACGACTTCTATCTTTACGGCAGCCTGGCAGTGTTTTTCGGTAAGCTGTTCTTCCCGCCAGGTAATGAAACCGCGGCGTTGCTCGCGAGTCTGGCGACATTCGGCGCCGGTTTTGCGGTGCGCCCGTTCGGTGCACTGCTGTTTGGCAGCTTTGGCGACAAGATCGGCCGAAAGTACACCTTCCTCATCACCATTGTGGTCATGGGCCTTGCAACCGTCCTGACTGGCCTGGTGCCCACCTTCGAGTCCATCGGCTGGTGGGCGCCGGTTCTATTGGTGACCCTGCACCTGGCGCAAGGTCTTGCGCTCGGCGGCGAATATGGCGGCGCAGCGACCTATGTCGCGGAGCACGCGGGGAGCACACGGCGCGGTTACGCGACGAGCTGGATCCAGACTACGGCCACCCTCGGCATCGTGTTGTCTCTGGTCGTGATCCTCGCTTGCCGCCTCAATATGAGTCCTGCCGATTTCGCCGAGTGGGGCTGGCGCATTCCGTTCTTGCTCTCGGCGGTTTTGCTCGGCGTCTCGATATACGTTCGGTTGAAGCTGCAGGAATCGCCGGTCTTCCAGGCCATCAAGGAGGAGGGCAAGACCTCAAAGGCACCGCTGAGGGAAAGTTTCACCCATGCGTATAACCTGAAAATCGTACTGCTGGCGCTATTCGGCGCGGTCGCGGGTGAAGGCGTCGTTTGGTACACGGGCCAGTACTATGCATTGTTCTTCCTGATCGGCGTATTGAAAGTCGACTATGTAACCGTTTATACATGGATCATCATCGCGCTGTTGATCGGAACGCCGTTTTTCCTCGTGTTCGGCGCCCTGTCCGACAGGATCGGCCGCAAGAAAATAATGATGTTGGGATTCCTGCTCGCGGTACTGACCTATATTCCAATCTTCCAGGGGCTGACTCATTACGCAAATCCGGCGCTGGAAGAAGCCGTCATCGCCAGTCCGGTCGTGGTCTACGGCAAAGACTGCGGCAAGTCTTGCGACAGCGCGCGCGATTTCCTCGCCAAGAGCGGGGTACCTTACAGCCATGCCGATGCCAGGGCGGGTGAACCGCTGGTGATGTCAGTCGGCTCGGCCGAGGTCAAAGGCTTCGACGCCAAGGCGTATGGCGAAACGCTGAAGGCGGCGAATTATCCGACTGCAGCCGATCCGGCGCGCATCAACCATGTGGCGGTCGTCGCGCTGCTGGTGGTGCTGGTGATTTACGTGACGCTGGTGTATGCGCCGATCGCGGCATTCCTGGTCGAGCTGTTTCCGACGCGCATACGCTACAGCTCGATGTCGCTGCCTTATCACATCGGGAACGGCTGGTTCGGCGGCTTCGTGCCGCTGATCGCGACCGCCGTGGTTGTGGCAACCGGCAACATCTACGCGGGCCTCTACTACCCGATGGTCGTGGCGGGGATAGCGTTTGTCGTGGGTTCGCTCTTTATCACTGAAACCTTCAGACGCGATATCAGCAGCGACCGAGAGTACGCTGGACACGCATCGGCAAAAACGTAAGGAGGCGGCATGTCGCATGAAACAATATTTCCCGTGCCAGGCGAGTGGAGCCGGAACGCCTGGATTGATGCGGACACTTACCGCCGGGAATATCTGCGATCCATCGAGGACCCCGACGGGTTCTGGAGCGAACATGCCAATCGCCTCGAGTGGTTCCGGGTGCCGAAAAAAATCCGTGACTGCTCTTTTGAGCCCGATCGTGTTCACATCAAATGGTTTTATGACGGCAGGCTCAATGCCGCCTACAACTGCCTGGACCGCCATTTGCCGCAGCGCGCCAGTCAGACCGCGATATTGTGGGAAGGCGACGACCCCGGCGAGAGTCGCGCGGTTTCCTACGCCGAACTGTTTGCCCAGGTGTGCCGATGCGCGAACGGGCTGAAGGAACTCGGTGCGAGAAAAGGAGACCGCGTCACGATCTACATGCCGATGATCCCCGAGGCGGTAGTGGCAATGCTCGCTTGCGCGCGCATCGGCGCTATTCATTCCGTGGTGTTTGCCGGCTTTTCAGCAGCCGCGCTCGCAAACCGGATCCGGGACT
Organism: Burkholderiaceae bacterium; assembly: GCA_035995725.1. Classification (GTDB taxonomy): domain Bacteria; phylum Pseudomonadota; class Gammaproteobacteria; order Burkholderiales; family Burkholderiaceae_D; genus JAQGLW01. Next base: position 4,027 of record DASYKE010000077.1, on the reverse strand, counting down.
GTGAATCCTCGATCCTGATCACCGCCGACGAGGTGCGGCGTGGTGGACGCAAGATCCCCCTCAAGGCAAGCGCGGACGAAGCGCTCGAGTCGTGTCCATCGATTGGCAAATGCGTTGTCTTTGAGCGAAATGGTGGCGACCCGGTCGAGTGGACGCACGGGCGCGATGTGGGGTGGCACGACTTGTTGCGGCGCCAACCCGCTGAATGTCCGCCAGAACCGATGTCGGCGGAAGACGCGTTATTTATTCTTTATACCTCCGGTTCCACCGGCGCACCGAAAGGCGTGCTGCACACGACCGCCGGATATCTGGTGTGCACTTCGCTGACCCATCAATATGCGTTCGACTATCACGACGGCGACGTTTACTGGTGCACCGCTGACATCGGTTGGGTTACCGGGCACAGTTACATCGTCTATGGGCCGCTCGTCAACGGCGCAATCAGCGTGATGTTTGAAGGTATCCCGAGCTATCCGGACGCCTCGCGTTTTTGGCAAGTGTGCGACAAGCACGGCGTCAATATCCTTTACACGGCCCCGACCGCGATTCGAGCGCTGATGCGTCAAGGCGAAGGTCCCGTCAAGAAAACCAGCCGGAAATCGCTGCGTCTTTTGGGCAGCGTTGGCGAGCCGATCAATCCCGAGGCTTGGCTCTGGTATTACAACGTCGTCGGCGAGAAGAGATGCCCGATTGTCGACACCTGGTGGCAAACGGAGACCGGCGGCATCATGCTCACGCCGCTTCCCGGCGCGTCGGCGTTAAAGCCGGGATCTGCGGCAAAACCATTCTTCGGTGTAGAGCCAGTGCTGATGGATGACGAAGGCAACGAGATTCACGGTGAGGGCAGCGGCAATTTATGCTTGCGGCAGGTCGGGCCGGGCATGATGCGTACCTTGTACGGCGCCCACCAGCGCTTTATCGACACTTACTTCACGAGCTATCCTGGTCTTTACTTTACCGGCGACGGTTGTCGTCACGACGCGGACGGGTACTATTGGATTACCGGCCGCATAGACGATGTAATCAATGTTTCCGGCCATCGGTTTGGTACAGCCGAGCTGGAGAGCGCTTTGGTCGCTCATCCGAAGGTTGCGGAAGCGGCGGTTGTAGGCTTCCCGCATGACATCAAAGGGCAAGGCATCTACGCGTTCGTGACGCTCAATGCAAGCGAGTCTGCCAGTGAGGAATTGAAGAAGGAACTCACCGACTGGACGCGAAAGGAAATCGGCTCCATCGTCAGTCCCGACGTAATTCAATGGGCATCCAATTTGCCCAAGACCCGATCCGGCAAGATCATGCGCCGGATTCTCCACAAGATCGCACAGGGCGACTACAACAGCCTCGGGGACGTTTCGACACTCGCGGATCCGCAAGTGGTGAACGAGATTGTCGCCGAAAGGAAAAAACAGCAAGGCGTGGGGCTCGAATAATCGGTATGCATCCCGTCAGGCTTCAACAGGAAGGAAAAAATATGTTCAATACAATTCTCGTTCCGACAGACGGCTCTCCGATGTCGGATAATGCCATTCGTTCTGCCGTCGAATTTGCCTCAATCAATCATGGCAAAATAGTAGCCATCTCCGTAGCAGAACCTATTCCCTACACCGCCTTCGCAGAAGGTGTATCCGTCATGCCCGATTCGGCTGATTATGAGAAGCATGTTCGAGAATTGGCGCAATTGTACGTTCAAAAAGTAGTCGACGTCGCGACAGCGGGGCACGTGCCGTGTGAAACTCACACCGCACTTTCGTTCAGTCCTTCGGCCGAAATCCTCAAGGCCATTGATGCATTCAAGTGCGACGTTATTTTCATGGCGACGCACGGGCGCAAGGGCTGGAATAAATTATTCGTTGGCAGTCAAACGCAAAGAGTGCTGGCACGTTCAAAGATCCCTGTGATGGTATTTCGCTAGCCTTCAACGTTTGATAAAGGGTGACGCGAAAGTAGGGAGCCGAATAGGCGCCGGGAAATCGGGACCTTTATCGATCCTCTGCGAAGAGAAAGAAGGCGGCAAGTGCAGATGCCACGTTTTATTGCAAACTGCGGGAAGGGGAAATAAAGATGCAATCGGCGCACGAGTTTGAGAACGGTAATTTGAATTTATTTCAGGCTATTGTGGAACAGGCGCAGGATGCCGTCATCTTTGCTGACTGTGAGGGAGCGATCCAACTCTGGAACCGCGGCGCCGAGACCCTCTTCGGGTATTCCGCCGCCGAAGTCCTGGGCAATAGCCTTGATGTGATCATTCCGGAACGATTCCGGCGCGCCCACTGGGACGGCTTCCAGAAAGCGCTCGACACAGGCCAGGAAAAATACAAGAACAAAGTGCGGACGACCCGGTCAGTTCACAAGGACGGAAGCAAGTTGTATGTGGACCTGAGTTTCGGATTGGTGAAGGCGGAGAATGGGACCGTCGTCGGCGCGTTCGCCGTGGGCCGGGATTCCGCCGCCCGCCATCTTTCGGAGCGCACGCTTCGGGCGCGCATCGCAGAGCTGGAAGAAAAAGAAAATTCCGGATCTGGAGCGTGGAAGCTGCGCGTCAAGCCGGATTTTTAATCATTTAACGTTCAGTTTCATGCATATAGAAATTACATATGAATCCATTCAGGATCTGGTCCAGGTATTTTATGACCGCGTCCGCGACGACGAAATATTAAGCCCGGTTTTCAATAAAGCGCTCGGTGACGACTGGGCGCCCCACCAGGCAAAGCTGGTCGAATTCTGGTCCACGATTGTGCCTGGATCGAATAGCTTCAAAGGGAACGTCTATCCCACCCACATGGCAAAGCTGGTCGAATTCTGGTCCGCGGTTGTACTCGGATCGAATAGCTTTAAGGGGAACGTCTATGGCACCCACATGGCCCTGACTGGCATGGAACCGGCGCATTTTGAGCGCTGGCTTCGTCTGTTTGAACAAACGGCACGTGAACTCTTTGATCAACAATCCGCAGAGCAATTTTTGAAAACGGCACGCAGAGGGGCGTCAAGCCTTCAGATTGGCTTTTTCGGGGACGTGGCCGTCTCTCGTTAAGCGCGAATCGACGAGGAAGACCCTTCTTGGGCATTGGTTGTTATCAACGGATGACGTGATAGAAACCAAAGAGAAGGGGAGATGCATGGCTCGCTGACAGGCGCCGGACATGGTCCATGGCATCATGGTTCTGCCCGGCTCCCGGCAAGGGCCTATCGCCTCCGGATTTGCATGCAATCCGACGTAGCTTGCAATTGAACGTTACTGCAGTTCAACGTTGCTTCATGGAGTTTGCCCCGGCCACTCAGCAGGAGCGACGCAGTCGAGTCCGCCATCGACAGCCGGAAGGTCGTCTGTGTTTCTGTCATATCGACGTGTTCCGGTGTGATCGCTGCCTCCAGCGTCGATAACGCCAGGCGTACAGCCGGTTGTAAATCTTCCGCGCGGGGCGTCGGCCTGACGACCACGATGGATTAGGCATATTAACGCCGACTTCTTCGCCGGCCAGAGGGCAATTACCTCGATCCGTTGCCGGCAGAGCTTTTGACGTAGCCTGGAACATCACAGAAATCCCCGCAGTTATATGGCCCAGTCCCAAACTGGGCCATTTTTTATGGCAGGTCATGGATGATTCCAGCCTTGGAGCTTGATGAAAGTATTTGGACCGGAAAAAGCATCGTTTTTAAGTGTTTTTTAAATGTATCCATAAAGGGAATGCTGTTAAGGACCGCTGTTCCGGCAGTGAAGAAAATCCGTGTTTAGAAATTGCAACGAGTCTGATCATACACAATGAATTCGTGTTCCAATTGCGAATATTATTGAGAATTATTATCATTCAGGTGATATACTGAGTATCCAAGCGGCAAAGTCATGACGAACAAGCAGCGAAGTCATGACGAATGCTGCAAGTTCTGATTACTCTGGAAAGCGAACGATGTCTGCGAGTTTCCCCAATAGCCTGATGCAAAATGAAGTGCATCATCTTGCCTTGCTTAAAAAAGGCGATTGCGCAACCGTGATCGGTTTGGCGGCGACTGATGGGGCAGAGCAATTGGC